>NZ_JBHWKO010000033.1:0-94659 GCF_042731035.1 Streptomyces sp. NPDC059895
GCCGTGTCGGGGGCGAGGCGCTACTTGACGGAGCGGACGAGCTGGACGGCGCCGGCGCCCAGCGCGGCGGCGATCCCGCCGAAGAGGAACAGCGCGCCGTAGTTGCCGCCTCCGCCGATCGCCAGGAAGGCCGGAGCGATGATCGGGACGAGGGACTGGGGGAGCGCGTTGCCGATGTTCAGCACGCCCATGTCCTTCGCGGACTCCTCGGGGTTGGGCAGCACCGCGGCGGCGAGCGCCATGTCGACGGCGAGGTAGAGCCCCTGGCCGAATCCGAAGACGGCCAGGGAGACGGCGTACAGGGTGAAGGACTGCGCGGTGGCGAGCAGGGCCAGGCTGATGCCCATCACGAGCGAGGAGCCCAGCACGTAGGGCTTGCGCCGGCCGGAGCGGTCGGAGAGCTGGCCGCCGAGGACGGAGCCCACGACGGTGGCGGCGACCATGACGACGGTGCCGACGAGCACCTTGTCGGTGACGGCGTCGGCGTCGTAGCCGAGGCGGTCCATCAGGAAGTACACCTGGTAGCTGGTGACGCAGGAGGCGCCGGTGAAGACCAGGAAGCGGCCGGCGAAGTTCCAGGCGAAGTCGGGGTGCCGGCGCGGGTTGACCCAGAAGCTGCGCAGGAAGGTCCGGACCGTGTACGGCGCGAAGGCGCCGGGGCGGGCGGGCCGGTCCTTGATCGTCACGGCGAGCAGGACGACGGTGGCCAGGCCGATGACGCCGGGGACCAGGAAGGCCAGGGCGAGCGAGTCGCTGAAGACCTGCGCGAGGACCGTGCCCGCGACCATGGCCAGGGAGATGGTGAGGCCGATGACGCCCGAGACACGGGCCTGCTGCCGGGGCGGGATCAGGTCCGGGACGCACGACGTCAGCGCGGCCAGGCAGGCGTTGATGCCGAGCTGGGCGACCGCCCAGCCGAGCATCAGCAGGGGGACGCTGCCGCCGGCGGCGACTATCGTGAGACCCACCAGGCCGGCGGCCATGCCGCCCACCAGCCAGGGGCGGCGGCGCCCGAAGCGGCTGGTGGTGCGGTCCGACAGGGCGCCGAAGACCGGGTTGCCGAGCATCGCCAGCAGCGCGCCCAGGGAGAGGACCTGCCCGAGGGCGGTACCGCGGTCGGCCTCGGGGACGATCTGGCTGACCCGGAGGGCGAGGGTCACCATGACCGGGGTGAGGACGGCGACGTAGGCGCCGAACTGGGCCAGTGCCAGTGCGAGCACCAGCCGTGCGGGCGCGGGGGTCTCGTCGTCCGGTCGAGCCGCGGAGAGATCGGCGGGGGAGACGGAGGGGCCGTCGGCCGGGGCCGGTGTGGCGCCGAGCGGGGCGTCATGGCTCATGGTCATGGCGGTTCTCCATGGGGACGGGGCGGCGCCGTCGCCGCTCCGCCATAGGGAAACAGGAAAACCGAGTGGGTAGTAGGTTTCTCGTGCGTGGCTTGAATCACCCTGCACGGGGCTTGAAACATTCGGCCCGATGGCTCGTGTAACCGACGGTCACCCCACAGGTGCCGGAACGGGGTCCGCCCCGCCGGGGAGACGGGCTCCGCCCCGCCGGGGAGACGGGCTCCGCCCGCTGGGACGCGGCTGTGGGCCGGCTGGGTGGACCCGGACGCCAGGCCCTAGGGTGACGGCATGCACGCAGAGAGCAGGAGGGGCGCCGACCGGGCGGCTCGCGGGTCGTACACCGTGGGGGACGAGCGGCGCCTGCGCATCCTGGACGCCGCCGTCGAGCACTTCGCCCAGTGGGGGTTCCACGCCTCCTCCCTCGCCAGGATCGCCAAGGACGCCGGCCTCACCCAGGGCGGGCTGCTGCACCACTTCCGCAGCAAGGAGGACCTCCTGGTGCAGGTCCTGGAGCGCGCCGAGCAGCACGACAGGGAGCGGTTCTTCGCCCAGGAGTCCGAGTCGGCCACCGCCCACTACCGGACCCTGCTGAACCTGGTCGCCCACAACGCCGCCCGCCCCGGCCGCACCCGCATGTTCAACCTCCTCGCCGCCGAGGCGGGCGACCCCGGACATCCGGCCCACGCGTACTTCGACCGCCGCTACGCCGAGCTGGCTTCGATGGCGTCGGCCACGCTCCGGCGGGCCGTCGAGCAGGGCGAGCTGAAGCCCGACGTCGACATCCCCGCCGTGATCGACGAGACCTTCGCGGTGATGGACGGGCTCCAGATCCGCTGGGCGTCGGCACCCCGGGACTTCGACATGGCGGAACGGTTCCGCGCCTACGCCGACCGTCTGCTGCGCGCGATCACCCGTGCGGGGACCGGGCTGCCGGCCGCGTAGGGAAAGCCTGCCGCCGGGCCCGGAAAGGGGCGTGGCGGCAGGGTCCGCCGTCTCGCAGGCACGCATCGCGGCGGACGGGGAAGCCGATCCGTCATGGAGGCAAAGACACGCACCCGGCTGCGCGGCCTCGTCCTGCTCCCGTCGGCCCTCGCCCTGATGACGGCGTGCGGAGGCGGCGACCCGGACGGAACCGCCCCGCTCGCCGTGGCGGAAGGCGTCGACGGATCACCGCCGGCCTTCCTCATCACGACGGAGAACGGACTGCGCCTGCGGCCGGCGGAGGGCGAACGGCTCGCCGTGGACCGGCGCGTCGACCGTCGCGTCACCCAGCGGGACGGGACCTGGGTCGTGGACCTGTCCTGCGCGCACGGGGACCGCAACGGGGAGGCCGAGGGGGAGACCGAGGGGGAGGCCTGCCCCAGGATGCCGGAGGTCGACGTCCCGGCCGGCGCGGTCGTCACCGTCCTCGCCCGCAACGCCGGCGTCGAGGCGGTGGGCGTCGACGCCGAACTGGATCTGAGCACGGTCAACGGCGACGTCACCGTGTCCGGTTCGGGACGCGACGACGCCCGCCTGCGGCTGGCCACGCGCAACGGCTCGGTCGCGGCCACGGCCGTGCGGGGCTTGGAGGTGCACGCCCACACCGTGAACGGCGACGTGACGCTCGGGTGCGCCTACGCTCCGGACACCGTCGGCGCGTCCACCACCAACGGCTCGGTCGGCGTCTCGGTGCCCGCCGACGCCCCCGCCTACCGGGTCACCGCCAGGACCGCAAACGGCCGTCCGTCCGTGACCGTCCCGACCGACGGCGCCGCCGGGGGACGCAGCATGACCCTCACCACCGTCAACGGTGATGTGACGGCCGTACGCGAGTGAACACCGCCGCCGGGGGCAGGGCGTCTCCCGGCAGGGCGTCTCCCGGCGGGGCGTCCTGGCCGGGAGACGCCCCGCCCTCAGGCGCAGGACCAGGCGTTCATGCCCTGAAGGGCCGCGAGGCGCCGGGCCACGGCGATCTGTTCCCGCTTCGTCGCCAGGTCCGCGCGGGGCGCGTACTTGAGCCCCCCGGCCGCGACCCAGCTGGACTGCGTGAACTGGAGGCCGCCGTAGTGGCCGTTGCCGGTGTTCGCGTGCCAGTCGCCGCCCGACTCGCAGCGCGCGATGGCGTTCCAGTCGGCGTCCGCGGGTGCGGCCGTGGCCGCTCGGGCGCCGGGCGCCGCGAGGACCAGCAGGGCGGCGAGCGGCAGCGTCAGCCCCAGTGCCGAGCGGGCTGCCTTCAGCGGTCTGCGGTCGTGACGCCGGCCGCATGCGTTGAGTGAAGTCATATCGACTGACAGTAAGTACGGAGTCGCGGTGGCGGCGCTCCGACACTCCCGCGGCCGGGCAGTCCCCCCGTCGGCGCTGTCGCGGACGGCCGGGCGGGTGACGGTGATCGCTTCCCAGGGCACCCGAGGGGCCAGTGATCCCTTCCCGGGAGCCGAGGGGTCCGTCGGTCACTCGTCTGGGACCGAGGGGTCCGGGGGCTCGCCCCAGGGCATCTCCAGCAAGGCGCGCAGCTCCGCGACGGACCGTTCGCCTATTCGCTCGGCCAGCACGCGCTCCAGCCCCTCCAGGACGCCCGTCGCCCGCTCGTGGGCGCGCCGGCCCTTCGGTGTGCGGCGGATCAGAACCTGACGCGCCGACGCGGGGTGCGGTGCCTGCTCCAGCAGGCCCATGGCGATCAGGGTGTGCGCGGTCTTGTGCGCGGTCTGCCGGGTGACCCCCATGCGCCGCGCCAGCTCCGACACCGTCGTGCCCCGCTCGTCGAGGGCGGCGAACAGCTGCAACTGGGTCGACGACACCTGCTCCGCCCCGGCCGCCTCCAGGGCCGTGAGCAGGGCGTCCTCGAACCATCTGCGCCCCTCGCCCAGCAGTTGCGGCAGGTTGCGGCGTCCGGCGTTCATGAGCTCCTCGGCATCGGATGGGATATCGGATGGGAAAACGTCAGCGAAGTCTTGCACATCCCCCGACTCATATGTCAGCCTCACTGACATTCGAGCCGAACCAAGGAGACCCATGACCTTCGAGTACGCCACGCCCTACCGCCGTGCCTCGCAGATTCCCCCAGAGCCGGGCAAGCCGTACTTCATCGAGCGGGGCATGGGCGACCGTGCCCACCTGTTCACGGACCTGTTCACCGTCTACGCGGGCGGGGAGCAGACGGAGAACACGTTCAACTTCTTCACCTGTGAGGGCCCCAAGGGCGACATCATCCCCGCCCACTCCCACCCGGACACCTACGAGGTCTTCTTCATCACCGACGGCGCGGTGCGGCTGTTCGTGGAGGACCTGGAGGGCGAGCAGCACGAGAAGCTGCTGACGGCCGGCGACTTCGGTTTCGTCCCCAAGAACTGCCCGCACGCCTACCGCATCGAGCGCCACCACAGCCGGATCGTCGGTGTGGCCGCCGGTCCGGGCGGCACGTTCGAGCGGTTCTTCGAGAACCTCGGCACGCCCACCGAGGAGCTGGGCCTGCCCCAGAAGCCGTACGTCCCCGAACCGCACAAGTTCGGCACCGTGCCCCAGCGGTACGACGTGAACTTCCTCCCCGACCACAAGTGGCGCACCCATGAGTCGTGAGCCGGACCTGCGGTCCCTGATCGCGGCGCCCCACCCCGACGAGGCCCCGCTGCCGCCCGCCGCGGTCCTCGCCGACGGCGTCCGCCTCCTGCGCGGGGTGCCCTACGCGGACGTGCCGGGTGTCCGCCCGCCGGAGCTGGACCTGTGGCTGCCGGCGGAACGCCCCGGCGGGCCGCCCTCCCCCCTGGTGTTCTTCGTGCACGGCGGCGGCTGGCGCCGGGGCCGGCGCGAGGACATGGGGTACCGGATGCGCCAGTGGGAGCCCGGCCCGTTCGCCAGGCTCGCCGCCGCGGGTCTGGCGGTCGCCTCCGTGGACTACCGGCTCACCGGCGAGGCGGTCTTCCCCGCCCAGCTGGACGACCTGGTCGGCGCCCTGCGCTGGCTCGAACGGCGCTCCCCCGAACTCGGTACGGACACCGGCCGCACCGTGGTGTGGGGCGAGTCGGCCGGCGGGCACCTCGCCTCGATGCTCGCCCTGTCCCCGGACGCCCCGCCGGTGCGGGGTGCCGTCGCCTGGTACGCGCCGAGCGACCTCACCCGGTACGGCGACGACCCCCGCACCCCCGAGGCGCTCCTGCTCGGCGCGGCCCCCGCCGACGTGCCCGACCGCGCGCGGGAGGCCAGTCCCGTCGCCCACGTCGGCCCCGGCGCTCCGCCCTTCCTGCTGGTGCACGGCGAGAAGGACTCCATGGTCGACTGCGACCACAGCCGTCTGCTCGCCGCCCGCCTCGGCGAGGCCGGGGCCTCGGTGGACCTGTGGACGGTCCCGGGCGCGGACCACGTCTGGTACGGGCTGTCCGACGACGAGGTCGAGGACGTCTTCGCCCGCACCCTGAGCTGGATCCAGCAGCTCGTCGGGTGAACCACGCCCCCGTCCACGCCCCGCCGGCACCGGGCGTGGACGGGGGCCACGACGCACCCGCCGTCCCCCGCAAGGCATGGCGGGACCAGCCGGCCCCCCGCCGTCCGTGAGACGGGCGGAGCCGTCGCGCAGCCGCCCGCACGCCTCCGCGCGGGCAGGTCAGAAGCCGTAAGCCGCAGCGGGCAGCCCGCGCGGTTCCGACGGCATCTGCGTCCAGATCGTCTTACCGGTCGACGTGTAGCGCGTTCCCCAGTGCTCGGTCACCTGCGCCACGAGGAACAGGCCCCTGCCCCCTTCGTCCTCCGTGGCGGCCCTGCGCAGGTGCGGGGAGGTGTGGCCACCGTCCGACACCTCGACGATCAGCCCCCGGTCTCTGATCAGCCGCAGGCGGACGGGGGCGCCGCCGTACCTGATCGCGTTGGTGACCAGTTCGCTGACGACGAGTTCGAGGACGAACGACGTTTCGTCCGGCATACCCCACCGGGCGAGCCGGTCCCGGCTCAATGACCGGGCTCGGGCCACCTCTTCCGAGTCGACGGGTATGTCCCACGTCGCCACCCGGTCCTCGGGCAGCGCGTGAACGCGCACGAGCAGCAGGGCCGCGTCGTCCTCGGGCGACCGGGACAGCAAGGCACCGACGACACCGTCGCAGGCTTGTTGCAGAGGGCCGGACCCGACCTGGGACAGCGTGTCGCACAGGGCGCTGATGCCGGTGTCGATGTCCCGCCGGCGGCTTGCGACGAGCCCGTTGGTGAAGAGAGCCAGCACGCTGCCCTCGGACAGGTCGAACTCGGTGCTCTCGAAGGGTAGGCCGCCCAGGCCCAGCGGTGGGCCGGAGGGAAGGCTCACGAGTTCTGTGCGGCCGTCGGCCGTGACGAGTGCCGGGGGCGGATGACCTGCCCGCGCCATGACGCAGTGCCGGGAGACGGCGTCGTAGACGGCGTACAGGCAGGTCACGCCCAGCGCCTGATCCTCGTCCGCGAGGTCTGCCGAGGGCGGTGACCCGGCGCGGGCCACGAGGTCGTCGAGGCGGGCGAGCAGTTCGCCGGGCTCGAGGTCGAGTGCCGCCAGGGCGGCGACCGTGGTGCGCAGCCGGCCCATGGTGGCCGCGGCCCCCAGGCCGTGCCCCGCCACGTCCCCCACGACCAGTCCCACCCGGGCGCCGGAGAGCGGAATCACGTCGTACCAGTCCCCGCCGACGCCGGCCGGTCCCTCCGCGGGCAGGTAACGGTGAGCGATCTCCACCCCTGTCGGCCGGGGCAGACCGTGCGGCAGCAGGTCGCGTTGCAGCGTCAGCGCGGTGGCGTGTTCGCGTGCGTAGCGGCGCGCGTTGTCCAGGCACACCGCGGTGCGGGAGACCAGCTCCCCGGCGACCGCCATGTCATCGGTGTCGAAGGGATCGCGCGGCGCGGTCCGTACGAGGACGGCCACGCCGAGCACGACGCCTCGCGCCGTCAGCGGTACGACGAGCGCGCCGGTGGCGGGGTCGACGAGCGACGCGGCGTCCGACAGGCAGCGCAGGCGCGTGTCGTCCACGGCGTCCGCGACACCGCCTGCCGCCTCGTCGCGCGCGCGATGCGCCACTCGCCGCAGCTCCGGAGCAGCGTCGGGGCCGACGGAAGGCGGCTCCTGGCCGCTCAGCACGGGCTCCAGCACCTCCACGGTGATCGCGTCCGCGAACTCGGGAACGACCAGCCCCGCCAGGTCCTCGCCCGTACGCCGGATGTCCAGGGTCGTGCCGATGCCTCCGCTCGCCCGGCTCAGCAGGGACAGACGCCCCCGTGCCGCGTAGCGGTCGGTGATGTCGAGGCCGACCTCGCACACCCCGATCGTCCGTCCGGAGTCGTCGTGCAGACGGAAGTAGGACAGTGACCAGAAGCGCCGATGGTGCGGATCGAGGCGGGTGGTGCTCTGGAAGCGGATGTCCGTCACCGGCTGTCCGGTACGCAGGACGTCCCGGATGGGCTGTTCGACATCTCGTAGGACCCGGCCCTCCGGGGAGAGCAGCACCCCTTCCGGCAGGATCTCCGGCACGCGCAGGCCTGCGGTTTCCTCCAGACTGATGCCGAACTCCGTCTCGATGGCGTCGTTGATCCACTGAACCCGGGCGTCGGTGTCGTAGACGACCAGCATCACCGGTGACTGGTGGTAGAGCCCGGCCAGCACGGCCCGGTCGACGGTGCGCCGGTGCAGCCGCCCCACGTCCATCGCCACCATCAGCCACAGGTCCCGGGGGAGCGGGCCGAGGCTGAGCGCGACCGGCAGGGCACGGCCGTCACGGTGGCGTATCGACCGGATCCCGTACGCCCCGGTCGGGCCCGGTGCCTCCCGGCCGTCGGCCGCGCGCGGTGTCGCTCGGGTGAACTCCTCCCCGAGGACGTCGTCAGCGGTCCGTCCCAGCACCTCCTCCGGCCGGTACCCCAGAAGGATCTCCGCTTCGGGGCTCCATCCGACGAACCGGAATCGGGCGTCCAGTACGGCCGTCGCCCGCCCGGTCAGGAGAGAGCCGGGTCCGAGACCGTGGTCAGGTCCTTGGCCGGGGCGGTGGGAGCTCGCGTGACCTGTCATCGCCGGCTCTCGAGTGTGGTCGGAAGGCCCTCGATCAGTTCACTGTAATGCCGAGCCGTTGGGTCTGCTCCGCGGACGGAGGTGGCCCCCTGGAGCGGGCCGGTCACCACCGTGACGCCGTCCGCGGTGCCCGCCGTCCAGGCCGCTGGACCGGCCGGCCGGGAGCGCCTCACCGTCGGTGGCCGGCCGGGAGCGCCTCACCGTCGGTGGCTGCGGACCAGCGCGGACCCAGCCACCGGCGGTGGCGGACCGGGCCGCCCGGGCGGCCGTCAGCGGGGCTCGGGGCCTGCGTCCGCCGTCGTGGCGTGCCGGGCGCCCGGGGCGGCGAGGGCCCCGGCGCCGAGGAGGGCGGCCGCGGCCACGAGGGCCGTGCCCGACCAGCCGAGCGCGGAGAGCAACGGGGCGGTGGCGGCCGTGCCCAGTGCGCCGACGGCGAAGTACAGCACGAGGTAGACGCCGGTGAGGCCGCCGGCGCGGTCGGGATCGACGGCGACGATCCGGCTCTGGTTGGCGGCCTGGGCGGCGAAGCAGCCCGCGTCGAACAGGGCCAGCCCCAGCACGGTGACCACGGGGGTGTGCAGACCGGTGGCCAGCACGGCCGTGCCGACCACCGCGACCAGCATCGACGCGGCCATGACCCGGGACGGGGCGTACCGGTCGACCAGGCGCCCGGTGAACGGCAGCGCGACGAATCCCAGGAGCCCGGCCAGCCCGTACAGGCCGATGGCGGTGGCGTCGAGCGCGTAGGGCGGGCGGGCCAGCGCGAGGGCGAGGCCCACCCAGACGACGTTGAAGGCGAAGTACCACAGTCCGCCGGTGAGCACGGCGTGGCGCAGCGAGCGGTGCCGGCGCAGCAGGGGAGCGAGTCCCGCGAGCGCCGCGAGGTAGCCGCCCGGCGCACGCGGTCGCTCGCGGGGCAGGAGCCGGGCGGTGGCGAGCGCCCCGAGCAGGACGAGGCCGGCGAAGACCAGCAGCATGCGCCGCCAGCCGAGGAGGTCGGCGAGGGTGCCTCCGGCCCAGCGGCTCAGCAGGATGCCGGCGGACAGCCCGGTGGCGACGGTGGCCATGGCCGTGCCGCGCCGGCCGGGCGCGGCGTACCGGCCCGCGAGGGCACCGCACTGGGCCGCGACCCCCGCCGTCGCGCCGACGAGCAGGTAGGCGATGAGCAGGACCGCCGCGTGCCGGGCGGTGGCGGCGAGGGCGAGGGCCCCGGCGAGGGCGCACAGCTGGACGCCGACCAGCCGGTGCGGGGCGACCCGGTCGGTGAGCGGCAGCAGCAGCGCGAACCCGGCCGTACAGCCGACGAGGGCGGCCGTCGGCACGAGTCCCGTCACCGTGGCCGACAGGCCGAGGTCGGCCGCCACGTCGGTCAGGGCCGGCTGGAGGGCGTAGTTGTTGGCGATCGCCGTCGCCGCCGTCCCGGCGAGCAGCACGGTGCCGTGGCGGGGCAGGGCCTGGCCGCTCACGGCCGGTCGGCCTGCGCGCGGATGACCACGTACCGGCACTCGGCGTCGCCGTCGTTGGCGAAGGTGCACGGCGCGGGCTCGCCGAGCTCCACGGTGTCGCCGGGACCGAGCGCGTGCACGGTGTCTCCCTCGTGGAAGGTCAGGCGGCCCTCCAGGACCCAGACGACCTGCCGGGCGAAGGCGAAGGAGGCCGCCGGGTAGGCCACCCGTGCCCCGGCGGGCAGCCGGATCTCCGCCGTCTCGACGGGGAAGCCCGGTCCGGTGATCTGGCGCCGCCGGTAGCCGGTGCCGGGATCGCGCCACTCGGCGGTGTCCTCGTGGCGGCGCACGCCTCCCGGGCCACCGCCGGCCGGTCGCGTCTCGCCCTCGGCGAGCGCCAGCAGCGAGGAGACGCTGAGCCGGAAGGCGGCCGACAGCTTGCCGAGCACGACGGCCGTGGGGCTGCTGTCGCCCCGCTCGATCCGGTTGATCATGGCCCGGGAGACACCGGAGGCCTCGGCCAGCTGGGTCAGAGTCCAGCCCCGCCGCTCCCGCTCGGCGCGGACACGGGCGGCGATCCGCTCCACCAGGGGATCTACTATGTTGGACATGGCGACAATATATGAGAAGGGCGAGGCGGTACGGGTCCGCCGGGCGTCCGAAGCCGACGGTGAGGCCGTCCGCGCCATCCGCAACCACGCGGTGGCGACCTCCACGGCGCTGTGGACCCAGACCCAGCAGTCCCCGGCCGACGCGCGGGCCTGGCTCGCCCCGCACCTGGCGCGCGGCTCGGCGCTCGTGGCCGAGGCCGGCGGCCGGGTCGTCGGCTTCGCGGTCTACGGCCCCTGGCGCCCGCTCGACGGATACCGCGACACCGTCGAGAACTCCGTCTACGTCCGTGACGGCAGCCAGGGCCTGGGCATCGGCGGCGCGCTGCTGTCCGCGCTGATCGACTCGGCGCGCGACGCGGGCCACCACAGCGTGATCGCCGGAATCGAGTCCGGCAACGCGCCGTCGGTCCGGCTGCACGAGCGGTTCGGGTTCACCGAGGTGGGCCGGGTGCCCGAGGCGGGCCGGAAGTTCGGGAAGTGGTTCGACCTCACGCTCATGCAACTGCGGTTGCAGGGCTGAGGGCAGGGCCGCCCGCCCTCCGCGCGGGACCCGGGGGCGGGGGCGTTCCGCCGGTCCGTGACGGCACGTACCATCTGGGCTACCCGTGAGTAAGTTCGTGCGTCCACCGGAGGAGCCCCGTGGCGGCCCGCATCTTCACCGTGACCCGCAGCATCCTGATCGACGTCCCGCCGCGGTCGGCGTACGAGGCGATCAGCCAGCCGGCCGACATGGGCCGGTGGAGCCCGGAGAACCTCGGCACCTCGGAGCGGACGCCCAGGGAGCGGGCGGTGGCGGGGACCAGGTTCGAGGGCCGCAACAAGCGGGGGCCGTTCCGCTGGACCACGCTGTGCACGGTGACGGCGGCCGACCCCGGCCGCCGGTTCGCGTTCCGGGTCCACGCCATCGGGCTGGACCGCCCCCGACTGCGGGGGCCGATCGCCACCTGGGAGTACCTGTTCGCGCCGGAGGGGCAGGGGGTGCGGGTGACGGAGTCCTGGACGGACGACCGGCGGGCCTGGCCGACCGTGGTGGCCAACGCCTTCGACCGGGCGGTGACCGGCGGCCGCACCTTCGCCGAATTCCAGACCCGCAACATCGATGTCACCCTGCGCAACCTGAAGCGGGAACTCGAGGCGGCCGCCCGGCCGTGAGGTGACCGGCGTCCCGGGCGACCCCGCCCCGGTGGGCCGGTGGGCCGACCGGGCAGTCAGTCGGTCAGCCGGTCAGCCGGTCAGCTTGGCGCGGACCGCGCCCGCGGCGGCCGCGGGACGGGCGGTGGCCCGCACCGACCGCCGCACCAGCCGGGTCTCGCGCCGGACGTCCCGCGCGGCGTGCCGGCCGCGCCACGCCAGGGACGGGTGGCCGGCGGTGTCCCCGGCCGCGATCATCAGTCCGCCCAGCATCGAGGCGTTCTTCAGGAAGTGGATGCGCTGCTGGGCGCGCTCGCCGGGATCCTCGATCTCCCAGAACCGGTGGGCCGCGAGGGTCGTGGGCACCAGGGTGACGGCGAGGGCGAGCGCGGCCACCCGCGGGACGCGACCGGTGGCGAGCAGCAGGCCCGCCGCGACCTGCGCTGCCCCGTTGAGCCGCACGACGTCCTCGGTGCGGTTGGGAAGCGCCGCCACCCGTTCGGTGACGGGCCGTACGACGGACTCGGCGACCGGCGCGAGTTGCCCGGGCGCGCGCAGGGAGTGCAGGCCGCCCGAGACGAACATCGAGGCCAGCATGGGGCGACCCAGCAGACGCAGCAGACTCATGGTCCTCTCCAGACAAACGTTGACCGGACACGGGACAGCGGCCACCGGGTTCCCCGCCGGAGGGCGGCTCATGCGAGGGCGCGGCGTGTGCCCGGCACTGGGAACGGGCGTGTGCCCGGCACTGGGAACGGGCGTGTGCCCGGCACTGGGAACGGGCGTGTGCCCGGCACTGGGAACGGGCGTGTGCCCGGCACTGGGACACGGCCTGTGCCCGGCACCGGGACACGGCCTGTGCCCGGCACCGGGACGCGCGGGTGCGTGCCGTCAGGTCGCGGCGTGCGCCGGGCGGGTCTCCCGGCCGCCGGGGTGGCGGTGGCGCCAGGTCCAGAAGACCGCGCACGACACCAGCGCCCATCCGGCCAGCACCAGGAACGGGAAGGCGTGCTGGTGGCCGGCGAAGTACACCGCCGTGTGCTGGGCGTTGACCGAGGCGCCGGGCGGCAGCCAGCGGCCGATCAGGCCCAGGGGCGAGGGGAGCAGGGGCCACGACACCGCGCCGCCCGACGAGGGATTGCCCAGCAGGACCATCAGTCCCCAGGTCGGCAGCATCGCCCAGCGGCCCACCAGCGTGTTGAACATGGTGAAGACCATGCCGCTCGTGAACAGCGTGAACGCCAGGATCAGCCACGACTCGACGAACGGCAGGTCCAGCGCGCCCAGCAGCCAGTCCACCGT
Source organism: Streptomyces sp. NPDC059895 (assembly GCF_042731035.1). Lineage (NCBI taxonomy): Bacteria > Bacillati > Actinomycetota > Actinomycetes > Kitasatosporales > Streptomycetaceae > Streptomyces > Streptomyces sp. NPDC059895. The sequence continues at coordinate 12,821 of NZ_JBHWKO010000033.1, forward strand.
CGCGGCGATGGCGAACCCGCCCAGCAGCGCGTACAGGGCGGTGAAGGCGATGCGCTCGAACGGGGTGAGCGCCCGCGCGTGCACGCTCAACTGGATCGCGCCGACGAACCCGATGATCACGGCGGCGAGCGAGATGTAGAAGATCGCCAGCCCCCGGGGGTCGCCCTCCTGGAGGGGGTTGATGTCCCGAACGGTGACGGAGATCCCGGTCCGCCTGCCCACGGCGGGGGCCGTCTCGGCCAGTACCTCGGCCACCGAGGCTCCGGACGCCGAGGAGAGGTCGAGCGTCACCCGGTCGCCGTCCCGCACGTCGAGGATCGCGAAGACCCGCTGCTCCTCCACCGCCGTCCTGGCCTCGGCCGCCGTGTCGTAGACGTGGACCTTCACCGCCGCGTTCAGCGACTCCTCCAGCCCGTCGAGGAACCGACGGCCCGCAGCGGCCTGCCCGTAGTCGCGGGTGACCGCGGTGGGGATGGAGCGCGGCGTCGGGTCGGCCATGGAGTAGGTGTAGGAGCCGGCGAACAGGGCCGCGGCGGCCGTCAGGATCAGCACGAGCACGGCCGCGGGCAGCAGCGGTGACTCCTTGAGCCGGGCCCGCCGCTGCGCGGGTGTCGGTGACGTACCGTGACCGGGGTGTGGCATATCGGACATACGAGTCACGTTAACCGTGCGGCTCCCGCCGGTCACTCGGTCGCGGCCCGACCGATCCTCATCGCCTCGACCAGACGCACCAGTGCCTTGAGTACCCACTCCCGGTCGTCCCCGAGGCTCGCCAGCAGGGCGACCTCGGCGGCGAGCTGGCGGGGGAAGAGGTCGTCGACGGCCCGGGCGCCGGCCTCCGTGATGGTGACCAGGGCGGCGCGGCGGTCTGCCGGGTGCGGCGTGCGGGTGACGAAGCCGCGTCTCTCCAGCTTGGCGAGGGTCTTGCTGACGCCCGCGCGGGACAGGCCCAGGTCGGCGGCGAGGCGGCGGGCGATCAGCGGGTCGGTGGCGTGGCGGAGCGGGACGAGCATGTCGACCTCGGGTGCCGTGAGGGGGGCGCCCTCGTAGAGGGGCTCGACGGCTCGGTCGAGCAGACCGGTGGCGCGTTTGAGGAGCGCCACCAGTTCCATCGGGGAGGTGTCCAGGTCCGGGTTGCCCCGGGCCCACTGCGTGCGGACTTCGGCGGGGGAGGGAGGCATGCGGCTCGGCCTTCCAAGAATTGTTAACGGGTGAACTATCGGATACCTTTGCGGGCATGGTATCGCCGCCCTCGACCCGACAGCCCGCCCCGCACCGTTCCACGGAGGCCGACTCGACCGTCCCCGCCCCGCTGCCCCGGCGGGCCGCCGTCGCCCTGGTCGCCGTGCTGGGCGCCCTCACCGCCGTCGCCCCGCTCGCGACCGACATGTACGTCCCCGGCTTCCCCGCCATGGGGGAGGCGCTCGGTACGAGCTCGTCGGCGGTGCAGCTGACGATGACCGCCTTCCTGGCCGGCCTGGTCGTCGGCCAGTTGCTGATCGGCCCGCTGAGCGACGGGCTGGGGCGGCGCCGGCTGCTGCTGTCCGGAGCCGCCGGGTTCGTCCTCTTCTCCGTCGTCTGCGCCGTCGCGCCGGACGTCACCGTGCTCACCGGCGCCCGCTTCCTCCAGGGCGTGGCCGGAGCGGCCGGGATGGTCCTGGCCCGGGCCGTGCTCACGGACCGTTTCCATGGTGCGGAACTGCCGCGCTACTTCGCGGTCCTCTCCCAGGTCATGGGCGTGGCCCCGGTCGCCGCGCCGGTCCTCGGCGGGGTGATCCTCAGCCTCTCCACCTGGCGCGCCGTGTTCGCCGTACTGGCCGTGCTGGGCGCCCTGCTGCTGTTCGCCGTGGTGCGCGCGGTCCCCGAGTCCCTGCCGCCGGAGCGGCGGCAGGGCGGCGGCTTGACGAGCACCTTCCGCGCGATGGGCTCGCTGCTCGGCCGCCGCGCCTTCATGGGCTACGTCCTCGTCATCGCCTTCGTCTCGGCGGCGCTGTTCGCCTACATCAGCGGCTCCAGCTTCGTCTTCGAGAGCCTGCACGGGGTCTCCGCCACGACGTACTCCCTGATCTTCGCCACCAACGCGGTGGGCATGCTGCTCAGCGGTGCGGTCTTCTCCCGCCTGGCCGGAAGGCGGCGGCTCAACACCCTCCTCTCGGCCGGTGTCGGAGTCTGTCTGCTGGGCGCGCTGGCCCAGGTCCTGCTGGCCGTGACCGTCGGCGAGACCCTCGTCGGCACGTGGATCACCCTGTTCGTGACCGCCGCCGGCATCGGCCTGGTCTTCCCGGCCGGCATGAGCATCGGCCAGGCGGTGGGCCGGTCGGCCCCGGGGGCCGCCTCCGCGCTCCTGGGTGGGCTCCAGTTCCTCTTCGGTGCGCTGGCCTCCCCCCTGGTCGGTCTGTTCGGGGAGCACAGCTCCCTCCCGATGGCACTGGTCATGCTGGTCGCCGTGGCCGCCGCCGCGGCCGCCCTGGCCGGTCTCGCCCGGCCCTGGGAGGGGCACGGCGAACCGGACGGCTCGGCGATCCGGGCCGCCGGCGGACCGGACCGGAACGCCGGCTGACCGACGCGCGGAACCCGACGCGCGCGGACCCGACGCCCGCCGGAACCCGACGCGCGCGGAACCCGGCGCCCGCCGGAACCCGGCGCGGGGGCGTACGGCGGCCGGCAGGTCCGCCGCCCTACGTGGACGTGGACGGGGACGTGGACGTGGACGAGGGCCCGGCGATGGTGGGCGGAACGGCAGCCCGCGCCGGGCCCTCCGACGTGTTCCGAGCCGGGCCGGGCCGGGCCGCGTTCGCTGAGCCACTCGGCGGAGCCGGCCGGGGAGGGGACGAACGGTGTGGACGAGGGAGCCGAAGAGGGACCCCGGAGCCGACCGGCCGCTGCCTTGCCGCGGTGCAGCCGGGGTGCCGACGTGATGTTGCCGGGGGTGCCGCCGCGGTGCCGTGATGCCTCAGCGGCTCCGGATGGCGGTGGTGGCGAAGAACCCGGTGGCGGCGGCGGTGATGAGGGCGCAGACGGAGAACAGCAGCGTACGTCGCATGGAGAAACCTTTCCCGATGATGACGGATGGGTCCTGCACAACGTCGGCCGGGCCGAAGTCGGTTCGCCGGCGGGCCGACGCCACCCGGACGGACGCGACCGAGCGGGGACGGGTGCGACCGTGCGGGTACGGGTGCGCGCGCAGGTGTGTTCGCGCGTGTGTTCGTCGGGCGGCCGTACGCCGGTGATCGCGTACGGGTGAATACGCGTTGATCGCCACGACCCGGTGACGTGCTCCCGGCACTCTGCTGACCGGCGGTGGGGGAACGCGAGTCGGACGGAGGGCGCCGTGACGGTCATGAGGGGCCCGCGTGACTGACGAACGGGCCGGCGGCGCTGCGGCCGGCCCGGCGGTCCCCGGTCCCCGCCCCGGCGTGGACGGCGAGGGCGGCGAGGGCGGGGGCGGGCGGGCGAAGGCCCCACGGCACGTCGCCTGCGTGATGGACGGCAACGGCCGCTGGGCGGCACAGCGGTCGCTGCCCCGGACGTCGGGCCACCGCGCGGCGGAGGCGACGGTGATCGACGTCATCGAGGCGGCGCGCACGGCCGGCGTGGAGTGGCTGACCCTGTACGCCTTCTCCACCGAGAACTGGCGCCGCCCCAGCCACGAGGTCGACTTCCTGATGCGGCTGGTGCGCCGCGTGGTGCGCAAGCACGCGGCGCTGCTGCACGCGCGGGGCATCCGCTGCCGTTTCCTGGGCGTCGCCGACCCCCGCATCCCGGCGCCGCTGGCCCGGGACTTCGCGGACCTGGCGACCCTGACCGGCGGGAACCGGGGGATGACCCTGACCGTCGCGTTCGATCACGGGGGACGCAGCGACATCGTCGAGGCGGCACGCGCGCTCATCCGGCGCGGAGTGCCGGCCGACGAGGTGACCGAGGACAGCTTCGCCGCCCACCTCCCCCTCCCCGACACACCGGACGTCGACCTCGTCATCCGGACCTCCGGTGAACAGCGCATCTCCAACTTCATGCTGTGGCACGTCGCCTACGCCGAATGGATCTTCCCGGAGGTCCTCTGGCCCGACTTCCGGGCGACGGACTTCCTGGCGTGTCTGCGTACCTACCAGCAGCGCCGACGCCGCTTCGGCGGCGTGGCACCGAACGCGAACCAGGAACCCCGACCGTGAACGGAGAGGTTATGACCGACCGCACGACGAGCGGCGACCCCCACGACAGCGACGCCGAGTTACCGCTGTTCGGCCCGGGCTCGCAGTTCCACGAGTTCTTCGACGACCCGCGCTGGGCGCTGGCGGTGGTGCGGGCGACGGTACTGGAGGCCGCCCACCCGCAGGTCGGCGCGGCCTTGATGGACAGTTCGACGTTCGTCACGCATCCGTGGCGGCGGTTGCGCAACACACTGCTCAGCCTCCAGCGCATGTTCGGCGCCGAGGAGGACGTCCGGCAGCGGGAGGCGGCACGGCTCAACCGGCTGCACGCCCGGCTGAACGGCGTCGACGATCAGGACCGGCCCTACGACGCCCTGGACCCTGAGGCCCGCGCCTGGGTGGTGGCCACGCTCTTCGAAAGCACCGTCACCATGTGCCGGTTGAGCGGTCAGCCCCTCGAACAGGCCACCATGGAACGGCTCTACACCGAGTTCCGGGCGTTCCACGCGGCCCTCGGCGACGAGGCCGGCCGTCTGCCGCCCACGGTGCGCGAGTTCTGGCCGTACTACGACCGTGTCGTCGAGGAGGAGCTGGAGAACACGGAGGCCCTGCGCATCATCCTCTACCGGCTCTTCGACCACCTCCCGGCGCCGCCCCTGCTGGGCAACCTGCCCACGCTCTGGGCGGCCGGCCGCGCGCTCGCCGGCCCCGTCATCGGCGCGATCACCGTGGCGTCCCTCCCGGAGCCCTTCCGCCGCCGGGCGGGGCTGCCCGAGATCCCCGGCGCCCAGACCCTGACCCAGGGCGCCTATCTGGCGATCGGCCTGGCGCGCTTCCTCCCCGACGGCTGGATCCAGGGCCGAGCCGTGTCCGACCTGCTCTCGCTCTCGCCCGACAGCGACGACCCCCGGGCCAGGACCCTGGCGGCACTGAGCGAGCGGATGAAACGGGCCGGCGCCCTGCTCAGGCTGATCACACCCCTCACCGAACCGGACGGTCCCGCCGAGGACGAGGACGGCGGACCCGCACAGCGCACCGCCGCGGAGTTCTTCGACGAGGTGCTCGACCAGACCGGGGACGGCTACCTGGACTGGCCCGACCTGGCGGCCATGGCCCGCGAGATCTCCGGCCGCCTCGACCTGGACGAACCGGAGGAGACCAGGCTCTACGACGCGTATGCCGACTGGTGGCGGGAGCTCCAGGCGGCCCTCGACGGCGACGGCGACGGCCGCGTCAGCCGGCACGAGTACGCGTCCGCCGTTCCGTCCCTCGCCGGTCCCGCCCTGATCAGGGTCGCCGAGGTCCTCTTCGACGTGACGGACGCGGACGGCAACCGGTCCATCGACGCCGCCGAGTACCGCACCCTGTTCCGCACCGGGTTCCGGCGCGAGATGACCGACGCCGACGGCACGTACTCCCGGGGCGCGTTCGTCCAGGACTTCCTCTCCTTCATGTCCGGCCGACGGCGCTCGACGGCCTACGACCCGCTGCTGTCCGAGGCCTGAGCCCCCGGGCCGCCCTCCCGCGCGACGACGCGGAGGGCGGCTCCACGGCCGGCTCCACGGCCGGCTCCACGGTCAGCCCGGCGACCAGCCTGGTGACCAGCCCGGTGACCGGCTCGGTGGCGGCCGGCCCGGCGCCCTCCGGTCCGTCGTGACGACTCCCGACGGCCCGTAACTCCTCACGTTTCCCCCTGTGTTCGCCGACGCGTGTGACCGAGCCCCTTGCGGTGACCGGTGCGGCCCGGCGACCCTCTCCTCGCACGATTTTCCGAATAACTGTTATCCAGGGCTCCCTGCGGGATCTCCCCCTGTGACGGACAGCACCGTTCGGCGTCGAGGACAGGGAAGCTGCAATGAGTACACGGCACGAGGTGCAGACGGCGGCACTGGTGACCGCTGCCCGAGCGGGCGACACGCAGGCCCAGGACGCCCTGGTCGGGATCCATCTGCCGCTGGTCTACAACGTCGTGGGCCGGGCCCTGAACGGGTCGGTGGACGTGGACGACGTCGTGCAGGACACCATGCTGCGGGCCCTCGGCTCACTGCACGACCTCCGGGACCCCGCCAGCTTCCGGTCCTGGCTGGTGGCCATCGGCATGAACCAGATCCGGGTGTACTGGCGGGACCGGCAGTCCGCTCCGGGCCCCGTCGAGCAGGCCGTCGACGTCGCCGATCCGGGCGCGGACTTCGTGGACCTGACCATGGTGCAGCTCCAGTTGTCGGGCCAGCGCCAGGAGACCGCGCGAGCGACGCGCTGGCTGGAGCCCGACGACCGGGGGCTGCTGTCCCTGTGGTGGCTGGAGTGCGCGGGGGAGCTGAGCCGGGCTGAGGTCGCCGCGGCCCTGGGGCTGTCCCCGCAGCACACGGCGGTCCGCGTGCAGCGGATGAAGGCGCAGTTGGAGGCGGCACGCGTGGTCGTCCGGGCGCTCGACGCGCAGCCGCCGTGCGAGGAACTGCGCGGCATGCTCGCCGACTGGGACGGAGCTCCCTCCTCGCTGTGGCGCAAGCGAACAGCCCGGCACGCTCGGGGCTGCGTCCGCTGCTCCGGCCTGTGGAACGGCTTGATGCCCGCGGAGGGGCTGCTGGCCGGCTTGGCGCTGGTGGCGGTGTCCCCCGCGCTGCTGGCGAGGTTCGGCACCGGCACCGGCACCGGCACCGGCACCGGCACCGGCACCGGCACCGGCACCGGATCCGTCGCGCTCGCCGTGACGGGTTCGGCGTCCCGGCTCGGTGACGACGAGTCCGGTGCCGACGGCGAGGCCGGTGCGGACGACACCGACGAGGCGGTGCGGCTGGGCGGCCACCGTGCCGCGGACCGGCAGGGCCTGTCGCGCGGTGCGGCCCGCCGCCGGCGGCGCACCAGACGGCGGGTGATCGGTGCGGCCGTCGTGGCGGTGTGCGTGGCCGGCGGCGGCCTGTACCACGTCGTCACGCGGCCGGAATCCGGGGCCGAGGGGACGGCCGCGGCACAGATCGCCGACGACTCCCGGGTCACGGGGCGTCCGACCCCCGACGCCGTCCCGGAGAGCTCCCCGTCCGCTTCCCCGTCAGCTTCGTCGTCCCCGTCCCCGACGTCGTCCGCGTCGGCGTCGCCGAGCGCGAGTGTCTCCCCGAGTCCTCGCCCGTCCACCAGTACGACGGCTGCGAAGGAACCGACGCGGACGCAGCGGCCGGCGTCGAGCACACCGGAGGCGGAGACGGCCGCCACCGGCACCGTGGCCCAGGTGATCGCCCTGGTCAACGAGGAGCGGGCGGCCGCCGGTTGCGACCCCGTCAGCGACAACTCCAAGCTGCGCGCCGCCGCGCAGGGTCACTCCGACGACATGGCCGCCCGCGACTTCTTCGACCACACCAACCCCGACGGGGACGGTCCCGGCGAGCGGATCACGGCCGCGGGCTACCGATGGTCCACGTACGGGGAGAACATAGCCATGGGCCAGCAGACCGCCGAAGCGGTGATGACCTCCTGGATGAACAGCGAGGGCCACCGCGCGAACATCCTCAACTGCGCGTTCGAGGAGATAGGCGTGGGCATCCACGAGGACGGCGGCGGCCCGTGGTGGACCCAGGCCTTCGGCACCCGGCTCTGACGCCGAGCGGACGCGCTCACGCCTGGCAGGAGCACTTCGGTCAGCCATGTTGACTGCGCTGCCTGCTGACTGCACATTACTTATCGGTAGAACCATGCGGTAACCGAACATCGCGCCCCTCAGGCACTTCACGTACGTCACGCCCTTCCCGCATTCATGTCACGGCCGCGCACGCGTGGGATCCCGCGCACGCGCGGCCGTCGGCACCCTCCTCTGCTCCGAGCCGCCGAACCTCGTGACCAGTACGCCCGCAGGCGTCCCCATGGCCGGCCGTGTGCCCGCCCGCCCAGCGTCCGCACTCCCGAGAATCGAGAGCACATGCCGAAGCACGCCCCCCGTCATGTCCTGATCGCGTCAGCGGCCACCGCCGGCGCGCTGGCCGTCACCCTCTCCCTCACCGGCGTCCAGGCACACGCCGCCACGCCCCTCGACTACGTCGCCCTCGGCGACAGCTACAGCGCCGGCTCGGGCGTCCTTCCCCTCGACACCTCCAACCTGCTCTGCCTGCGATCCACGGCCAACTACCCCCACGTCATCGCCTCCAGAACGGGCGCCCACCTCAAGGACGTGACCTGCGGCGCCGCCGAGACCAAGCACTTCACCCAGGCCCAGTACCCGGGCGTCGCCCCCCAGGTGAACGCCCTCGACGCGGGCACCGACCTGGTGACGCTGACGATCGGGGGCAACGACAACGGCACCTTCATCAACGCCGTGACGGCCTGCGCCACCGCGGGTGTCCTCAGCGGAGGCAGGGGCAGCCCCTGCAAGGACGCCAACGGCACCACCTTCGACGACCAGATCGACGCGAACACCTATCCCGCGCTCAAGGCCGCGCTCGGCAGCGTGCGCGCCAAGGCGCCGAACGCGCGCGTGGCGGTCCTGGGCTACCCGTGGATCATGCCGGCCACCGCCGACCCCGCGTGCTTCGCCAAGCTGCCGGTCGCCTCCGGCGACGTGCCCTATCTGCGCGCCCTCCAGGCCCACCTCAACGCGGTCGTCCAGCGGGCCGCCGAGGAGGCGGGCGCCGTCTACGTGGACTTCGCCCGGTCCTCCGACGGCCACGACGCCTGCGCGGCCGCCGGCACCCGGTGGATCGAACCGCTGCTCTTCGGCACCGGTGTCGTTCCCGTCCACCCCAACGCCCTCGGGGAGAAGCGCATGGCCGAGGAGGCGATGGCGGCCCTCGGACTGGGCTGACCGGGGGTCAGTACATGACCTCCGGCCTCTCGTAGGGCGTCCACCAGCTGGTCAGCCCCCACACGCCCAGGGCGAGCACCGCGACGGCGGCCACCGCCGCCCACCACGGGCGGTTGCACCACCGCAGGGTCAGGAGCCAGCCGGCGAGCGGCAGCAGGGCCCCGCCCAGGGCGATCAGGGGGAGGTCGATGTAGAGGACGCTCAGGTCACGGTGCATGTCCTCGAACCCGCCGTCGATGTTGACCCGCGCCTTCGGCGCCCAGGCCAGCACCGCGACCGTGGCGCCCAGCGCCGCCAGCAGGACGGCGACACATCCCTTGCTCTCTTCCCTCATGATCGTGTCTGACGCGCCGGGCAGACACCACGGTTCCCGACCGCCCACCGAGCCCACCGACCCCACCGAGCCCGGCCCCGGACCCGTCTGAACCCGCCCGGTCCCGGCCGGACCTGCCGGACCCGTGTACCGAGGGACGGCCGCGACCGTCCCTCGGCGACGTTGGATCAGTCGGCGGATCAGTCGGCGGATCAGTCAATGGATCAGTCAATGGATCAGTCGACGGATCGGTCGACGGATTGGAGCGGGTTGTGCGCACGGCCAAGGCGCGGTGCGCCGCGGCACGCACCGCCCTCGCGGGCGGCGCAGGTGGTTTCCGGCCGCGTGGGCGGTGGCCCCGCGGCCGTTCACCGTCGGGGCCACCGCAGACGTGCGTCCGGCGTCAGTGTTCCGAGCGGTGGGCGAGGGCCACCGCGAGCACCGCCGCCAGGCCGAAGACGGCGCACAGCGCCCAGACCGCGGTGTAGCCGCCCTCGCTCGGCGCGGCCCCGCCCAGGGGCGTCGCCGAGGCCAGCAGGGAGGCGATGGCCCCGCCCGCGACCGCGCCGCCGACGGTCTTGGCGTTGTTGTACAGCGCGGAGGCGACACCCGTGCGGTCCGCGGGCGTGGCCTCGACGATGACCGTGGGCATGGCGCCGAGCGCCGCGCCGGTGCCCGCACCGCACAGGAGCAGGGCGGCCACGACCTGCCAGAGCGCGTCGTGCAGGACCGCCAGGGTCACGAACCCGGCGGTCATCAGGGAGAACGCGGCGATCAGGGTGGGGCGGTAGCCGAGGCGCCGGGCGATCAGGGCGGTGCAGCTGGAGGTGGCGAGAGCGGCGAGCGTGGCGGGCAGGCCGACCAGGGAGATGGCCAGGGCGTGCAGACCGAAGCCGTAGCCGTCGGTGCCGGCGTCGGCGGCGAGGAAGGTGGCGTTCGGGGACTGACTGCCGAAGTACAGGACACCGAAGAAGCAGGAGGTCAGGTAGAAGGGCGCCACGGTGCGTCCGCGCAGGGCGCGCAGATCCACCAGCGGGTCCTCGGTGCGCAGCTCCACCCGCACCCAGACACCGGCCAGGACCGCGCAGGCCAGCAGCGGCAGCAGGACCTGCGCCGAGAGCCAGCCGCCGTGCTCGGCGCGCGACACCCCCGCGAGCAGCGTGACCAGCGTGGCGCCGAGCAGGCACGCGCCGGGCCAGTCGGCGCCACCCGCCGTGCGCGGCACGCTCTCGGGGATGCGCAGGAACGCCACGGGCACGCACGCCGACGCGAGGAGCGCGGGTACGAGCAGCACCAGCCGGAAATCGGCCACGGCCTGGCTGATCGCGCCCATCGCGACGGCGCCGACGAGGCTGCCGAGGGTGAGGGCGCCGACCAGACGGGCGATGGCGGCCCGCGCCTGCTCGACCGGGAGCCGGTTCCTGACCAGCGCGATCTCCAGCGGGAGCAGCGCGACGAGCGCCCCCTGGAGGACGCGTGCGAGCAGCACGGTGGCGAAGTTCGGAGCCAGGGCGAGCAGCAGGGTGCCGGCCGCGACCGAGACGAGCGCGACGCGCAGCATCCGGAGGTGGCCGTGGAGGTCGCCGAGCCGGCCGAAGACCGGCACGAGGACCGCTCCGGAGAGCAGCTGCACGGAGATCACCCAGTTGATGGCGGAGTCGCCGATGCCGTGGTGGTCGCCGAGGTCGGGCAGCAGGGGGGCGATGCCGGTCTGCAGGAAACCGCTCATGAGCTCGAACAGGACGAGCAGCCCCACGACCGTCCGGGCGGAGGCCGCGGGTCCGGCGGGAGGGGCCGCCGGCGGTCCGCCCGGTGCGGCGGCGGTGTCGGTCACGCGCCCTCCCCGGCGGTGGTCGTGGCCGCGGCGGCGCCGGTGGCCGGCGGGGCGGGCGTGGGCGCGGTGGCGTCGGGGGCGGTCGGGCCGCCAGCTGTCCCGGGCCGGTGCAGGGCCAGGCGCCGGGCGGCGAGGGTGGCCAGCAGCAGCGCCTGGTCGGGCAGGACGCCGTCGTCGTACACGGCCTGCGGCGAGTGGTTGACGGGCGCGGTGGCCGGGTCGCGGTCGGGCGGGCAGGCGCCGACGGCGAGGAAGGCGCCGGGGACCTGTTGCAGCACGAAGGAGAAGTCCTCCGACCCGGAGACGGGCCGGGGGGCTTCGAAGACACGGCTCGGCCCGAACAGGTCGAGCGCCGTTTCGAGCGCGAACGCGGCCTCGGCGGGAGGGTTGACCGTGGCCGGGTACTGGCGGCTGTAGTCGACGCGCACGTCGACGTCGTGGGCGGCGGCCACACCCCGCAGCGTGCGCTCCACCAGGGCCTGGACCTGGTCCCGGGCGGCCTCCGAGTAGGTGCGGACGGTGGCGCTGAACTCGGCGGTGCCGGGCACGACGTTGCGGGCGGTGCCCGCGTGGAAGACACCCACGGTGATCACCGCCGGGTCGTGCACGTCGATCTCGCGGGCGAGCCGGGTCTGCAGCGCGGTGACCATGTCGCAGGCGGCGACGACCGGGTCACGGGTCAGGTGCGGCATGGATCCGTGGCCGCCGCGGCCGGTGACGGTCACGTCGAAGGCGTCGCTGGCGGCCAGCAGGGTGCCGGCCCGCGTGGCGACGATGCCCTTGGGGACCTGGGTGGAGAACACGTGCAGGCCGTAGGCGGCGACGACGCGGGAGCCGGCCGCGTCCAGAACCCCCTCCTCGATCATGATCCGGGCCCCGCCGTCGCCCTCCTCGCCGGGCTGGAACATGAGGACCACGTCGCCCGCCAGCTCCTCGCGGCGCGCGGCCAGCAGACGGGCCGCACCGACGAGCCCGGCGGTGTGCAGGTCGTGACCGCAGGCGTGCATGACACCCGGGTTCTCGGAGGCGTACGGCAGCCCCGTGTCCTCGGTGACCGGCAGCGCGTCCATGTCGGCGCGCAGCAGCACCGCGGGACCGGGCCGCCCACCGCGCAGGACGGCCGTGACGGAACTCAGCCCGCGGCCGGTCGTGACCTCCAGGGGCAGGCCGTCCAGGGCCTCGAGGACCCTGCCCTGCGTACGGGGAAGGATGAGGCCGAGTTCGGGATCACGGTGCAGACGGCGGCGCAGGTCGGTCAGCTCGTCGGCGAGGGCGGTGGCGTCAGCGTGCTGGAACATGGCGAGTATCGTGCGCTCACCGCCCGCACGCTCGGCCGGCAACGCAGTGATGAGGCAATTCACCAAGATCATTCGCAGGAATCGGCCGTGGCGGCTCGTGGGCGGCTCCGGACCGACGTGAGAAGGGGGACGGTGTGCTCGACGAGATCGACTACCTGCTGATCACCGCGCTCCAGCACGCGCCCCGGGCCGACTGGCAGCGGATCGGCGCCCTGCTGGACGTGGACGCCACGACGGCGGCGCGGCGCTGGGCACGCCTCACCGACGCGGGACTGGCCTGGCTCGGCTGCCATCCGTCCCCGGCCGCCACGGGGGAGCTGATCGTGGCGTTCATCGAGGTCGACTGCGAGCCCGGCCGGCTGCACCCGGTCTGCGAGCAACTGGTGGACGACGCCGCCCTGTTCAACATCGAACACGCCACGGGCTCCCGCGATCTCCTGCTGACGGCCGTGTTCCGCAGCCAGACCGAACTGGCCCGCTACGTAGGCTTCCGCCTCGGAGCGCTGCCGGGCATCGCCGCGACCCGCACCCAGATCGCGACCGCGCTGCACACCGAGGGCAGCCGTTGGCGCCTGGACCGGCTGAAGGAGAGCGGCAGACCGGACGGCCCGCGGACCCGCCCCGCCGCCCCCGCCGCGACCCTCGGTCCGGCCGACATCGACCTCGTCCTGCTGCTGGGGGAGGACTGCCGGCAGAGCGTCAGCCGCCTCGCCGAGCGCAGCGGCCTGAGCACCGCCACCGTACGGCGGCGGCTGGCGCGGCTGGAGGCGGCCAACGCCATCGCGTACCGCTGCGAGGCGGCGCGCTCGGTCTCGGGCTGGCCGGTGAGCGCCACCCTGTGGGGCGCGGTCCCGGCGGCCGAGACGGCGCGTATCACGGCGCAGCTCTCCGGCATGCGGGAGACACGGCTGTGCGCCACGCTGACCGGCCCGCACAATCTGCTGTTCACGGTGTGGCTGCGGTCGGTGGGCGACATCCAGCCGTTCGAGGCGGCGCTCGTGCAGCGCTTCCCCGACCTCACCATCGCCGACCGGGCGGTCACCCTGTGGCAGCTCAAGCACGCCGGGCACATCCTCGACCCGGCGGGGCGGCGGCTGCGGACCGTCCCGTTCACCGGGATGTGGAACGACGGCGACACGAGCGTCGCGGAGACGGCGCTGCTGGACCGGCTGCGCACGGCGGGCGGCACCCCGGTCCGACACCCGGGGCCGCCCGGCACCGCCCGTCGCGAGGCGGACCGCGGGCACGCCGCGGCCGCCGCCCCACGTGGACCGGGGCGGGCGGACCGGGGAGACGCACCGGTCAGGAATCGAGAAGCACCCGGTGTCGTGCCCCACCTAGCATGACCGCGGACGGAACCGGGTGAGCCGGGGCGAGGCCGCGACGACGGCCCCGCCCGGCAGAGGGAGAAGACCACGATGAGCAAGGCCACGACGGCGAACCAGCAGTCGCCCGCGCCGCACGCCGCCGACAGCCACGAACTGATCCGGGTCCACGGGGCCCGCGAGAACAACCTCAAGGACGTCGACGTCGAGATCCCCAAACGCCGGCTGACGGTGTTCACCGGTGTCTCCGGCTCGGGCAAGAGCTCGCTGGTGTTCGACACGATCGCCGCCGAGTCCCAGCGGCTGATCAACGAGACCTACAGCGCCTTCGTCCAGGGCTTCATGCCCACGCTGGCGCGGCCCGAGGTCGACGTCCTCGAAGGGCTGACGACCGCGATCATCGTCGACCAGCAGCGGCTGGGCGCCGATCCCCGCTCCACGGTCGGCACCGTCACCGACGCCAACGCGATGCTGCGCATCCTCTTCAGCCGGCTCGGCACACCGCACATCGGCCCGCCCGGCGCGTACTCCTTCAACGTCGCCTCGGTCTCCGCCAGCGGCGGGCTCACCGTCGACCGCGGATCGGAGAAGACCCGGACCGAGAAGGTGACCTTCAGCCGCACCGGCGGCATGTGCACGCACTGCGAAGGCCGGGGAACGGTCTCCGACATCGACCTCACCCAGCTCTTCGACGACTCCAAGTCGCTCTCCGAGGACCCGTTCACCATCCCCACCTACACCGGCGACGGCTGGGTGGTGCGGGTCATCACCGAGTCGGGCTTCTTCGACCCGCGCAAGCCGATCCGCGAGTACACCCAGAGGGAGCGGCACGACTTCCTCCACCGCGAGCCGACCAAGGTGAAGATCAACGGCGTCAACCTCACCTACGAGGGGCTGATCCCCAAGCTCCAGAAGTCGATGCTCTCCAAGGACCGGGAGGCGATGCAGCCGCACATCCGGGCGTTCGTGGACCGGGCGGTCACCTTCGCCGACTGTCCCGAGTGCGACGGCACCCGGCTGAGCGAGCTCGCCCGCTCGTCGCGGATCGGCGAGGTCAGCATCGCCGACGCCTGCGCGATGCAGATCAGCGACCTGGCCGACTGGGTCCGCGGCCTGTCCGAGCCGTCGGTGGCGCCGCTGCTCACGGCGTTGCGGCACACCCTCGACTCGTTCACGGAGATCGGCCTCGGCTACCTCTCGCTGGACCGGCCGTCGGGCACGCTGTCGGGCGGCGAGGCGCAGCGCGTGAAGATGATCCGCCACCTCGGCTCCTCGCTCACCGACGTCACCTACGTCTTCGACGAGCCCACCACCGGCCTGCACCCGCACGACATCCAGCGGATGAACGACCTGCTGCTGCGCCTGCGGGACAAGGGCAACACGGTGCTCGTCGTGGAGCACAAGCCGGAGGCGATCGCGATCGCCGACCACGTGGTGGACCTCGGGCCCGGGGCCGGAACGGCGGGCGGCACCGTCTGCTTCGAGGGCACCGTCGAAGGGCTGCGGGCGAGCGGCACGGTCACCGGACGCCACCTCGACGACCGGGCCGCCCTGAAGAAGACGGTGCGCGAGCCCACCGGAGCGCTGGAGATCCGCGGCGCGTCGACGCACAACCTGCGCGACGTCGACGTCGACATCCCGCTGGGCGTGCTGTGCGTGGTCACCGGCGTGGCCGGTTCGGGCAAGAGCTCGCTCCTGCGCGGATCCGTCCCGGCCTCGGCGGGGGTGGTCCATGTGGACCAGGCCCCGATCCGCGGCTCGCGCCGCTCGAACCCGGCGACGTACACCGGGCTCCTCGACCCGATCCGCAAGGCGTTCGCCAAGGCCAACGGCGTGAAGCCGGCGCTGTTCAGCGCCAACTCCGAGGGCGCCTGCCCGACCTGCAACGGCGCCGGCGTCATCTACACCGACCTGGCGATGATGGCCGGCGTCGCCACCACCTGCGAGGAGTGCGCCGGGCAGCGGTTCCAGGCCTCGGTGCTGGAGTACCGCCTCGGCGGCCGCGACATCAGCGAGGTGCTGGCGATGCCGGTGACGGAGGCGGAGGAGTTCTTCGCCACCGGCGAGGCGCGCACTCCGGCCGCGCACCGCGTCCTCGAACGGCTCGCCGACGTCGGGCTCGGCTACCTCACCCTCGGTCAGCCGCTCACCACGCTGTCCGGCGGCGAGCGGCAGCGGCTCAAGCTGGCCACGCACATGGGCGAGAAGGGCGGCGTCCACGTCCTCGACGAGCCGACCACCGGCCTCCACCTCGCCGACGTCGAGCAGTTGCTCGGCCTGCTGGACCGGCTGGTCGACTCCGGCAAGTCGGTCGTCGTCATCGAACACCACCAGGCGGTCATGGCGCACGCGGACTGGATCATCGACCTCGGCCCCGGTGCCGGCCACGACGGCGGCCGGATCGTCTTCGAGGGCACCCCCGCCGACCTCGTCGCCGCCCGCTCCACCCTCACCGGCGAGCACCTCGCGGCCTACGTGGGCGCTTGACCGGGGCGCCCGCGGCGGTGGGGACAGGCGCCCGCGGCGGTGGGGGAGCGGGCTTCTCCTTCCTGTCGGCCCACCGCCGTGCGGGGCATGGCAGGATCTCGTGGGTGACCAGCAGACCCGTCCCGGCTCAGCACCTGCGCACCCTCGCGCTGCTGCGCCGCGTCCGCGACCGCGTCGACCGGGAGTACGCGCAGCCGCTGGACGTCGAGGCACTGGCCCGCGGCGTGAACATGTCGGCGGGTCATCTCAGCCGCGAGTTCCGCCTCGCCTACGGGGAGTCGCCGTACGCCTACCTGATGACGCGTCGGATCGAGCGGGCGATGGCATTGCTGCGCCAGGGCGAGCTCAGCGTCACCGAGGTCTGCTTCGCGGTCGGCTGCGCGTCGCTGGGCACCTTCAGCACGCGCTTCACCGAACTGGTCGGCATGTCCCCCAGCGCCTACCGGCGCCTGGCGGCGAGCGGGACGGAGGGGATCCCGTCGTGCGTGGCGAAACAGGTGACCCGACCGGTCAGGACCCGTCGGACGCGGTCGCCGGACCGCACCTGACGTGATCGCCCCGGACGCGGCGGTGAGCCGCTCCCCCTGCCGGGCGCTCCCGGCGGACCGGCGGAGGCGGCGTCAGGCCGTGGAGTAGCGCCGTCAGGCCGTGGAGTAGCGACGTCAGGCCGTGAAGCAGCGCCGTCAGGCCGTGAAGCAGCGCCGTCAGGCCGTGGAGTAGCGACGTCAGGCCGTGAAGTAGTGGCCCTCCTCCAGGTCCGCCACCAGCCCGGGGTGGACCGGCCGCCAGCCTGTCCGCTGCCGGGTCAGGGCGCTGGACGCCGGGACGTCGAGGCCGGCGAAGCGGGTGAGCCAGCTGAAGTGCGCGGCGGCCTCGTCGCCGGACAGGCCGACCACCGGGAGGTCCAGACGGCGTCCGATGACGGTGGCGATGTCGCGGAAGGGGACGCCCTCGTCGGCGACGGCGTGCAACCGGCTGCCGGCGGGCGCGGTCTCCAGGGCCAGCCGGAACAGGGGAGCGGCGTCGAGCCGGTGCACGGCGGGCCAGCGGTTGGCGCCGTCACCGACGTAGGCCGAGACGCCGTGGGCGCGGGCGAAGCCGATGAGGGCCGGGACGAAGCCGTGGTCGCCCTCGCCGTGCACCGTCGGGGGGAGGCGGACGACGCCGGCCCGGACCCCCTGCCCGGCCAGGGCGGTCACCGCGTTCTCGGCCGGGGACCGGTGGGTGTCCGCGGCGGGTCCGTCCTCCTCGGTGGCGGGGCCGCCGGGGGACTGGGCGATCGCGGTGCCGGAGGCGTACACCAAGGGCTTGCCGGAGCCGCCGAGCGCGGCGCCGAGCGCTTCGACGGCGCGCACGTCGACCGCGCCCGCGGCGGTGAGGTCCCCGTCGGCGAGCAGGTCGTGCCGGTAGGCGAGGTGGATGACGCCGTCCGCGGCGGCGGCCGGGCCACGCAGACCGTCCGGGTCGTCGAGGTCACCGCGGTGCACCCCGGCTCCGGCCGCCTTAAGGGCCAGGGCCCCCTGCTCCGAGCGGGCGAGGCCGACGACGTGGTGCCCGGCGTCGAGGAGGTCCCGGACGACGGCGGAGCCGATGAACCCGGTGGCGCCGGTGACGAAGACATGCATGGTGACTCCAACATCGAGACAGGGAGGGAACAGCCGGCGGGCACACGGCACGGACGCTCCGCGCCCCGGCGTCGAGCGCGAGGAGCGCTCCCGGCCGGTGTGCCCGCGGGGGTTGCCGTCATCCTCCGCGCCGACGGCGGGGCAGGTCCAAGGCCTGTTCCGCAACCCGCCATACGGTTCGGGCATCACCGCAGACGGGACCGGCCTTCCCGGCCCTGCCGCGCCCGCGTCGGACGTACGCTGCGGACATGTCCGAACCCACCACCGCCCCGTCCGCCCCGGACCTCGACCTGAGGCTGGTGCGGTACTTCGCGGCCGTCGCCGAGCACCGGCACTTCGGCCGCGCCGCCGAGGCGCTGCACATCACCCAGCCCTCGCTGAGCCGGCAGGTCCGGCGGCTGGAGCAGCGGTTGGGCGCCCGGCTGCTGGACCGCACCCCGCGCGGCACCCGGCTGACCGAGGCCGGGGAGGTCTTCCTGCCGCTCGCCCGGGAGCTGCTGGACTCCGCCGCCCAGGCGGCGGCGCGGACCCGGGCCGCCGCCGAGCCCAGCCGGATCACCGTCGGCTGCGCCACGCACCTGATCGTCACCCCGGCGGTGCGCGAGCTGCGGCGCCGGCACCCGGAGGCGACCGTGCGGACCGTCCACCTGGAGTGGAACGACGTACCGGCGGCACTGCTCGACCACCGGGTGGACGCGATGGTGGCCAGACTGCCGTTCCCGGCCGGCGGGCTGGACGTGAGAGTCCTGTACGCCGAACCGCGGATGCTCGTCGTACCGCACGACCACCGCCTGGCGGGCAAGGAGTCGGTGACCCTGGACGACATCGCCGACGAACCCCTGCCGCAGGTGCGGGGCTCCGACCCGGACTGGAGCGCCTACTGGCGCATCGACCCCCGGCCGGACGGCCGCCCGGCACCCGGCGGCCCGTACATCGAGGCGCTGGAGGACAAGTTCGAACTCGTCGCCGCCGGGGACGCCGTGGCCATCTCGGCCGGCCGCAACGTGACCCGCCTGCGCCCGGACCTCACCGCGATCGCCCTGGAGGGGGTCGAGCCGAGCGAGGTGGTGCTGGCCACCCGGGCGGGCGAACGCAGCCGCCTGGTGGCGGAGTTCGGCTCCTGCGCCCGCGCGCTGCTCACCGGACCGGTCACCGCCGGTCCGGAGAACGGCCCTTCCTGACCGCCCGCCCCGGGAACGCGTCACCGTGCCGGGCCCCGGTGGATCGGGGCCCGGCACGGTGACGGCCGCCGTGGAGCGGCTGCCCGGGCTGCCGGCGCGACGTGAAGGCGGCCCGGGACGATCGGGTGGGACACCGACGGCCGGTGGCTCAGCCGTTCAGCGCGTCGATGAGGGCCTTGGTGACGTCCTCGGTGGAGGCGGTGCCGCCGACGTCCCGCGTGAGCACGCCCGCGGACGTGGTCGCCTCGATCGCCCGGTGCAGACGGGCCGCCTGCTCGGGAAGCCCGAAGTGCTCCAGCATCAGCGCCGCACTGCCCACCGCGCCGATCGGGTTCGCCAGGCCCTGCCCGGCGATGTCCGGGGCGGAGCCGTGGACGGGCTCGAACATGCTGGGGAAGCGCCGCTCGGGGTTGAGGTTGGCGCTGGCGGCCAGACCGAGGCTGCCGGCCAGAGCGCCCAGCTCGGCGTCGTCGGCCTTGCGCAGCGGGCTGGTGATGCCGGGCAGGAAGTGAACGGGGCGGACGTTGGCCCACTGGTCGAAGTTCTGGCAGATCCTCAGCCGCAGGCCCCACAGGCTGATGTGGTCGGGGACCGTTGGCCGGCCGACGGCGCCGAAGTAGATGGCGTCGAAGTCCTTGAGCCGCTCCAGGCCGTCGTCGTCGATCATCTACCGCCTCCTCGGCTGCTCCGACAAGGGCAGCCTGTCGAGGGGACGGCAGGGTGGAACAGCGGATGTGGCCCGGCCGGCCCCCTGTGCCGTAGGGACGTCGGACCCGGTGCCGTCAGGCGGACCGGGGCGACGCCACGGACGACGCGGGCTGTCCCGGGTCGTCGAGAGCCTGCTCCCGCATGGGCGATGTACGGCGTGGCCAGGGACAGGTAGATCGCCGCCCGTCCAGGTTGAAGCTGTAGCCGGTCGGCACCACGAGCCCCACCGTGGGCCGGTCGACACCCATGAACCGCAGCTCGCGCATCAGACCGGGCAGCGCGGGCTCGGCCGTCGACGTGCCCAGCACCAGCAGGAGTTCCTCTTCGAAGAAGCGCAGCAACTGGAAGATGTCGCCCCGACGCCGTACCGGAGCCGAACGCGATCAAGGGGCCCGGCTGCTGCCGGACCCCTTCACATCCTGTCGCGGGACAGGACCCGGACCCGGGCTCTCGAGGGTGAGAGCCCGGGTCCCGCGATCCGTGTCAGCCGCGGACGATGTTCTCGGCCTGGGGGCCCTTCTGGCCCTGGGTCACGTCGAAGGTGACCGTCTCCCCCTCGACCAGCTCCCGGTAGCCGTTGCCGGAGATGTTGGAGTAGTGCGCGAAGACGTCCGGCCCGCCGCCGTCCTGGGCGATGAATCCGAAGCCCTTCTCGGCGTTGAACCACTTCACGGTGCCGCTGGCCATGCTGTTGTGTCCTTCGTTCTCGCCGGTCACCCGGCTGGAGTGGAATGTGGGAGCCTTCCACGAGCATGGGCGGCGTCCCAGAACCCTTCCTACCCCACAGGTCGCCGAATTATCCGATCTTTCTGCGCCAGGTCTTGTTCGTGTTGCGCGGGCCGTACGCCGGCCGGTGGACGACCGACACCGGGGCCCTCGTGCGGCGCCCACCGCGACGGCCCGTCCTCGGGTACGGCGCGACTCGGTCCCGGCGGTCGGCGATGGCGCCGGTGACGCACGCGCTCGCGATCAGCAGGGCCACGTTGTCCTAGGTCCGCTGGGCCGCGCTGACAGCCGGGGCGGGCGCCGGCGCGTCCGCGTACCCCGTCGCCGCCCGGTCACGCCAACTGGCCAGTGCGTGACCGCCGTTGATGTACACCGACATGACAATCCTTATGGCACCCACAGGTTGCTGCCAGGCTCCCTTTAATTGTCGACGAAATTGTCGGCTACGTGAATCACACCACCCACGGACACAAGCCGCGCACACCCGGAACCCACCGCTCACGCCGGTGGTTCATGAACAAGGCCCTGCTCGCCGGCGGCGTCTCCGCCGTCGCGGTCATGGGCGGTTACGCCGCCACCACGGCCGGCGCCGAGACGACGTCGACGACCGACGCGACGGCGAGCGCGTCGCCGTCGGGCCCGCCGGCCGGCGGCGGCTTCGGCCAGACGATCGCCTACGACGACTTCGTCGGCGTCACCACGGACGGCACCGTCGTCGACGACCTGTACGCGATCCACTCCACCGGCGTCTCCACCACCCCGGTGATCCGCGCCGCGCAGGCCTTCGTCGACTCGCTCACCGACGACCAGAAGTCGGCCACGCTCTTCGACGTCGACGCCGACCAGTGGCTGGACTGGACCAACGTCGACTCCAACGACCGCGAGGGCGTCGCCCTGCGCGACCTCACCGAGAAGCAGTACGCGCTCGCCCTGAAGCTGCTCAAGGCCTCGCTGTCGGCGCGCGGTCTGAAGCAGGCCGACAGCATCCGCAAGCTCAACCACTTCCTCGGCGAGTACTCGGGCGACACCACCAAGGCGCTCAACGAGGACGCCTACTGGTTCACCGTCATGGGCACCCCGTCGGCGAAGGACGCCTGGGGCTTCCAGTTCGAGGGCCACCACCTCGTCATCAACTACTTCGTCCTGGGCGACCAGGTCGTGATGACCCCGACCTTCATGGGCTCCGAGCCGACGAAGATCACGTACGACGGTGTGGACTACCACCTCTTCCGCGAGGAGACCGCCGCCGGCCTCAAGCTCCTGCGCTCGCTGGACAGCACTCAGCTCGCCACCGCGCTCTCCACCGCCGCGAAGACCGGCGCCGACCTGATCGCCGGCGCCGGCCAGGACAACGCCGTCATCCCGTACGCGGGTCTCAAGGGCTCCGAGCTGAACCGCCGGCAGCAGCAACTGCTGCTCGACCTGGTCGAGGTGTACGTCGGCTACCAGGACGAGGGCCACGCGCGGGTGCGGCTGCGGGAGATCGAGAAGCACCTCGACGACACGTACTTCTCCTGGATCGGCGAGTACGAGGACGACTCGGCGTTCTACTACCGCGTCCACAGCCCGGTCGTGCTGATCGAGTACGACGCCGAGTCCCCGCTCGCGTACCACGAGGACGAGGACGGCAGTTCGGCCTCGGCCACGCCGTCCGCCTCCGCCTCCCCCTCCACCTCGGCGAGCCCCGGAGCCGGCGGTCCGGGCGGTCCCGGCGGGACCCCCACCCAGCAGCACATCCACACCATCATCCGCACCCCCAACGGCAACGACTACGGCGTGGACCTGCTCAAGCTCCACCGGGCGACCGACCACTGACGGTCGCTCCGCCGCCCGCGTCACCTCGGGCGCCCCGGCTCCGGCCGGGGCGCCCGTCGGCGTCCGCGGGACCGGTCAGCAGGCGGCCGTGTGGCCGGCCAGCCGGACCGGGGCGTCGGTGCGGGAGGTGATGTCCTCGACGGTGACGCCCGGAGCCGTCTCGACCAGGGCGAGGCCGTCGTCGGTGACGTCCAGGACGCCCAGGTCGGTGATGACGCGGTGCACGCATCGCTCGCCCGTGAGCGGCAGGGTGCAGTCCTTCAGGATCTTCGGACTGCCGTCCTTGGCGGTGTGCTCCATCAGGACGATCACGCGGCGGGCGCCGTGCACGAGGTCCATGGCACCGCCCATGCCCTTGACCATCTTCCCCGGGATCATCCAGTTGGCCAGGTCGCCGGCGGCCGACACCTGCATGGCGCCGAGGACCGCGGTGTCGATGTGGCCGCCGCGGATCATGCCGAAGGAGAGCGCGGAGTCGAAGAAGCTCGCCCCGGGCAGGACGGTCACGGTCTCCTTGCCGGCGTTGATCAGGTCCGGGTCGACCTCCTCCTCGGTGGGGTAGGGGCCGGTGCCCAGGATGCCGTTCTCGGAGTGCAGCACCACGTGGACCCCGGGCGGGAGGTGGCCGGGGATCAGGGTCGGCAGGCCGATGCCGAGGTTGACGTAGGAGCCGTCGGTGAGCTCGGCGGCGGCGCGGGCCGCCATCCGGTCGCGGGTCCAGGCCATCAGGAACGCACCGTCCCTCGGGTCGAAGATGCGGAGACAGTGAGGCGCTCGATCCGCTTGTCGGCGGCCTCTTCGGCGCTGAGCCGGACGACCCTCTGCACGTAGATGCCGGGCAGGTGCACCTCGTCGGGGCGCAGCTCGCCCGGCTCGACGAGCTCCTCGACCTCGGCGACGGTGACGCGGCCGGCCATCGCGGCCAGGGGGTTGAAGTTGGCGGCCGCGCGGCGGAAGCACAGGTTGCCGTGGCGGTCGCCGCGCCAGGCCCGTACGAGGGCGAAGTCGGTGGTGATGCCCTCCTCCAGCACGTGCGGGCGGCCCGCGAAGTCGCGGGTCTCCTTGGGCGGGGAGGCCACGGCGACGGACCCTCCCCCAGCCTCCGGCCGGGAGGTGCCCCCAGCGGCGTAGCGCCAGGGCAGGCCGCCGCTGGCGACCTGGGTGCCGACGCCCGCCGGGGTGTAGAAGGCGGGGATGCCGGCGCCGCCGGCGCGCAGGCGTTCGGCGAGCGTGCCCTGGGGGGTGAGCTCGACCTCCAGTTCGCCGGAGAGGTACTGGCGGGCGAACTCCTTGTTCTCGCCGACGTAGGAGCCGGTGACGCGGGCGATGCGGCCGGCGGCGAGCAGGACGCCGAGGCCGCGGCCGTCCACGCCGCAGTTGTTGGAGACGACCCGCAGACCGGTCGCCCCCTGGGAGTGCAGGGCACGGATCAGTGCCTCGGGTACGCCGCTGAGGCCGAAGCCGCCGACGGCCAGTGACGCGCCGTCGGGGATGTCGGCGACGGCCTCGGCGGCGCTGCCGCGGACCTTGTTCACAGGGGGAGTCCTTTCAGGTGGTGGCGCCGGGCAGCACGGTGGACCAGCCGCCGTCCACGACGAGGTTGGCGCCCGTGATGTACGCGGCCTCGTCGGAGGCCAGGAACACCGCCGCGTTGACGACGTCGTCGGCCATGCCCAGCCGCCCCAGCGGGATGTGCCGGGCGATGGAGCGCATCGGGTGGTCGTCGGCGAGCAGGTTGGTGCGGGAGCCGTCGGTGTCGATCATTCCGGGGCTCACGCAGTTGACCCGGACGCCGTGCGGGGCGCCCTCGGCGGCGAGCTGGCGGGTCAGCGCGATCACCGCGCCCTTGGAGGCGGTGTGCGCGGTGCGCGCGTTGGTGAGCGAGCCGGTCAGGCCGGCCGTCGAGCCGACGGTGAGGACGCAGCCGCGGGCGGCGACGAGGTGCGGCCAGGCCGCGCGCACGGTCAGCCACACCGAGTCCAGCTCGGCGCGCATCGTGAACGCGAAGTCCTCGTACGGCTGGCTGTCGATCGCCCCGAAGCGGACGGCGCCGGCGTTGGCGTAGACGATGTCGACGCCGCCGAACGCGTCGACGGCCTCGGCCACCCAGGAGCGGACGCAGTCCTCGTCGGTGACGTCCAGGGGGCCGGGGGTGAGGGCGGTGCCGCCCTCGCGGGCGATGAGCCGCTGGGTCTCGACGGCCTCCTCGTGCAGCAGGTCGCCGCCGACGACGAGCGCACCCTCGGCCGCGAAGCGCAGGGCTGCGGCCCGGCCCTGGCCGCGCGCGGTGCCGGAGACGAGGGCGACCTTGCCTTCGAGCCGCTTCATCCGGTCACCTCCGCGCGCAGGGCGTCGGAGACGGACTTGACGCCGCCGTGCGCGGTGAGCCCGCCGTCCACGGGGATCTCGGCGCCGGTGACGAAGGACGCCTCGTCGGACAGCAGGAAGACGACCAGGCCGGTGACCTCGTCGACGGTGCCGGTGCGGCCCAGCGGGGTCTCGCGGACGTTGGCCTCGCGGAAGGCCGGGGCGGCGGAAGCGGTCATGTCGGTCTCGATGTAGCCGGGGTGGACGGTGTTGACGCGGATGCCGCGCGGGCCGAGCTCCAGGGCCGCGGTCCTGGACAGGCCGCGCAGCGCCCACTTGCTGGTCGTGTAGGCGACCGGATAGTGGGCGGTGAGGGCCGCCGAGGAGCCCACGTTCACCACGGAGGCGCCGGCGGGCATGAGGGGCGCGAGGTGCTGGATGCCCAGCAGGGGGCCGGTGACGTTGACCGCGTGGACGCGCGCCATGTCCTCGGGGCGCACGTCGCCGAGGCGGGCGCGCCAGGTGACGCCCGCGTTGTTCACCAGGCCGTGCACCTCTCCGTACGCCTCGCGCAGATCGGCGGCGAGGCCGGCCCAGTCCCGCTCGCTGGTGACGTCGAGCCGGCGGCAGCCGTCCCCGGAGTCGACGTCGGTGGCGATGACCCGGGCGCCCTCCCGGGTGAGCGCCTCCGCCTCGGCTGCGCCCTGGCCGCGGGCCGCGCCGGTGACCACCACGACCTTGCCCAGGAGCCGCTTGGGGCGCGGGGCGGTCACGGCCGCTCCCGCGAGCGGCGCCGGCCGGCCGGCAGCGGTACGGGCTCGACGCCGGGGACGACGGTGTTGGTGAGCGTGCCGATGCCCTCGACGGTGAGGGCGACGGTGTCGCCGGGCTTCAGCGGCGGCGGGGACTGCTCGCCGCGCAGCCCCCACAGCTCGGCGAGGCAGCCGCCGTTGCCGCAGGTGCCGGAGCCCAGCACGTCACCCGGCACGACGCGGGTGCCGCGCGAGGCGTAGGCGACCATCTCCTCGAAGGTCCAGCTCATGTTGGACAGCAGGTCCTCGCCGACCACCTCGCCGTTGATCTCGGCGGTCAGCGCCAGGCGCAGGAAGCCGTCGGCGTCCCGGTGGGGCTCCAGCTCGTCGGCCGTGACCAGGTACGGGCCGAGGCTGGTGGCGGTGTCCTTGCCCTTGCAGGGGCCGAGGCCGACCTTCATCTCGGCGGACTGGAGGTCGCGGGCGGACCAGTCGTTGAAGACGGTGTAGCCGACGATGTGGTCGCGGGCCGCCGCGGGCGTCAGGTCGCGGCCCTCGCGGCCGACGACGACGCCCACCTCGAGCTCGAAGTCGAGCACCGACGAGCCGGGCGGCACCGGGATGTCGTCGAGGTGGCCATGGAGGGCGTGGGGGTTGGTGAAGTAGAAGGCGGGCGCCGCGTACCACTGGTCGGGCACTCCGGCCGCGCCGTCGACGGAGCGGCGTACCCCTTCGACGTGTTCCTCGAAGGTGACGAAGTCCCTGACCGAGGCGGGCTGGAGGGGCGGCAGCAGCCGTACCTGGGAGACGTGCGGGCCGGGGGACACGTCGAGGGCCGCCGCGCCGGCGGCGAGCAGTCCGGGCAGCCCGTCGGTCTCCGCGAGCAGCGCGGTGAGGGACTGCACGCCGGGCAGCGGGAGGAGCGTGCCGTCCTCCTCGACGACGGCCACGCGGCGGCGCTGCCGGTGCTCGTAGGCGGCGAAACGCATGGTGCGGCTCCTGGGAGGGATGGGAGGGGTGACGGAAGGCTTCCGGACCGGGGGCGCGGCGGGCAGTCAGGGCATGACAGGGCGTGCCGCGCCCCCGGGGTCGGCGGGGAGGATCAGACCGGCGGGGCGACGAACACGCCGCGGTCGGGGTCGTTGAAGGACTCCTTGGCGACGAGCTCGTTCATCGGGTTCGCCGTGCCCCACTGGTCGGTGACCTCGGGCTGGGAGAAGTCGTAGACGTGGGGGTGCCAGGTGTCCTCGTCGAGGAGTTCCAGCTCGGTGGTGTACTCGACGGTGTTGCCGTGCGGGTCGAGGAAGTACGTGAAGGTGTTGTCCCCGGCCATGTGCCGGCCGGGGCCCCAGATCTTCTGGAACCCGGCGCGGATGACGCGGCCGGAGCCGCGCATGTACTCGTCGATGCCGCGCATCTCGAACGAGATGTGGTGCAGCGAGGTGTGCGGGCCCTTGGCCAGCGCCATCGAGTGGTGCTGGTTGCTGATCCGCATGAAGTGCATGACCTCGCCCATGTGGGGCGAGCTGAGGGTGTCCGAGAGGGCGAAGCCGAGGTGGCGCTCGTACCACGCGCGGGTCCGGTTCAGGTCGGGCGAGTTGAGGACGACGTGCGACAGCTTGACCGGGATCGACTCCTTCTCCTCGATCTTGCGGTGCCGGCGCACCTCCACGTCGGCGGAGACCTCGATGGTGCGTCCGTCGACGTCGAAGAAGCGGAAGCCGTAGCCGCCGCCGGGGGTGTCGAGCCTGCCCGGCTGCGAGATCAGCCGCACACCTCCGGCCGGCAGCCGTTCGGCGAGCGTGTCGACGTCGGCGGCGGACGCGGCGCCGTAGGAGACGAGGTCGAGGCGCTTCTCGTCGGCCTTGCGCAGCCGGACGACGTACTGCTCGGGGGAGCCCTCGGCGGCCAGGAAGGAGACGCCGGAGTCCTCGGCGACCTTGGTCAGGCCCCAGACGCCGGCGTAGAAGTCCAGCTGTTTGTCGTAGTCGGGCACGGCGAGGTCGACGTGCCGCAGGTGGGTGAGCAGGCGCATGGTGTCAGTCCTTCCGGAGGAGGGCGGCCGCGTTGCCGCCCCGTACGGCCTCGACGTCGGCGTCGGACAGCCGTGCGGCGCGCAGCGCGCCGACCGGGTCCTCGCTGCCCATGTCGAAGGGGAAGTCGGAGCCGAGGAGCACCCGGTCGGCCCCGGCGGCGCGGACCAGCTCCCGCAGCACGTGCGGGTCGTGGACCAGGGAGTCGAAGTACAGGCGCTTCAGGTAGCTGCTCGGCAGGTGGGCGCAGCCCGCGCCCGCGTCGGAGCGGGCCGACCAGGCGTGGTCGGAGCGGCCGATGTGGGTGGGCAGGTAGCCGCCGCCGTGCGCGGCGATCAGCTTCAGCCCCGGATGCCGGTCCAGGACGCCCGAGAAGATCAGATGGGACAGCGCGACGGCGTTCTCGGTGGGCTGGCCGACGGTGTTGGACAGGTACCAGCGGTCCAGGCGCTCGTCGAGCGTGCAGCCGAACGGGTGCAGGAACAGGATCGCCCCGGTCTCCTCCGCCCGCGTCCACAACGGCTCGTAGGCGGGGTCGGACAGCTCACGGCCCGGGGCGTGGCTGGAGATCTCCACACCCAGCAGCCCCTGTTCCAGGGCGTGATCCAGGGCCGCGACCGCGAGGTGGGGGTGCTGGAGCGGCACGAGTCCGAGCCCGCGCAGCCGGTCGGGGGCGGCGGCGCAGTGCGCGGCCGTGGCCTCGTTCGCCAGCCGGTACACCTTCTCCGCCGTGTCCTCGTCCGCCCAGTAGTGGTAGTGCGACGGGGAGGGGCTGACCAGCTGCACGTCCACGCCCTGCGCGTCCATCGAGGCCAGGCGCACGGTGACGTCGGTCAGCTTGGGGATGCGCGCGCCCACCATGGGGCCGTTGACGGCGAGGGCGGCGGGACCGTTGCGGCGGGCGTCCAGCGCCTTGGCCTCGGCGTGGCCGGGCAGTCCCGCCACGAGCGCCTCGACCTCGGGCAGCAGGACGTGGGCGTGCACGTCCACGGTCGGCGTCGTCACGGCAGCTCCCGGAGCATCGTCATGGTGCGCGCCATCAGGCCCGGGACATCGGCGTCGCGCACTCCGTCCAGCTGCCACTGCCCGATCTGCACGGACGCCTCGACGACCGGCCGGACGCGGCCGATCCGCCGCTCGTAGAACGCCTGGAGCAGCGCGTCGTCCCAGGTGTCGGCGCCGGTCAGCATCCGCGCCAGCACCCACGCGTCCTCCAGGGACAGCGCGGCGCCCTGGGCGAGGGTGGGCGGGCAGCAGTGGGCGGCGTCACCGATCAGCACGACCCGGCCGCGGTGCCAGGACCCCTCGACCAGCATCCGGTCGAACCAGGTGTAGTTGACCTGCGCGGGATCGGTGATGTGCGCGGTGATCTCCGGCCAGAAACCGCCGTAGTTCCTGGCGAGCGCCCGCATCTCGTCGGCGTACGACTCCGGCGGGATGGTCGCCCGGTCGCGGTTGGCCTCGACGACGTACGCGTAGATCGTGGAGTCGCTGGTGGGGCAGTAGCCGGCGATGTAGGCGGGGCCGCCGTAGGCGAGGTCGGTGCGGGTCACCCCGGCCGGGCGGGGCGCGGCGATGCGCCAGATGGCCATCCCGGTCGGCTCGGGCCGGTCCGGGACGCCGATGGCGGCGCGGGTGGCGGAGCCGAGGCCGTCGGCCGCGATCACCAGGTCGTAGCGGCCCTCGGTGCCGTCGGTGAAGCGCACGGTCACACCGTCGGCGTCCTGGTCCAGGGACTCGGCCCGGGTGCCCAGCCGCACGCGGGCGCCGCTGTCCCGGACGGCGTCGATGAGGATCCGCTGGAGCTGCGGGCGCTGCATGCCGATGGTGGCGGGCAGGTCGTCGCCGCCGGTGCGCAGGTCGTCCTGGACGTGCAGGACGGTCCCGTCGGGGGCAGTGATGCCGACGGAGCCGAAGCCGAAGCCGGACGCCTCGACCTGCTTCCACACGCCCAGTTCGCGCAGGACCCGCAGGGCGTTGCCCTGGAGGGTGATGCCGGAGCCGGCGGTGGCGTTCCAGTCGTCCTTCGCCTCGACGAGGTCCACCGTCAGGCCGGCCCGGCGCAGCAGGATCGTCACGGCGTTGCCGGCCGCGCCACCGCCGATCACCAGGACCGTACGGGCATTGCTCATGGGGAACTCCCTTGTTCCGCTGGTTACTTGACGGCGATCGGGTTCACGGGGGAGCCGACGGCGCCGGTGATCGGCAGGGGGGCGGCGGTGAGCCAGAAGTCGTACCGGCCGTCGGCCGCGCAGTCCTCGGCCAGCGCTTCCAGGTCCCACATCTCGCCGATGAGCAGGCCGGTGTTGGGGATGACGACCTGGTGCAGCGGCTGGAAGGCGTGCTCGAACTCGTTGGGCCGCACCTCGAAGCCCCAGGTGTCGGTGGCGATCGCGGCGATCTCGGTGCCGTGCAGCCAGCCGGCCGTGGTGAAGGACAGGCCGGGCGCGGGCCCGCCCGCGTAGTCGCCCCAGCCGTCGCGGCGGACGCGGGCGAGCTGCCCGGTGCGCACCAGCACGATGTCGCCCCGGCCGACGCTCACCCCGTGGGCCTCGGCGGTCGCCGTCAGGTGCTCCTCGGTGACCGGGAAGCCGTCGGGCAGTTCACCGTCCTCGCCGATCACCCGGCCCACGTCGAGCAGCACACCGCGTCCGGCGACGTGCGGGGCCATGTGCTCGATGCCGGTGACCAGGTCGCCGTCGGAGGTGACGACCTTCTCGGCCGGACGCCCGTTCCACGCCTTGCCGTGGTCGAAGATGTGCCCGAGCCCGTCCCACTGGGTGGAGCACTGCAACGGCATCGCGATCACGTCGTCGGCGCCGCCGATGCCGTGCGGGAAGCCCTGGTTGCCGAGGGCGGCGTCGGTGCCGGTGTCCAGCATGGTGTGCACCGGGTTGGTGCGCCGGCGCCAGCCCTTCTGCGGGCCGTCCATGTCGAACCGCTGGGAGAGGGAGAAGCTCACACCGCGCCGGATCAGGGCCGCGCCCTCGCGCCGCTTGGCCTCGTCGAGGAAGTTGAGGGTGCCGAGCACGTCGTCCTCGCCCCAGCGGCCCCAGTTGGAGTACGCCTTCGCGGCGCGCGCGATCGCGCCCTCCGGGTCGCGGCGGTCCGGGGTCACGGCGTCGCCTCCGCGACACAGCGGGTGCGCTGGACGCCGAGCCCGGTGATCGAGCCCTCCATGACGTCGCCGTCGCGCAGCAGCCGGCCCCAGTGCATGCCGTTGCCGGCCGGGGAGCCGGTGAGCACCAGGTCGCCGGGGAGCAGACGGGCGGTCTGGGAGGCGTACGCCACCATGCGCGCCACGTCGAAGATCATGTCCTTGGTGGACTCGTCCTGCATGGTCTCGCCGTTCAGCTTCAGCACCAGCCGCAGGTCGTTCGGTTCGGCGATCGACTCGGCCGGCACGATCCAGGGGCCGAGCGGGGTGAAACCGGGGGCGTTCTTGCTGCGCAGCCAGTCGGTGCCGATCTGCGGCATGTCCCGGCGGAAGACGGTGGCGCGGTCGGTCAGGTCGTTGGCGATCGTGTACCCGGCGACGTACTCCAGCGCCTCCTGCACGGACACCCGGTGGGCGGGCCGGCCGATCACGGCCGCCAGCTCCAGCTCCCAGTCCGGCTTCTCGGCCCAGGCCGGCAGCACGACGTCGTCGCCCGGACCCGTGATCGCGCTCGGCAGGCCGATGAACACGTACGGCAGGTCCTCCGCCGCCCGGCGGTCCATGATCTCCGCGGCTTCGGCGCGCCGCTCACCCTCGGGCCGGTCGTCGCCGGGCGCGCGGTGGGCCACGTGCAGGTCGATGACGTGCTGCCGGTAGTTGGCGCCCGACTGGAACACCTGGCGCGGCTCGACCGGCGCGTGCACCCGCAGCCCGGCGAGCGGCGTGCGGGGGAGCGAGGGGTCGGCCGCCAGCGCGCGCAGTCGCGGCAGGGCCGCCGCCCAGTCGTCCAGCAGATCCCGGACGGTCAGCGATTCCCCGCCGAAGGGCGTGCGGAGATCGAGGGCCCGGCCGTCCGGGGTGACGAGGGCGGGGAAGGCGGGCCCGTCCGGGGCCGCCAGAGTGCCGAGGGCGAACGGGCCGGCGAAGAGCGCGGACGCGGCTTCAGGTTTCACGAACATGTCCTCCTGATTGCGGTGTGACTAATCTGGACCCCGCACCCGCAATCGGGGAAATAGATTGTGTGGATGATCGGCATTCACCGCGTTTATTCCTCTCGGTCGGCGCCGTACCGCAAGGGGAGTCCCGTGAACCTGGCCCGTCTGGACCTCAACCTCGTCGTCGCCCTGCGCGCCCTGTTGGAGGAGCGCAACGTCACCCGTGCCGGACAGCGCGTCGGCCTCAGCCAGCCCGCCATGAGCGCCGCCCTCGCCCGCCTGCGCCGTCACTTCGACGACGACCTGCTCGCCCGCGTCGGCGGCCACTACGAACTCACCGCCCTCGGCCAGGTCCTCCTGGACCGCACCTCCACCGCCTACGACGTGCTGGAACGCCTCTTCGCCAGCCAGGCCGAGTTCGACCCGGCCAGCGAGCGACGCGAGTTCAAGCTGCTCGCGTCGGACTACGCCGTCGCCGTCTTCGGGACCGAACTCGCCCGCGTCGTGCACGAGGAGGCCCCGGGCATCCGGCTCCGCTTCACCCACACCCCGCCGACCGTCGTCGACGACACCGCCACCCTGCTCAGCGCCTCCGACGGCCTGCTGATGCCGCACGGCGTCGTCAGCGACTTCCCGGCCACCGACCTCTACGACGACCGCTGGGTCTTCCTCGTCGCGGACGACCATCCCAGCGTCGACGACCGGCTCACCCGGCAGGACCTGGCGCGGCTGCCGTGGGTCACCTACCAGCGCACCTACGACGCCCCCGCCGTGCGCCAGCTCGGCATGCTCGGCATCGAGCCGCGCGTGGAGGTCTCCGTCGACAGCTTCCAGCTGCTGCCCCTGCTGGTCGTCGGCACCCGGCGGATCGCCCTGGTGCAGGCGCGCCTGGCCCGGCTGCTGGCGCCGGTCGCCGCCGTCCGCGCCGTGGAGCCGCCCTACGAGGCGGTCCCGCTGCGGGAGGCCCTGTGGTGGCACCCGGTCCACACGCACGACGCGGCCCACATCTGGCTGCGCGAGACGGCCGCGCGGGTCGGCGCGCGGCTGCCTCGGGAGGGGGACGGCTGAGCGGGGCGGGCATCGTCGGCGCGCCCGGTCACGGCGCCACGGCCCCATCCACCCGCTGGATCGACGGCATCGGCAACTCGGATCACGCGAGGGGTGGGCAGGCCGCGTCCGCGCCCGCATAGTCGTGGCACGTCACCGCGCCCGTACGCCGAGGTCCGAAGGAGCGTCGCTCCCTCCGGCCCCGGTCGCCGCGCCGCGCCACTCTCCCGCACCGCGCCCTGGAGTGCTGCCATGCCCGCATCCGCCGCCCCGCCCGCCCCCGACCGGGGTGACTCTCCGACCGTCCGGAGCCGGCTGCCCGCCGTGCTGCTGATGGCCGGCAGCTGCCTGCCGATCCTCGGCGCGGTCCTGATCGCCCCCGTGCTTCGTGCCGGGCGAGGCCGGCCCAACGTCGGTGATCATCTGTGACGTGGGCCATACCGTAGATGCCTAGCGAACACTAGGTATTGGGGGGCATCATCGACACCCGCCGTCGTCGCGCGCCCAGTGCGGCGCCCCGGTCGAGAAGCCGAGAGACCCCCGTGAAACTTCCCGTGCAGCCGGTCGTCCCCGGCTTCCATCCGGATCCCAGCGTCTGCCGTGTGGGAGACGACTACTACCTGGCCTGCTCCAGCTTCGAGTACGCCCCGGGCGTCCCGATCCACCACTCGACCGATCTGCGGACGTGGCGCCGGATCGGCCATGCGCTCGCCCGGCCCGCGCAGTTGCCGCTGGAGGGGGTGGAGCCCTCGGCCGGCATCCTGGCGCCGACCCTGCGCCACCACGCGGGCCGCTACTGGATGGTGACCACCCTGCTGTCCGGCGGCCCGCGGGTCTTCCTGGTCACCGCCGACGATCCGGCCGGCCCCTGGTCGGAACCGGTGTGGATCCCCGAGGCCCGGGGCATCGACCCCGACCTCGCCTGGGACGACGACGGGACCTGCCTGCTCACCTGGACCCGCTTCGGCGAGGGGATCGTGCAGGCCGCACTCGATCCGCGGACCGGCGAACTGCTCGACGAGCCCCGCCGGCTGTGGCAGGGGACGGGCGGGAAGTTCCCCGAGGGCCCCCACCTCCACCGCGTCGGCGCGTACTGGTACCTGCTGCTCGCCGAGGGAGGCACCGAACGCGGACACGCCGTCACCATCGCCCGCGCGCCCTCACCGGCCGGGCCCTTCGAGGCGTGCCCGCACAACCCCCTCCTCACCGCGCGCGGGACCGGCGCTCCCGTCCAGAGCACCGGTCACGCCGATCTCGTCCAGCGGCCCGACGGCACCTGGGCGATGGTCTACCTCGGCACGCGGCCGCGAGGCAGCAGCCCCGAGTGGCACGTCCTGGGACGGGAGACCTTCGCGGCGGAGGTGAGCTGGAGCGACGGCTGGCCCGCCGTGGCGGGGCCGATCGAGCCGGACGCGCCCGCCGAGGCGGTCGAGGACCTGCCGGAGGCGACGCTGCCGCCGGCGTGGGTGGCACCCGGCGCCTTCCCGGACGCGCTGCTCAGCTGGACCGACCGGGGCTGGCGGCTCACCGCGGCGGACGGGCCCGCCTTCGTGGGCCGCCGCCAGGAGCACCTCCACATGCGGGCGCGGGCCGTGGTCGCCCCGCCCCCGCAGCGACCGGAGGAGGAGGCGACAGGGGCCGGCGGACTGGAACTGCGCATCGACTCCCGGCACGCCGTCCGCATCGAGGTACGGGGCTCGCGTGTGCGCGCGCTCGCCGTGATCGGCGGGGCGAGCGTCCTCCTGGGCGAGACCGCCGCCACGCCGGAGACGGTGCTGGAACTGCGCGCCGAGCCGCACAGCGCGCCCTCTCCCTTCGGAGTCGCCATGGGGCCCGACGAACTCGTGGCCGGAGTGTCCGGCCCGGACGGCTTCCGCGAACTCGGCCGGGTCGACGGCCGGTACCTGTCGACCGAGGTCGCCGCGGGGATGACGGGCCGGATGATCGGCCTGGTGTGCTCCGAGGGCGACATGCTGTTCCGGTCGTTCACCTACAGCGGCGCGGACGACCCGAAGGCGCTGTTCGAGGACTGAGGCCCGGCGCGCCCACGCCCGACCGGCGGGGTGCACGACCCGGCATGACGGACCGTCGTCCCCTGACGGTCCGTCATCCTGGAGGAGGGACGCGGACGGACCGCACCCCGGTCTCCCGACGGCCCGCGGCCGGGAGGCCGCGGACGCGTACGCCCTCCTCCACGGCGATACGGCGACGGTGCGTGGAGGAGGGCGGGGGAGGGGGCGTCGAGGGCGGAGTGGGGGCCGGTTCCTCCAAGGCTGCCCCGGCCCCGGCGCTGTCAGGTCGCCGGGGCCGGGGCCCGCCCGGCTCAGGCGGGCTGGGGCGCCTCCGTCCCGGCCCGGCCGGTGTCGCCCTCGGCCGCCTCCTTCAGGGGCGGAATGAACAGGGAGAGCAGCAGGGCCACCACCGTGACCAGGGCGCCGAGCCAGAACACCCAGGAGTACCCGGTGTCGTGGTAGAAGGCCGTGCCGTCGACGACGGTGCTGTCGGCGGCGAGGGCGGCGTACGCGCCGGCGGTGACGATGGCGCCGAAGAGGCTGATGAGCATGTTGAGCATGCCGCTGCCCAGGCCTTGCTCGTCACGCGAGACCACGCCGACCACGAGGGCGGGTGCCCCCGCGACGACCACGCCGGCGCCGAGGTTGGCGACGCAGGAGGTGAGGATGAGTTCGAGTTCGTTGCCGTGGTAGAAGCCGACGAGCGTGTAGCCGACGGCCATCACGACCAGGCCGGCGCACCACACCTTGCGGGTGTCGAAGAAGCGCAGGTAGCGGCTGACGAGCAGACCGGTGCCGAACATCACCAGGTTCCAGCTCACGCTGACGACGGCGTTGTGCTGGGCCGTCCAGCCCAGGCCCGCGGAGACACCGGGGATGTGGGGGTAGAGGGCGAGCAGGATGGCGAGGCCGGGCATCGTGAAGGCGACCGTCTGGGCGAGGCCGCCCGCGGTGAGCGCCAGGGCCACCGGGCGGCGGCGCAGGACCCGCAGGTCGAGGATGGGGTGGGCGCTGGACCGCTCGATGAACAGGAAGACGACCAGGGCGACGACACCCGCGCCGAGCCAGCCCAGGGTCCGCGCGTCCGACCAGCCCCAGCTCTGCCCCTGACCGGTGGCGTAGACCACCGCGGTCAGGCCGCCGCCGAGGACAAGGCCGCCCAGCCAGTCGAAGCCGGAGTCGAAGGCGTGCCGCGGCGTCTCCGGGACCAGCAGCGCGACCAGCGCGAAGGCGACGGCGGTGGCGGCCGCGAGGAACCACAGGGCACCGCGGTACCCCCAGTTGTCGACCAGCCAGCCCGCCAGGAACGGCGAGACGAGGGCCACCAGGCCGACGCTGCTTCCCATGATGCCGCTGGCCGACTTGACCAGCCGGGGCGGGAAGACGTCCCGCACCGCGGCGAACGACAGCGCGCCGAAGGGCCCGTAGAAGCCGGCGATCGCCCGGCCCGCCAGCACCAGCCAGAAGCTTCCGGCCAGGGCGGCGAGGGCCTCACCGAGGGCGCCCAGCGCCATCATGGCGAGCATGACGCGCCGCTTGCCGTACAGGTCGCCCAGCTTGATCGCGAAAGGCGTGAGCAGGGTGGACACCAGGGTCAGCGTCAGTCCGAACCACGCCACCTGGGTGGTGTGGAAGGTCTGCGCGACCCCCGCCATGGCGTTGGCACCGAGGATCCCGCCCGCGGCCAGCAACTGGGTCGGCCAGGCGAGTGCGATGAGCAGCAGGACGAGACGGGGGGTCCACCGCCCGTCCGCCGGGGCGCCGGGCGCGAGGTCGGGTTGCGGGCTTGATGACGTCGGCGTCATGCCAGCCCTCCTTTCACGGAGGTGCCGAAGGGAGTGGGAGGCGCGGTGGGGGGTGACGCGGAAGAGTGGCCTGCTGTTTACACGTCGCTTACAGGGAGGTGACAGCGTGGCAATACGTCGTCGCGTGACGTCGATGATGACCCGAACACCTAGTGCTCGCTAGGTATCCGGGTTATGACCCACGTCACATAGGGGCGTGACAGGTGGTCGGGCGCCGGCCGCCGCCGCTCCCGCCGCCGGTACCGTTCTCCCATGGCGACACCCAGGGGACCGCGCGGCGGCTACACGACGGGCCGGGCGCGGCGCACGCAGATCCTGGAGGCGGCGTTGCTGCGCTTCGGGCAGGACGGCTACCGCAAGACCTCCCTCGCGCGCGTCGCCCGGGACGCCGAGATCACCGACGCCGGGCTGCTGCACCACTTCCGCGACAAGCAGCAGCTCCTGCTGGCGGTCGTCGAGTACTGGCACGAGCGCGCGGACGTGCGGTGGGAGCGGGTCTCGGACTCCGTCCGCGACGCGTTCCGCTGCCATCTGGAGGACACCGCCGAGACGCTCGCCATGCCCGGCATGGTCGAACTCGCCGTCGTGATCGGCGCCGAGGCCACCGCGCCCGACCATCCGGCCCACGAGCACTTCACCCGCTGGCAGGAGAAGGGGGTCAGGGAACTCGCCGACCGGCTGCGGGCCGGCAGCCGCAGCGGTGAACTGCGGGCCGACCTGGACCACGAGGGCATCGCCCGCGAGTGCGCGGCCCTGGACGCGGGTCTCCAGCAGCAGTGGCTGGCCGGCGGGCGTTCCTTCGACCTCATCGCCGTCATGCGCGACCACCTCGACCGCCTCATGCGCTCCATCTCCTCCGACGGGCGGGGGATGTAGAAGAGGGCTCCGCGCGCCCGTGGTCCGCCGCACGGGTGCGCGTGCCGCTCCGTGCCCCCGCCCCGTGTTTGTCATGGGCATGATTGCCGCGCGTGGAGGGTGTGTGACACACCTCACGGCCGTGAACACCTAGTTTTCACTAGGTTTTGGCCGCATGATCGAGGCTGCTCATCCAGGCGCTGAGAAAGGCCGTCATGCACCACCACTGGACCGCCCGGGTCGTCAGCCCCCGCCCGACCGGCACCCCCTCCGCGACGGCGGCCCGCCCGGCCGCCCTGCTGCGCGGGGAGTTCACCGCGCGCGCAGCCGTACGGTCGGCACGGCTCCTGGTCACGGCTCTCGGCGTGTACGAGATGCAGATCAACGGAGCCGTCGTCGGCGACCACGTCCTCGCCCCCGGCTGGACGAGCTACCGCCACCGCCACCGCTACCAGTCCTTCGACGTCACCGCCCTGCTCCGCGACGGCCGCAACGCCTGGGGCGCCCACCTGGCCGACGGCTGGTACCGGGGCCTGCTCGGCTTCAACGGCGGCACCCGGGACA
This sequence comes from Streptomyces sp. NPDC059895, assembly GCF_042731035.1. Classification (NCBI taxonomy): domain Bacteria; kingdom Bacillati; phylum Actinomycetota; class Actinomycetes; order Kitasatosporales; family Streptomycetaceae; genus Streptomyces; species Streptomyces sp. NPDC059895. Next base: position 50,540 of record NZ_JBHWKO010000033.1, read on the forward strand.
TCTACGGCGACCGCACCGGCCTCCTGGCCGAACTGCGCATCGAGTACGCCGACGGCACCACCGAGACCGTCACCACCGGGGAGGACTGGAGCTGGGCCCCCGGCCCCGTCCTCGCCGCCGGACTGTACGAGGGCGAGGAGCACGACGCCCGCCACGAGCGGGCTGGATTCGCCGAACCCGGCTTCGACGACCCGGCCTGGGAGCCCGTCGAGGTCCTCGACTTCGACACCTCCGTGCTCTTCCCGGCCGACAGCCCGCCGGTGCGCCGCACCGAGTACGTCACCCCCGTCGCCGTCACCACCTCGCCGACCGGCCGCACGATCCTCGACTTCGGCCAGAACCTCGTCGGCCGGCTCCGCATCCGCGTCCGCGGCGAGGCCGGCCGCACGATCACCCTCCGGCACGCCGAGGTGCTCCAGGACGGCGACCTGTGCGTCCGTCCGCTGCGGCACGCCACCGCCACCGACCGCTACACCCTGCGCGGCGCCCCGGACGGCGAGGAGTGGGAGCCCCGCTTCACCTTCCACGGCTTCCGCTACGCCGACGTCGAGGGCTGGCCCGGCGATCTCGACCCCGCCGACGTCACCGCCGTCGTCCTCCACAGCGACCTGCGCCGCACGGGCTGGTTCTCCTGCTCCGACGACTCCCTGAACCGGCTGCACGAGAACGTCGTGTGGGGGATGCGCGGCAACTTCGTCGACGTGCCCACCGACTGCCCGCAGCGCGACGAGCGGCTCGGCTGGACCGGCGACGTCCAGGTCTTCGCCCCCACCGCGTCCTTCCTCTACGACGTCCGCGACTTCCTGCGCTCCTGGCTGCGCGACCTGGCCGCCGACCAGGGCGCCGACGAACGGCGCGTCCCCCCGGTGTTCAGCCCCGACATCCCGGTGATCACCCCCGTGCCGATCCCGCCCGGCAACCCGCCGATGGCCGGCTGGTGCGACGCGGCCGTCATCGTCCCCTGGGTGCTGTACGAGCGCTACGCCGACACCGAGGTGCTGCGCACCCAGTACCCGTCCATGCGGGCGTGGGTCGACGCCGTCGACCGCATCGCCGGGCCCGGCCACGTCTGGGGCGAGGGCTTCCAGTTCGGCGACTGGCTGGACCCGACCGCGCCCGCCGACGACCCCGGCCGGGCGATGACCTCGTCCGAGCTGGTCGCCACGGCGTACTTCGCCCACTCGGCGCGGCTGCTGGCCCGCACCGCCGAGGTGCTGGACGACAAGGACACCTCCGAGCACTACCACGCCCTGGCCGACGCGGTCCGCGACGCCTTCCGCGACCGCTTCCACACCGGCGGCGGACGCCTGACCGAGGAGACGCAGACCGCCTACGCCCTCGCGCTCTGCTTCCGCCTCCTGGAGGACGACGCCGAGCGCGCCGAGGCCGGACGCCGCCTCGCCGGCCTGGTGGCCGGCCGCGACCACCGCGTCGGCACCGGCTTCCTCGGCACGCCCCTGGTGTGCGACGCGCTGACCGACACCGGACACGTCGACACCGCCTACCGGCTGCTGACGCAGCGGTCGTGCCCGTCGTGGCTGTACCAGGTCGACATGGGCGCCACCACCGTCTGGGAACGCTGGGACAGCATGCTTCCCGACGGCGGCGTCAACCCCGGCGAGATGACCTCCTTCAACCACTACGCGCTCGGCGCGGTCGCCGACTGGATGCACCGCACCGTCGCCGGCCTGGCCCCCGCCGGGCCGGGCTACCGCCGTCTCCTGGTGCGGCCCCGCCCCGGCGGCGGCCTCACCTGGGCCCGCGCCGAGTACGACACGCCGCACGGGCGGGCCGAGACCAGCTGGCGCGTCGAGGGCGGGCGGCTGCTGGTGGACGTGCTCGTACCGCCGGCCGTCACCGCCCTGGTCGACCTGCCCGGTGCGGAACCCGTCGAGGCCGGGCCCGGCCGGCACACCTTCCACTGCCCCCTGCCGGCCGCGCCGGAGCGAGCGGACCGCCCCACCCCTTCCCCCACGACGCACGCCTCCGAGGAGCAGCGGTGACCCTCCCCTACCAGGACCCCCGGCACGCCGTCGCGCGGCGCGTGGCCGACCTGCTGCCCCGGATGACCGTCGAGGAGAAGGCGGGACTCCTCTTCCACCACGTCATCGGCATCGGCGAGCGCGACGCGCCCGCCGGACTGACCGCCGAGCAGATGATGTCCGACCACCTGATGTCGCACTTCAACCTGCTCGGCGCGGGCAGCCCGCGCGAGATGGTCCAGCTCCACAACGACCTCCAGCGGGCCGCCGCCGACACCCGGCTCGGCATCCCGGTCACCCTGTCCACCGACCCCCGGCACGCCTTCACGGACAACCCCGGCACGGCCATGCTCGCCGGACCGTTCTCCCAGTGGCCGGAGTCCCTCGGCCTCGCCGCCGTCGGCGACGCGGACCTGGTGCGGGAGTTCGCGGACACCGTCCGCCGCGAGTACGTGGCCGTCGGACTGCGCGTCGCCCTGCACCCGCAGATCGACCTCGCCACCGAGCCGAGGTGGGCCCGGATCCCCGGCACCTTCGGCGAGGACGCCGACCTGACCTCGCGCCTGGTCGCCGCGTACATCGAGGGGCTGCGCGGCCCCGGCGACGGCCTCGGCCCCGACAGCGTCGCCGCGATGGTGAAGCACTTCCCCGGCGGCGGCCCGCAGAAGGACGGCGAGGACCCCCACTTCGCCTACGGCCGCGAACAGGTCTACCCCGGCGGCTTCTTCGACTACCACCTCAAGCCCTTCGAGGCCGCCCTCGCGGCCGGCGCCACCCAGGTCATGCCCTACTACGGCATGCCCGTCGGGACCGAGCACGAGGAGGTCGGCTTCGGCTTCAACCACGGGATCATCACCGGGCTGCTGCGCGAGAAGCTCGGCTTCGACGGCATCGTGTGCACCGACTGGGGCCTGATCACCGACCAGCTGGTCATGGGCGAGCCGCATCCCGCACGCGCCTGGGGCGTGGAACACCTCACCCCGGCCGACCGCCTGCTGAAGGCCCTGCACGCGGGCGCCGACCAGATCGGCGGCGAGTCCTGCACCGACCTGCTCGTGGACCTCGTGCGCACCGGCCGCCTGGAGGAGTCGCGGCTCGACGCCTCCGTGGCGCGGATCCTCGCCGAGAAGTTCCGCCTCGGCCTGTTCGACGACCGCCGCTACGTCGACGCGGACACCGCCGAGGAGGTCGTCGGCCGCGCCGACTTCCGGGCCGCCGGCGAGGTCGCCCAGCGCCGCTCGGTCACCCTGCTGAAGAACGGCCCGCTGAAGAACGGCCCGCTGCCCCTGTCGGGCCGGCCCCGGCTGTACGTGGAAGGCGTGGACGCGGCGACGGCCGCCGCCTACGCCGACGTCGTCACCGACCCCGCGGCCGCCGACCTCGCGGTGCTGCGCCTGAGCACGCCGTACGAGCCGCGTCCCGGCCTGTTCGAGTCCTTCTTCCACGCCGGGCGCCTCGACTTCCCGGCCGACCGGCTCAAGGAGATCCTCACCCTGCTGGACACCGTGCCCACCGTCGTGGCGGTGCACCTGGAGCGCCCGGCCGTCGTCCCGGAGATCGCCGACCGCTGCGCGGCCCTGCTCGGCGTCTACGGCACCGGCGACCACGCCCTGCTCGACGTCCTGTTCGGACGGACCGCACCGGAGGGCCGGCTGCCGTTCGCCCTGCCCCGGTCGATGGCCGAGGTCGAGGCCGGACACCCGGACGCGCCCCGGGGCGGCGCCGACCCCCTCTACCCCTTCGGACACGGCCTGGACTACACGGCCGACGTCTGACCGGCCGTCCGCCGCCGCGCGCGCCCGGGCCCCGCGCTCATGGCCCGGGCCCAGGCCGCGCACAGGCGTCTCCCAGCGGGTCCCGCCATGATCGGCACATGTCTGCTGTCTGCGGGGCCCGCGAGGACGCGGTCCGTGTCCTCATCGTCGACGACGAGCCCGAACTCACCGAGTTGCTCTCCTGGGCGGTCACCGAAGCGGGCTGGCGGCCCTTCCGCGCGGAGGACGGACACAGCGCACTGACCCTCGCGCGCGGCTGCGCCCCGCACGCCGTCGTCCTCGACTGGATGCTGCCCGACCTCGACGGCGTGCAGGTGCTGCGGCGCCTGCGGTACGAGGACGCGCGGCTGCCCGTGCTCATGCTCACCGCCCGCGACGCCCTGGAACACCGTATCGACGCGCTGTCCGCGGGCGCCGACGACTACGTGACCAAACCCTTCTCCCTGGAGGAGGTCATGCTGCGGCTGCGCGGGCTGCTGCGCCGCTCCGGTGTGGAGGAGACGGCGGCGGACGAGCCGGTGCGGGTGCTCGGCGATCTCGTGCTCGCCGAGAAGACCCGCCAGGTGCAGCGCGGCGGGACACCCCTGACGCTGACCGCCAAGGAGTTCGACCTGCTCCGCTTCCTGATGAGCCACCCGCGCCAGGTCCTCAGCAAGGCCCAGATCCTCGACCACGTCTGGAACAGCTCCTTCGACAAGGAGGGCAACCTCGTCGAGGTCTACGTCTACGGTCTGCGCGGGAAGATCGACAAGGGGCGGGCCCCGATGATCCACACCGTGCGCGGCGCCGGCTACGTCATCAGGGCGGCGGGGGACGGCGCGTGAGGCTGCGCCGGAAGCGTGGCCTGCCCGTCGCCGCCGGACTGCGCGGGCTGTCGCTGCGGGCCCGCCTGGTGCTGTTCACCACCTCGACCCTGGTGGTCGTGTGCACCGCCATGGCGGTGGCCACGGCACTGGTCCAGCGCCACCGGCTCGTCGGGGACATGGACGCGCGCGTGCACGAGACGGTGGCGCGCATGCAGGGCTGGGTCCAGCACGGCGGGGGAGACGCCTCCGACCTCGGCTTCCTCAACGAGCGCGGCCACCGCACCGGCACCGTGGCGGCCCGGGTGGCCGACGGCGAGGTCACCGCCGCCGAGGTGGTGACCCCGGACGGCCGCCGCACGGCCCTGACCGCCGCGCAGCGCGCCGCCCTGGCCGGGCTGACCGCCGACGGCTCGCCGCACACCCGCACGATCCCGGGCCTCGGCGCCTACCGGTTGATCGCCGTCAGCGGCGAAACGGCCTCCCTGGTGGCCGGACTCCCCATGGACGGCGTCCAGGACACGCTGAACTCCCTCGTCGTCACCGAGGCGGTGATCGCCTCCGCCGGACTGGCCGGCGCGGCCTGCGTCTGCGCGGTGGGCATACGCCGCCAGCTGCGCCCGCTCGGCCGGGTCGCCGCCACCGCCGTCGAGGTCGCCCGCGCCCCGCTCAGCCGCGGCGAGATCACGCAGCTCACCCGTGTCGCCGCCGCGGACACCGACAGCCGTACCGAGGCCGGACGCGTGGGTGCCGCGCTCAACCACCTCATCGACCGCGTCGAGTCCTCCCTGTCCGAGCGCCAGCGCAGCGAGGACCGCATGCGCCGCTTCCTCGCCGACGCCAGCCACGAACTGCGCACCCCCCTCGCCTCCATCGCCGGGTACGCCGAGCTGATGGGCCGCGGCGCCGCGCAGGTCGAACCGCACGTGGTGTGGCGCCGGATCTCCGCCCAGTCGACGCGGATGACCGGCCTCGTCGAGGACCTGCTGCTGCTCGCCCGGCTCGACGAGGGACGCCCCCTGGAGAAGGCCGAGGTGAACCTCACGACGCTGGTCGCCGAGGCCGTGTGGGACGCGCGGGCCGCCGGCGGCGACCACATCTGGGAACTCGCGCTGCGCCTCGACGAACCGGCCACCGTGACCGGCGACGCGGCCAGGCTCCACCAGGTCGTGGCCAACCTGCTGGCCAACGCCCGCGCGCACACCCCGCCCGGCACGACCGTCACCGTCGCCGTGGAGGCGACGGACACCCACTGCGCGATCCGGGTGCGCGACGACGGCCCCGGCATCCCGCCCGCGCTCCTGCCGTCCGTGTTCGAGCGCTTCACCCGCGCGGACGCCTCCCGCTCCCGCGTCACCGGCCAGGGAGGCGGGAGCGGACTGGGCCTGGCCATCGCCGCGGCGATCGCGCAGGCGCACGCAGGACGCATCGACGTCGAGAGCCAGCCGGGGCGGACGGAGTTCGCCGTCACCCTGCCCCGCACGACCGCGCCGCCCCGCGTCCCGCCGCCGTCCTCGGTAGCCGCGCCGCCGTCCTCGGCAGCCGCGCCGCCGTCCTCGGCCCCTTGAGCGGGCGCGCGGCCGGCTGAGCCGGCGCACGGGTCCCCTGCGTCGGCGCGGACGGGGCGGACAAACTCTCAGCACCTCCACATAAGCCCAGGTCAGTGCTGTCGCGCAGGGCGGTCGCGCGCCCTCTTCCGGCCCTGCGCCGCAGGCGGTTCAGCGGGGACTCAGTTCGGTGCAGCAGGGTGATCCGGCAGGGAGCCCACACCGGGTGGGCCCATGGACGAAAGGAGCCGGCGACGATGACCGAGCTCGACACCGGGGACGCCGCGGCACGAGAGACCGGGCCGGAGGCCGGCCGGCACGCCCACGCGAGCCGCCGCAACTTCATGCGCAAGGTCTTCTTCGCCTCCGGCGCCACCGCGGTCGCGACGATGGGCGGCGCGGGAGCCTGGGCGGCGCTCGCCGACGACACCACCGACGCCACCGCGAGCGCGGTCCCGAGCGGTGCCCCCAGCGGCGGCCCGGGCGGCGGTGCGGGCGGCCCCGGCAACATGACGATCACCGAGGACTTCTTCGGCCTGACGACCGACGGCAAGCGGATCGACGACCTGTTCACGATCCACTCCACCGGCGTCGACACCGCCCCCGTCATCACCGCCGCGAACGCCTTCCTGGCCGGGCTCACCGACGACCAGAAGACCTCCACCCAGTTCACCGTCCACTCCACCGAGTGGCGGATGTGGAGCAACGTCGACTCCTACGAACGCCAGGGCGTCTCCCTCGCCGACCTGACCGACACCCAGAAGGCGCTGGGCACGGCACTCCTCGAGGCGGCGCTGAGCGCCGACGGCCTGGAGACCACGGAGAAGATCCGCAAGATCAACCAGGCGGCCGGCGAGGCGATCGGCAACACGAACTCCTTCAACGAGGACGCCTACTACTGGACCGTGATGGGCACCCCGTCGGACAGCGAGCCCTGGGGCTTCCAGTTCGACGGCCACCACCTGGTCGTCAACTACTTCGTCCTCGGCGACCAGGTCGTCATGAGCCCCTGCTTCTGGGGCTCCGAGCCGACCTCGATGGAGATCGACGGCGAGACCGTCACCGTGTGCCACGAGGAGGTCGTCGCGGGCCTCGCCTTCATCAACTCCCTCACCTCCGAGCAGCAGGCGGTCGCCATCGAGTCCGCGACCAAGTCGAACGAGTCGATGAAGGCGGGCGCCTTCTCCGACAACACGGTGCAGGAGTACACCGGACTGCGGTGCGACGTCCTCAACTCCGCCCAGAGGACCAAGCTCCTCGGCATCGTCGAGGCCTTCGTCGGACGCGCCAGGGCCGACGCGGCCAAGGTGAGGATGGCCGAGGTCCGCAAGTACCTCGACGACACCTACGTCACCTGGGCCGGGGGCACCGGCGACGACGACGCCTTCTACGTCCGCGTCCACAGCCCCGTCGTCTGGGTGGAGGTCGACTGCCAGGCCCCGGGCCCGCTGGCCGGTGCCTACGGCGCGCAGCAGGGCGACGGAGCGACCCAGAAGCACGTCCACTCCATCATCCGCACCCCGAACGGCAACGACTACGGCAGGGAGCTGCTGCGGCAGCACTACCTGACCTCGCCGCACCACCGCTGACCGGCCGACGGCGGGCGGCGGCGCGCCGCCGCCCGGCGATCCTGACGACGGCTGATCCCCGGACCGGGCACCCGGTCCGGGGATCAGCCGTCGTGCGCGTGGCGCACCGGGCCCGTGACGTGCACCGGGTCCGGTGCGCCAGCGGCCTACCCGGCGTGCGCCGCGAGGGCGCCGGTGAAGGTGTGCAGGCCGGGACCGGCGGTGACCTGCCCGGAGCCGGGCACGTGGACCTCGGCCCGAGTGCCCGGGGGGATCTGCACGGTGAGCGTGAAGCGGTCGCCGTGGCGCTGCCACTCGGACCGGACCGTGCCGTGCGGGCTGTCGTGGCGGGCCGCTGCCGAGGTGAGCCCGCCGCCCGGGCGGGGGGCGACGACGAACCGGCGGTATCCGGCGGCGTCCGCGTCCGGGGCGTCCGGCAGGCGGATGCCGGCGACGTACTGGTGCAGGAAGGAGATCACGGCCCCCTTGCTGTAGTGGTTGTACGACATCTTGGGGCGGCCCTGCTCGTCGGCGCCCTCCCAGTCCTCCCAGATGGTGGTCGCCCCCTTGTCGATCATGGCGAGCCAGGAGGGGGAGGAGTCCTGGAGGAGCAGCTCGTAGGCGAGGCCGAGATGGCCGTGGTCGGCGAGGACCGGCAGCAGCAGTCCGGTGCTGAGGAAGCCGGTCGTCAGATGGGTGCCGGCGGCGCGCACCAGCGCGGCGAGCCGGGCCGCCACGGGCGCGCGCAGCGCCTCGGGGAGCAGACCGAAGGCGAGGGCGCGGACGAGGCCGGCCTGGGTGTCGGGGGTGACCCGGCCGTCGGCGGCGACGTACTCGCGCTGCCAGGCGGTCCGGGCGCCCTCGGCGAGGCGCCGGTAGCGGGTCTCGTCCTCCCCGTGGCCGAGGAGGGCGGCGACGCGGGCGAGCAGGCCGGCCGAGCGGTGCAGGTAGGCGGTGGCCACGTCGCCGCGGTCGCGTGAGGGGTCCAGGTCCGGGGCGACGCCGGGTTCGAGCCACTCACCGAAGTGGAAGCCGGTGTCCCACAGGAACTCCTCGTGCGGCTCCGGCCGCGGCCGGGAGGTGGCGCGGTCGGGGTGGCGGCGGGTCGCGGCCTGCCCGGCGGCGTAGTCGACCCAGGCGCGCATGGACGGGTACTGCTCGCGCAGCACGTCCAGGTCGCCGTAGGCGCGGTACATCTCCCACGGGACGATGACGGCGGCGTCGCCCCAGCCGGCCGAGCCGGTGGTACCCCCCTCGAAGGAGGCGCGGCGGGCGGCCTCGTCGGCGGGGTCGGGCACGTAGTTGGGCACCCGGCCGTCGGCCCACTGGTCGGCGGCGAGGTCGCGCAGCCACTTCTCGGTGAATCCCGCGACGTCGTAGAGGAACGCGGCGGTCGGCACGAACACCTGCCAGTCGCCGGTCCAGGCGGCGCGCTCGCGCTGCGGGCAGTCCGTGGGCACGTCGCAGACGTTGCCGCGCAGGCTCCACAGGGCCGCCTCGTGCAGCCGGTCGACGCGTTCGTCGCTGCTGGAGAACCAGCCGGTGCGGGTCAGGTCGCTGTGGACGACGACGCCGGTGACGTCGTCGGCGGTCAGCGGGCCGGGGTGGCCCTCCACGCGGACGTAGCGGAAGCCGTGGGTGGTGTGGCGGGGCTCGAACACCTCGCCCGGGCGGCCGGCGGAGACGACGGTGTCGACCTGTCCGGCCGGGAGGGGGCGGTGGCTGGCCCAGTCGAAGGAGCGGATGTTGTCGGTGGTGACGTCGCCGTCCTCGTCGAGGGCCTCGCCGTGCGTCAGGGTGAGAGCGGTGCCGGCCGGACCGAGGCCGGTCAGCCGGACCCAGCCGTTGATGTTCTGGCCCAGGTCCACCACGTGGTGCCCGGGGCGCAGCTCGGTCACCGAGACCGGCCGGATCTCCTCGACCCGGCGCACCGGCGGCGCGGTGGGGCCCGTCAGGCGGGTGAGGTCGGCGTACAGCCCGCCGTCGGCGCTCCGCGCCTTCTCCCAGCCGCTGTCGTCGAAGCCGGCCGCCGTCCAGCGCGGGTCGTACGCGCGCAGGTCGGTGCTCTGGCCGTCCATCAGGTCGGCGGTGACGGCGCTCTCGGCGGTGCGCCAGTCGGGGCCGGTGCCGAGCGTCGTGGTGGTGCCGTCGGTGTGCGTCACCACGAGCTGGACGAGCAGGGCGGTGCGGGTGCCGAAGCCGTCCGCCTCGCGGGCGAAGCCGTGCCGGCCGCGGAACCAGCCGTCGGACAGCACGGCCCCGAGCGCGTTGCCGCCGGCGGTGAGCAGGTCGGTCACGTCGTAGGTCTGCACCTGGAGGCGGGACCGGTAGGCGGTGAAGCCGGGGGTGAGCTCGTCGTCGCCGACGCGGTGGCCGTTGAGGAACAGCTCGTAGACGCCGTGGGCGGTGGCGTACAGGCGGGCGGAGCGCACCGCGCCGGGGAGGGGGAAGTCGTGGCGGAAGAGGTGGGCCGGGCGCAGGCCGGCCGGGGCGGGCGCCGTCTCCACGGGCTCGATCCAGCGCGCCCGCCAGTCGTCCGGCTCCAGCAGACCGGTCTCCCACCAGGACGGCTCCGACCAGTCGCTCTCGCCCAGGTCGGTCCACACCTTCACCCGCCAGTCGGTGCGGGTGGCGGAGGCCGGCGCCGGACCGCCGTAGCGGACGAAGGTGGTGTCCGGGGAGGCGACCCGCCCCGAGTCCCAGTCGCCCGCCGTGACGCGGTAGGCGAGCTGGCGGGTGGCGCCTTGCGGCAGCCGCCAGGACAGGCGGGGCCTGCGCACGTGCGTACCGAGGGGGCGGCTGAGGTGTTCCACCCGCAGGCGAGTGGGACGGGGCGAGGGCACGGTCGTTCCTTCCGGTCCGTGGTGGGGGTCAGGCGGTGGCCGGGGCGGCTTCTGCGGAGACGGCTTCTGCGGAGACGGCCTCTCCGGTAGGGCGCCGCAGCCGGGGGATGGCGAGGGAGACCAGCAGGCCGAGCCCGACGACGGCCGCCATGGCGAGGTAGGCGTTGGTGTAGGCCTGGTCCTGGTAGAAGGCGGTGCCCTGCACCACGGTGGCGTCGGCCGCGAGCACCGTGTACAGCAGCTGACTGGTCAGGGTCAGGAAGACCTGGGTCAGCAGCGAGGACATGCCGTTCGCCGCCGCCTGCTCCTCGGGGGAGACCACGGAGACGATCATGGCCTGCTGGCCGGACATCAGGATGCCGCCGCCCAGCCCCATCACCACGCCGGTGAGCACGATCTGCGTGGCGTCGCGGTGGTAGAGGGCGGCCAGCACCATGCCGCCGGCGAGCAGGGCGAGTCCGAGGTACCAGACCGCGCGGGGGCTGACCTTGCGGACCGCGTGGCCGACCCCGACGCCCGCGGCGAAGGTGATCAGTCCGGCGGGGATGCCGACGACGGCGTTGTGGGTCGTGGTCCAGCCCAGTCCGTCGGAGACGTGGGGGATCGCCGGGAACAGGGCGAGGAAGATCAGGATCGTCTGCGAGGCGAAGAAGGCGGCCTGCGGGACGGAGGAGCCGATGAGGACGGTGGCCACCGGACGGCGCCGCAGCATGCGCAGGTCCAGGATCGGGGTGGTCACCTTCAGCTCCCGGACGGCGAAGGCGGCGAGTGCGACCGCCCCGGCGGCCAGTGCCAGGAGGACCCCGGTGGAGGACCATCCCCAGTCCCCGCCCTGCCCGAGGGCGAAGACCATGAGGGCCAGACCACCGCCGAGCAGCACGGCGCCCGGCCAGTCGAGCTTCCCGGCGGCGGCACGGCGCGGGGTCTCCGGCACGGACAGCAGCATCAGCATGGCCGCCACGGTCGAGCCGACCAGGAACCACAGGGCGCCCCGCCAGCCGAAGACGTCCAGGAGCCAGCCGGACAGCAGGGGCGTGAGCAGGCTGAGCACACCGACCGATCCGGCGACGGTGCCCAGGGCGACGGCCACCTTGCGCGGCGGGAAGAGGTCGCGGACGGCGGCCAGCACCAGGACGGCGACCGGACCGTACATGCCGCCGATGACGCGGCCGGCGACCATCACCGGGTAGTTCGGGGCGACGACGGTGATCACGTCGCCCACCAGTCCGGCCGCCGCCAGCACGAGCATGACGCGCCGCTTGCCGTACGTCTCACCGAGGCGCACGGCGAACGGGGTCGCGGCGATGGTGGCCAGCGTGAACGCCAGGCTGAACCAGGCGATCTGCGTGGTGTGGAAGTGCTGGGCGATCTGCGGCTGGGCGTTGGCGGCGACGATCCCCGCCACCACCAGCAGCTGACCGGGCCAGATCAGCGCGGCGAGCCGGCGCAGTTCGGGTGCGCTCCACCGTGCGGTGTCGGTGCCGGACGGCGCGGTGCCGGACGGCGCGGTGCCGGCGGGGGCGGTACCGGCCGCACCGGCCTTGATCGAGCCGGTCTCGGTCGAGCCGGTCTCGGCGGCCTCGACGACGGACGTCGGCGGCTGCGCCGGGTCGGGCGAAGTGTTCATGATCGCTCCGGGGGGAGGTCGGCGCTTCGTTACGCCGAGGTGTCCGGATGATGATGCGAAGCAAAAACCTAGCGCACTAGGTTTTTGGCCAGTGATCCATGTCACACATGCCTTGTGGAGGTGTGCCCCCCCGGCCCTTCCGAAGGGCCCCCGGCTGGCTACGGTGAGGTCCATGAGCAGCAGAACCCGAGCCCCGCGCGGCAGCTACTCGGTCGGTATCGCCCGGCGTCAGAGGATCGTGGAGGCGGCCGCGGAGCGGTTCGCCCAGGAGGGCTACCACCGCACCGCGCTGACCCGCGTCGCCGAGGACGTCGGCATCACCGAAGGCGGCCTGCTGCATCACTTCCGCAGCAAGAAGCACCTGCTCCTGGCCGTGATGGAGTACCGCTTCACCACGGCGGCGGAGTGGTGGGCGCGCCTGCCCGACGAGACGACCGGCCCCGACGTGCTGCGCGCCATGGTGGGGGCCACCGAGCGCCATCTCGCCGAGCCCGGCCTCATCGAACTGTTCGTGCTGACCTCCGCAGAGGCCGCCGACCCGACCAGTGCCGCCCACACCCTCTTCGCGGAGCGCTACCAGCGCGCCGTCGAGGAGCTCGCCCACCACCTCCGGCTCGGCGTGGACCGCGGCACCCTGCGGGCGGACACCGACTGCACCGCCGTCGCCCGCGAATGCATCGCGGTCAGCGACGGACTGCAGTTGCAGTGGGTCATCGCCAAGGGCGCCCTCGACCTGGCGGGCGCGGTACGCCTGCACGCCGACCGCATCGCCCGCACCATCACCCCCGACGGCCACGGCCTGTGAACGCGACGACCCCGGTGCCTGCGCGGTACCGGGGCCGTCACGGGTTCGCGCGTCGGGCGGCCGTATACGAGTGCTCGGGGCTCAGGCGAGCGGCGTGTGCCGTTCCGCCGCCCGGCCGAGGCGGTCCTCGATGCGCGCCAGGACGCCGATGATCGCGTCCTGCTCCTCCGCGTCCAGGTCCGCGGTGACGCTGTCCTCGAGTTCCGCCCAGACCTGTTCGACCTCCTTGCGCAGCGCGAGGCTGGCGGTGGTGGGTTCGACGATGGTGGCGCGCCGGTCGGTCTCGCAGGGGCGCCGGCGCACGAAGCCCGCGTTCTCCAGCCGCCTGACCGTACGGGTCATGGTGGCGGCGTCCGAGCCGAGCAGCCGCACGAGGTCGGTCTGACGCTGCGGACCGAGATCCCACAGCTGCATCATGACCAGTTCCTGCCCGGGGTGCAGACCCACGCGCCGCAGGAGCTGACCGGCGAGCATCCGGTGCAGGCGGGCCACCCGGAAGATCGCGTGGGTCATGGCCCCCGCCCGGACCGAGGGCGGCATCGCGGCACGGGCCACCTCCTCGGAGGGGGTGGCGGGAGGCGTGGCGCCTGGTTCCTTCGACACGTCGTTTCAAGGCTTTCTCGCGCGGATGACTGACCGGACAGGTAGATCCTAGCGCTGCCCGTCGTTGTGCGTCTTGTCAGGAAATATCCGGAAGAAACTCGGCAATTTTTGCGGTCGAGTGATTCACATCACATAAATGCGGGAATGGGGCCCGGGATTTACCTGTTCGGACAAGTAATGGCGCCCGGTGGTGCCGAACGCTTCTCCCACCCGAACAGGAACCCGCTCATGACCATGGCCTTCACCCCCTACGACCTCGGCGGCATCCGCCTGTCCAACCGCGTCGTCATGGCTCCCATGACCCGCAGTCGCGCCTACGGTCCCGGCCAGAGCCCGACCGACCTGATGGCGGCGTACTACGCGCAGCGCGCGAGTGCCGGCCTGATCATCGCCGAGGGAACCCAGCCGTCGGTGGTCGGCCAGGGCTACCCGGACACCCCCGGCCTCCACTCCGCCGAGCAGATCACCGCCTGGCGCAGGGTCACCGACGCCGTGCACGCCGAGGGTGGCGTGATCTTCGTGCAGCTCATGCACACCGGACGCGTCGGCCACCCGAGTCTGACGGGCCTCACCCCGGTCGGCCCCTCCGCGGTCCCGGCGAAGGGGCAGGTCTACACGCAGGAGGGCCCGCGGGATTTCGTCACCCCGCACGCGCTGACCGAGTCGGAGATCGAGGAGACGATCGCCGACTTCGCCACCGCCGCGCGCAACGCGATCCAGGCGGGCTTCGACGGCGTGGAACTGCACGGCGCCAACGGCTACCTCATCCACCAGTTCCTCGCGCCGAACTCCAACCGGCGCACCGACGCCTTCGGCGGCGGCCCCGAGCGGCGCGTCCGGTTCGCCGTCGAGACGGCGCGGGCCGTCGCCGGGGCCATCGGCGCCGAGCGGGTCGGCCTGCGCATCTCGCCCGGCAACCCCTTCAACGACATCGACGAGAGCGACCGGGCGGACGCGGAGGCCACCTACACCACCCTCGTCGACGCGCTCGCCCCGCTCGGCCTCGCCTACCTGCACCAGATGGAGGCCCCCGGCATCCGCGACCTGGTCCTGCGGCTGCGCAAGGCGTGGCCGGGCACCTTCGTCCTCAACCCGTTCACCGGCACGGAGCCCACCGGCCCCGACGCCCTGGAGCTCGTCGAGGACGGCACCGCCGACCTGATCGCCTACGGCGCCCTCTTCCTCGCCAACCCCGACCTGCCCGCCCGCCTGGCCGCCGGCGGCCCCTTCAACACCCCCGACCGCGCCACCTCCTTCGGCGGCGACCACCGCGGCTACACCGACTACCCCACCCTGGGCTGACGCCCTCCGCGGGGTGGCTTCCGCGGGTGCCTTCAGAGGGTGCCTTCCGCCGGGTGGGCACCCGCCCCACCCGAGCACCGGCGCCGCTGTCCGGCCGCTACGGTCCGGTCCGGTCCGGGGACGCTCCGGTCCGGGGACGCTCCGGTCCGGGGACGCTCCGGTCCGGTCCCGGCCGAGGACGCTTCCGGTCCTACGAGGCGTCCTCGGCGCCGGTCTCCGACAGCAGACGACGAGCGACCAAGGGCGGTGTGTCCGGGATATGTGTGTCCGGGGAATCGGTCGGCAGGGCCTCGCACACGACGGCGCACGGCACCACCCGGCCGCGCCGTCCCGCCTCCCCGGGCGGAGTCCCGGCGCCCCGGCCTTGCGTGGCGCCCCCTACGTGACGTCCGAACCCCCGGCTGCCGCGCACCGCGCCGTTCGGCCGGGCCGGCCAGGCCGGCCAGGCACTGGAGGTGGCCCCGTCAGGGCCGGATCCCGTCGCAGGCGAGGGGCAGGTGCCGCGGCCCGCGCAGTACGGCGTTCTGCCGGTAGGGCGGCGGGTCCTCCAGCAGGCGGGGGTTCTCCAGCCTGCGGGCCAGCTCCGCCAACGCGAACTGGGCCTCCAGCCGGGCGAGCGGCGCGCCGAAGCAGCTGTGGATGCCGCTGCCCAGGCCGAGGTGCTGGATGTCCCCGCGGTCCGGGTCGAAGCGTTCCGGATGCTCGAAGCGCTGCGGGTCGCGGTTGCCGGAGGCCAGCACCAGCCAGAGGGAGGCGCCCTTGGGGATGGTCACGCCGCGCACCTCGATGTCGGCGAGGGTGGTGCGCTGCGGCAGCAGCTGCACCGGCGGCTCGAAGCGCAGCAGCTCCTCGACGACGGGCACGGCGAACCGCGGATCCGTACGCAGCCGCTCCAGGACACCGGGGTTGCGCAGCAGGGTCAGCATGCCGTTGGTGACGAGGTTGACGGTGGTCTCGTGCCCCGCGATCAGCAGCAGCGCCGCGGTGCTGAGCAGCTCCATCGTGGTCATCGTGCCGTCCGGGCCCGCGGCCGTGGCCAGCTGGGAGAGCATGTCGTCGCCGGGCTTCCTGCGGCGCTCCTCGATCAGGCCGGCCAGGTACATGCCCAGCTGCATACGGGCGTCGTGCGACTCCTTGCCCCGCTGCGTGGGATCCGCGTCCGGGTCGGGGTCCAGACTCGCGGCGATGGTGTCCGCCCAGGTGTGGAAGCGCGCCTCGTCCTCGCGCGGCACCCCGAGCAGCCGGCAGATCACCGTCACCGGGAACGGGTAGGAGAACTGCTCCACCAGGTCGATCCGGGCGGGGTCGCCGATGCCGTCGATGAGACCGGAGACGATGTCGTGGAGTTCCACGCGCATCCCGTCGATGCGGTGGGGGGAGTGCGGCGGGCCGAAGGGCCGGTTGGTCATGCGCCGCAGCCGGTCGTGTTCCGGCGGGTCGAGCCGCAGGAAGCTGGGCGGCAGGGCGCTCTGCTCCTCCTGGGCCGACTCGGCCAGCGGGTCGTGGGAGGTCGACGCGAGATTGCGGGCGTCGGAGCTGATGCGCGGGTCGTGCAGCAGGCTGCGGATCTCGTAGTAGGTGCTGACGACGTACGGCCCGTCCTCCTCGTGGTGGACCGGCGTCTTCCGCAGCTCCTCGTAGATCGGGTACGGATCGGCGCGGTTCGCGTAGTCAAGGATCTGGTGCAGCAGCGATGGCGTCATGGCGGGTCCTCGGGGCCGGGCGGGTCAGTGCGCGGGCGTGAACGTCAGCCGGCGGTCGGCGGGCGCGTATCCGCTGAGCGTCACGGTGGGGCCGTGGCTCGGGACCGACGGGTCGGGGAAGTCGGCGTCCACCGGCCGCTGCCCTTCCGGGTGCCGGTCGACCGTGGGGAAGGACGGCGGGAACGGCGCCGTCGTCTCGATCAGCTCCTGGTAGAACGGCAGCCACCGGGCGTGGTCGAAGGCGACCGCGCCGATGACGCGCCCCTGGTACCCGTAGACGCCGAGGAACCGGTGGGCCTCGAGCGAGCCCTGCGGGACGACGATCTCCGTCCCCAGCGTCGGCACGCCCACCGACTTGATGTTCACGCCGAACTGCGAGGACCAGAAGGCCGGCACCCACATGTGCGGGAGGCGGTCGGAGGACGCGCTGAGCATGTTGTGCGCCGCGATCTCCGCCTGGGCGACGGCGTTGCCCCAGTGTTCCAGGGACAGGAACTGGTAGCCGAACAAGGGGTGCGGGGAGCGGGCGACGTCCCCCGCGACGTAGATGTCGTCGGTGACGATGCCGCGGATGTCGAAGGCGCGGCAGCCGGCGTCGCAGGCGATGCCGCGGGGGCCCGCCCCGAGCCCTGACCCGGTGAGCCACTCGGTGTTCCGGGTGGCGCCGAGCGAGACGACCACCACGTCCGTCTCGACGGTGGAGCCGTCCGACAGGTGCGCGGCGCGCACCCGCCCCGAGGCGTCGCCCTCCAGGGCGGTCACCATCACCCCGCACCGCAGGTCCACGCCGTGCTCGCGCTGGAGCTCGGCGGCGACCGCGCCGACCACCCCGCCGAGCGCGCCGACCAGGGGCGCCGCGCCACGCTCGGCGACGGTGACGGAGATGCCGCGCTCGCGGCAGGCGGAGGCGATCTCCGAGCCGGTGAACCCGGCCCCGATGACGAGGACCCGCCGGGGGCCGTCGGCGAGCCGCCGCGCGAGCGCCGCGCTGTCGTCCCGGGTCCGCAAGCCGAACACCCCGTCGAGTTCCGCCTCGGCCTCCCGCGGCCACGGGCGCGCCCGCACGCCGGTCGCGATCAGCAGCCGGTCGTAGGGCACCTCGTCGCCGTCGGCCAGCCGCACCCGCCGGGCGGCCATGTCCAGACCGGTGGCCGCGACGCCCAGCCGCCACGTCGCGTCGAGGGCCCGGCGCCGGGGCAGCGCGGTGCGGTCGGCGGCCGCCCTGCCCAGCAGCACCTGCTTGGACAGCGGAGGCCGGTCGTACGGCTCGTGGGGCTCGTCTCCGATCAGCGTCAGGGATCCGGCGAAGCCCTTGGCACGGAGCGTCTCCGCGGCCCGCAGGCCCGCCAGCGAGGCGCCGACGACGACGATGCGGCCCTCGCGCCGGAGGCTCTCCAGGGACGCGTCACCGTTCACCGGGTACCGCCCCGGCCGGTCACTGCCTCGGCCGGCGCGTCCAGGGCGTCGACGAGGACGGCCTGGACGGGGCAGGCCGCGGCGGCCTGCGCCACCTTCTCGCGCTGCGCCTCGTCGGGCTCGGGGAGGTAGAGCAGGCCCTCCTCGCCGTGCATGGTGAAGACGTCGGGCGCCAGGAACGCGCACTGCGCGTACCCCTGGCAGCGGTTCAAGTCGACGGCAATCCTGACCACGGGACCGGTCCTCTCCGACGGCCCCCTGCGACCGTCTGCGACCATCCTGGGCGTCCGCGGCGGACGCGGCGACGAGAGGGAGACCGTCGGAGTGAACGCCGGGCCCGTCACTCGGGCCCGTCACTCGGGCCCGTCACTCGGGCCCGTCACTCGGGCCCGTCACCCGGGCCCGTCAGCCGGGGCCGGGCCGCCCTGCGCCGGCGGGCCGCCGCCCCCACAGGATGTGCAGGCTGACGACCAGCGCCCAGCCCGGGAAGACCAGCTCGGACCAGGGCAGGTCCGCACCCGCCACGAGCAGCGTCAGGCCCGCGAGAAGGCTGAGGACCACCAGCGGGCGGGGGAAGACCCCGAGGCGGCGGCCGATGGCCGAGGAGGTGAGGATGAACACCGCCGCCATGCGCATCGCGTACGTGGTCAGCAGGGCGTAGGCGTAGTGGCGGCCGAACGCCGAGTGCCGCCCGCTCTCGTCGAGCACGGTCGCCGCCGCGGCGGCAGCGCCGAACAGGGTGGCGACGAAGACCAGACCGCTGCCCAGGAACACCGTGGAGACGAACCGGTCCTCTCCCGCGCCGGCCTGCTCACGCAGCGCTCCCATGAACCACAGGAAGGCGATCCCGGCGAACGGGAGCAGCGCCAGCGCCGTCCGCACGGCGTTCCGCTGCCCGGCGCCGACGGCGATGTCGTCCCCGCCGGCCCCGGCGGGCAGGGCGATGCGCACCAGCACGATCGCCGTGGCCATCAGGACCGCGAACACCACCCCGGCGATCCCGACGGCCCGGGGTGTCCCCAGGTGCTCGTGCCCGTGCCTCATGGTCCCTCGCTCTCTGTCCGCACCTCTTCGGTCCAGACAGCGGCAATCCGGCACCGCGCGCCACCGGGGCTCCAGGGCCGCCCGTCCGCCCCGCGCGGGGGTGAGGGGGCCCGTGAGGCGATGCGTGTCTTGCCTGTGCCGCCCGCCCGGCGCAGGCTGAGGGTATGGGTGCTCACGAAGGCCCGACGCTCATCACGTCCGTGCAGCGAGCCTTTCGCCTGCTGGAGGCCGTGGGCGCGCACGAGAACGGCGCGCCGGCGAAACAGCTGGCGCGGGAGACGGGCCTGCCGCTGGCCACCGCCTACCACCTGCTGCGGACGCTGGTGCACGACGGATACATCCGCAAGCTGGACGACGGCGGCTTCGTCCTGGGCGACAGGCTCCGGGCGCTGCACAGCAACGGCCGCGGACAGGCGCTGCTCAGCCGTGTCCGCCCCACGCTCGCCGCGCTCCGGGACGAGCTGGCGACCGCCGCCTACCTCACCTTCTACGAGGAGGGCGAGATCCGGGTCGCCGAGATCGTCGACGGCCCCCGGGCGCCCAGGGTCGACCTGTGGGTGGGATTCGAGGACGCAGGGCACGCCACCGCGCTGGGCAAGGCCGTGCTCCGCGAGATGGACGAGGACTCCCGCAAGGAGTACCTCTCGCGCCACCACCTCCCCGACCTCACCCCGCGGACCGTCACCAGCCTTCCGGAACTGCTCCGGCGGCTCGACCTCTCGCCCCAGGCCCCGGCCGTCACGGACATGGAGGAGTACGCCCTCGGCACCGTCTGCGTGGCCGTGCCCGTCTACAGCGGCACCACCCTCGGCTCGCTCGGCGTCTCCCTGCCGGTGGACCGGCTGCCCCGCCTCGACGAGATCCGGGCCCGGCTGCTGCCCGTCGCGAGCCGCGTGACCAGGAGCCTGTCGCTCACTATCTGAAAATCCACCGCTTGTGGCGCCCGGGCCGGACCCCGTTTCCTGGATGAAGTAGGACATGTCGCTACCCGCATACAGGTGAGGACCCCGGACGGAACATGAGTCAGGCGCGAGACCATGGCGACGGCCACCGGCCGATACGGCCGTCCAGCGATCGAGACGCACGTCCCCGCGCGGGGGCGTGGAGGAAGGGCGCCGCACAGCTGGCCGCCGGCTCGCCCGTGCTGCCCGTCCTGATCATCTCCGTCGTCGTGCTCGCCGACTTCGTCGGCGGAGCGGGAATGATCTGGCTTCCCCTGCTCACGGCCGGACCGGCGCTGGCCGCCACCACCAACGGGCCCCGCGGAGTGCTCTGCGTCGGTCTCCTCGCCGCCGTGCTGAGCACCGCGCACGGAACCGTCCACGCCGTCCCGGGCCGGGAGGTCCTGGCAGTCCTGGCCGCCGTGGTGGCCGTCACCCTGGCGAGTGCCCTGGCCAGCACGCTGCGCGGGCGCCGTGAACGGGTGCTCGCGGACGTCCGCTCCGTCGCGGAGGCCGCCCAGCACGCGCTCCTCACCCCGGTACCGGAGACGGTCGGCCCGTTCCGGGTGGCCGTCCGCTACAGCGCCGCGGCGGCGGAGGCCCGGATCGGCGGCGATCTCTACGCGCTGGTGCCCACCCCGTACGGGGTCAGACTGATCGTCGGCGACGTGCGCGGCAAGGGACTGCCCGCGGTGGGGACCGCCGCGCTCGTGCTGGGCGTCTTCCGCGAGGCCGCCTACGACGAGCCCGACCTCCTCGCCGTCGTCGGCAGGATCGAACGGAGCCTGGCGCGCAACCTGGGCAGCGACGACTTCGTCACCGCCGTCGTCGCCGGGTACCCGCGGGCAGGGCAGCTGGAGGTGGTCAACTGCGGGCACGCCCCGCCGCTGCTGGTCCGCGCCTCCGGTGACGTCGAGCCGGTCGAGCCCGCCCGTCCCGCGCCGCCGCTGGGCCTGCGCGCCCTGTCGGGCGAGGCCCCCGTCCTCCAGGTGCTGCCCTTCGCCGAGGGAGAGCAGCTGCTGCTCTACACCGACGGGGTCACCGAGGCCCGCGACCACGGCCGTGCGTTCTACCCGCTCGCCGAAGGACTGGCACGCCATGTGTCCGACGAGCCGGCGCGCACGCTCACCGCGCTCCACGACGAACTGCTGACACACGTCGGCGGCCGGCTGCACGACGACGCCGCGCTGCTGCTCCTGCGCAAGCCGCCCCGTCCGGAGCCGGCCGCGTCCCCACGCGCCGTCCCCGCGTCGGCCTCAGACGCCGGCCGGGGGACCGCACCCGTCGCGACCAGGTCCCTGTCCCCGTCCCCGTCCCCGTCCCCGTCACAGTCCCCGTCATCCGTACCGCCCGTTCCCGCTGCGGGCGGCCGGCGGGCCATGGACAGGGCCTGACCTGAACACGGACAGGGTCCGACGGGCACCGGCGCTTCAAGGCCTGGCACGCCCGCCGCGGAACGCGGAACGCGAAACGGTACCGGGGCGTCCGGCCTGGCACGCTCGCCGGGAACGGTCATCGGTCATCGGGGCGTCCGGCCTGGCACGCTCGCCGGGAACGGTCATCGGTCATCGGGGCGTCCGGCCTGGCACGTCCGCAGAACTCGGTATCAGAAATCGGTATCGGGGCGTCCGGTCGGCTACGTCCGCCGCGGAACGGCACCGGAGCGTCGGATCGCGCACGCCGCGCCGGGCAGCGGCCGGTCCGCCGTGCCGCGCGCGCTCACACCGAGACGAGCTCGGCCCACCGGGTCACGCCGCCGGGGTGGACGTGTATGCCGTGCCGAGTCGCCAGCGCGTGGACGATCGTCTCGCCCCGGCCGTGCTCGTCCGGATCGATCTCCGCGGACGCCGGACCGGTGGCGGGCACGGGTCCCGCGTCGGTGACCTCGACGCGCAGGGTGCCGAGCCCGCCGCCGCGGAACCACGACAGCCGCAGTTCAGCCGGGGGCAGGGCGTGGACGAGCGCGTTGGTGAGCAGCTCCGACACCACCAGGAGCGCTTCGTCGGCCGTCTCCGGGGAGACGTCCCAGTGGGCGAGGATCGCCCCCGCGTGCTGCCGTACGGCCGAGACCGCCCCGGTGACGGGCGGCAGTCGCCAGACGTGCTCGACGTCCTCCCGCAGCATCCTGTTGTTGAGCCCTACCGCCATGTGCCGTCGTCCTCCGGTGAGCGCTGTCGGCCGAAAATGGCCTCGACGCGCTGTGCCGGGCCTCGATGCACCGTAGGGAGCGAGAGGGAGGCCGGTCAATGAACAGCGGTCGCCATTGCCGAACGTCCGGGTCCGATCCCGCGGCCGGGACGCCCGCCGCCACGACCGGCGTACGCTCCGCGGCGGTAATAAGCTCGCATCATGGCCGGACCGGTCCAGTCGATCGAACGGGCGGCGGCGATCCTGCGTCTGCTCGCGGGCGGGCCCCGCCGCCTCGGGCTCGGCGAGGTGGCGGCCTCCCTCGGTCTGGCGAAGGGCACCGCCCACGGCATCCTGCGCACCCTCCAGCACGTCGACTTCGTGGAGCAGGACGCCGCGACCGGGAAGTACCAGCTCGGAGCCGCCCTGCTGCACCTGGGCACCAGTTACCTCGACGTCAACGAGCTGCGGTCGCGCTCCATCAACTGGGCCGACGCCCTGGCAGCCCGCAGCGGAGAAGCGGTGCGCCTGGGCACCCCCCTGGAGGGCAGGGTGCTCGTCGTCCACCATGTGTTCCGGCCCGACGACACGCTCCAGACGCTGGACGTGGGCTCGCTGCTGCCGCTGCACGCCTCCTCGCTCGGCAAGGTGCTGCTGGCCTTCGGGACCGCACCCCTGGAGCCGGCCGTCGACCTCGGCCTGGAGGCGTACACCCGGCACACGCTGGTCGTCCCGGAGCAGCTCACCCGGGCACTCGCGGAGATCCGCGAACTCGGCTGGGCGGGCGAGGTCCAGGAGATGAGCATGGGCGAGGCCGGGATCGCCGCGCCGATCCGCGGGCACGGCGGTCTCGTCGTGGGCGCCGTCGGGCTGTCCGGCCCGGTCGAGAGGATCTGCGACAGCCAGGGCCGCCCGCGGCCGAGCCTGGTCACCCTGCTGCGTGAGGCCGCACGGGCGATCTCCCGGGACCTGGGTGCCGCTCGCTGGTGACACCACCGCCTCTCGGCACGTCGGAAGGCAGACCGATCATGGTTGAACGGTATGTAATGTCCATCGATCAGGGCACCAACTCCACCCGATGCATCCTGTTCGACCACCACGGCCGGCTGGTGTCCGTCGCCCAGCGGGAGCACCAGCAGCACTTCCCCCGGCCCGGATGGGTCGAGCACGACGCCGCCGAGATCTGGCGCAACGTGCGGCGCGTGGTGCCCGAGGCGCTGTCCGGCGGCGGTGTGGGCGCCGAGGAGGTCGCCGCCGTCGGGCTCGCCAACCAGCGGGAGACGACGGTGCTGTGGGACCGGCGGACCGGCGCCCCGCTGGGCCGGGCGATCGTCTGGCAGGACACCCGCACGGCACCCCTCGTCGACGACCTGCGACGCCACCCCGGGGACGACTTCTTCCTCGACCGGTGCGCCCTGCCCCCCTCCACCTACTTCTCGGCGCTGCGCCTGCGCTGGCTGTTCGACCACGATCCCGCACTCGCCCGGCGTGCCGAGGACGGCGAGGTGCTGTTCGGCACGATGGAGAGCTGGCTCATCTGGAACCTCACCGGCGGCCCGGACGGCGGCCTGCACATCACCGACGCCACCAACGCCAGCCGCACCATGCTGATGAACATCCGCACGCTCGACTGGGACGACGACCTCCTGGCGTTCTTCGGGGTCCCCCGCCCCACGCTGCCCGCGATCCGGCCGTCCGCCGAGACCTACGGCGTCGCCCGCTCGGTCCTCCCCGGCGTCCGCATCACGGCCGCCCTCGGCGACCAGCAGGCCGCCCTCTTCGGCCAGACCTGCTTCTCCCCGGGCGAGGCGAAGTGCACGTACGGGACGGGCGGCTTCCTGCTGCTGAACACCGGCACCGACGTCGTACGGTCCCGGCACGGACTCCTCACGACCGTCGCGTACAAGATCGGGGACCAGCCCCAGGCCTACGCCCTGGAGGGGTCGATCGCCGTCACCGGCGCGCTGGTCCAGTGGTTCCGCGACCGCCTGGGACTGATCAGCAGCGCGCCGGAGATCGAGACCCTCGCGCGCACGGTCGAGGACAACGGCGGCTGCTACATCGTCCCCGCCTTCTCCGGCCTGTTCGCACCCCGCTGGCGCAGTGACGCGCGGGGTGTCATCGTCGGCCTCACCTCCTACATCACCAAGGGGCACCTGGCCCGGGCCGTCCTGGAGGCCACCGGCTGGCAGACGCGGGAGGTCGTCGACGCCATGAACGCCGACTTCCCGGTCCCCCTGGAGCGGCTCAAGGTGGACGGCGGCATGACGGCGGACAACCTGCTCATGCAGTTCGTGGCCGACGTGCTCGACGTGCCCGTGGTGCGGCCCATGGTCGCCGAGACGGTCTCCCTCGGCGCCGCCTACGCCGCCGGGCTGGCCGCCGGCTACTGGAGCGACCTGGAGGTGCTGCGCCGCAACTGGCACCGGGCCGGCCAGTGGCTGCCGGACATGGCCCCTGAACGACGGGAGGCGGAGTACGACAACTGGCGGCGCGCCGTCGAGCGGTCGATCGGGTGGATCAGACCCGCGTAGGCGCGCCGGCCCGCACCTCGCGCGCAGGCGCGCCGCCCCGGCGTGCCGCCGGTGTCGGGCACCGGCGGAATCCGTCCTTCCGGATAGTGTGGGGCGAACAGCACGTCTCACCCGGTGGTTAGGTCGTACGTTGGACGCTCACCAGACGGCGGGCCAGGAGCCGGAGCAGCCCCTCAGGGCGGTCGGGTACGCGGGCGTGCTGCGCGAGCTGCTGCCCATCGCGCTGTGGCGGGAGGACGCGGACGGGTACGTCGTGGAGTGGTCGCTGGCCGCCCAGGACCTGCTCGGACACCGGCCCGAGGACGTACTCGGCCGGCCCGCGTCGGCCCTGCTGGTCCCCGAGGGCAACCGGGGACTCGCCGACCGGCTCACCCGCCGCGTCCGCGCCGGGGAGACCGTCGGAGGGACGCTGTCCGTGCGCCACCGGGACGGCCACCAGGTGACGATGGAGATGTGGATCCTGCCGGCCGCCGACGCGCGGGGACGGCCCGGGACCCTGCTGATCGCCGTGGAGACCTCCCAGGTCCTGCGCATGCGCGACTCGCTGGCGGCCCTGGAGAGCCTCTTCAGCCAGTCGCCCATCGGCCTGGCCACCCTCGGCACCGACCTGCGCTTCCTGCGCGTCAACGACGCTCTCGCCCGGATGAACGGCGCCCCCGCCGCCGCGCACCTGGGCAGACGGCTGACGGAGGTCGTGCCCGGCGTCAACGCCGCCGCGCTGGAGGCGACGATGCGGGAGGTCCTGGAGCGGGGCACTCCCGTCGTCGACGTCCGCCGCACCGGGCGCACCCCGGCCGACCCCCACCACGACCGGACCTGGTCGTGCTCCTACGCCCCGCTCTTCGACGGCGCCGGCCGCACCCTGGGCCTGATCGCTTCCCTCATCGACATCACCGAGAGCCGGCGCGCCGAGATCGACGCCGAGCGCGCCAGGCGCCGCTTCGCCCTCCTGGCGGAGGCCGGCACCCGCATCGGCACCACCCTGGACCTGCGGCAGACCGCGGAGGAGATCGTGCAGATGCTGGTGCCCCAGCTCGCCGACTCCGCCGACGTGCAGCTCCTCGAGGAGGTCATCGACCCCGACGAGTCCGCCGCCTCCACCCGCGGCGTGGTCCGGCGCATGGCCGCCCGGTTCCCCGATCCCGCCGCCCCGACGGCGAAGCTCCAGCCGGGCATGACGTCCCGGATCCCGCGCGGCTCCCTGTACGAGCGGGTCATCGCCGACGGACATCCCACGAACCTGTACCGCTCCGACGTCCCGGCGCTGGTCACCGACCCGCGCGCCGACCAGCTGCGCGCCTACCTCGTGACGCTCGGCTCCGCGAGGCTGATCCCCCTGGTGGCGCGCGGCAGGGTGCTCGGCGCGGTCATCGTGACCCGGCTGCGCAGCCGTGAGCCCTTCGACGAGCAGGACTGCGTGCTCATCGACGAACTGACCGCCCGCGCCGCCCTGAACATCGACAACGCCCTCCTGTACACCCGCCGGCACGCGGCCGCCCTCACCCTCCAGCGCAGTCTCACCAACAGCGCGCTGCCCGCCGTCCCCGGCCTCGACCTGACCGGGCGGTACCTGCCCGCCAGCGAGGAGGACGTCGGCGGCGACTGGTTCGACGTCATCCCGCTGCCCGGGGGCAGGACCGGACTGGTCATCGGGGACGTCATGGGGCACGGCATCCACGCCGCGGCGGCCATGGGGCAACTGCGCACGGCGGTGCGCACGCTCGCCCGGCACGACATCCATCCGGCGCGCATGCTGAGCTCGCTGGACGCCGTCGTGGCCGACATGGGGGTGGACGAGATGGCGACCTGCGTCTACGCCGTCCACGATCCCGGGTCCGGCGGCTGCCTGGTCGCCAGAGCCGGCCACCCCCCGCCGGCCGTGGTGGCCCTGGACGGTGCGGTCACCTTCCTCGACGGCCCGCCGGGCACCCCTCTGGGGACCGGGGCGCAGGAGTTCCGCACCGAAGAGGTCCCGCTGCCCCCGGGCAGCCTGCTGGTCCTGTACACGGACGGACTCATCGAGGCCCGTGACCGGGACCTCGACCAGGGGCTCGACCAGCTCGCGCGCGCCCTGCGCACCCCCGCGCCGTCCCTGTCGGCCCTCTGCGACGCCGTCCTCGGCCGGATGCTGCCCCACCCCGCACCGGACGACGTCGCCGTGCTCATGGCCAGGCCGCGGGAGCCCGTGCCGGGCGCCCGACGGTGACCCGCTCCGTGCGGCACGCCCCACGGACGGGCCCCGAGCGAGGCGAAGAGGCCGCGCCTCGGGGCGCAGGTGCGCACCCCATGGCGAGGCGGCGGCGGGGTGCGTGCCGGACGCGGCGCCGGACAACCGAGTCCGGCGCCGCCGGGTGCCCGGGAACGCACGGGCAGCCGCGCACCCCCGCACGACGGTCAGCAGCCGCCGCCCCGCCGGACAGTCGGCTCCGGGCACCCCGGTCGGCTCCGGGCACTCTGCCGGCCGCCCGGCTGCTCGTGTTCCGCCGGCCGCCTGCCGGCTCCCTCCGCTTCCGCCGTGCCGTCAGGCCCCGCCGCTGCGCGGGGCGGGCGCCGCGAGCGCCCGGAACTCGGCCCACCGCACCCGGGGCCGCTGCAGACCGCGGCGCTCCAGATACCGGTCGGTGGCCCGCTTCGTCCGCCGCAGCACCCGCAGCGCGTCGCTCGGCCGTCCCGAGCCCATCGGCTGCACCACCTTGGCGGGCACCAGGGTCCAGCCCGCACCGGTCCGCTCCAGCTCGCCGCGGACGAGCGCGTTCTCCATACGGTTGAGCCGCTCGTCGTGCCGGTGCACCAGCAGCGACGCCGGGCCCGGCGCGACGGCGCAGTCGGACGGCACCTCCACCGTGAAACCGGCGTCCCCCGGCACCGGACGGGTCCGGGCGAGCACGGGCGCCCCGGACGCGTCGCGGGCGGCGAGGACCGCGGTGGGGAAGCGGGCGAGCTGCGCGGCCCCGGGCAGCGCTCCGCCCTCGTCCGGGCCCGGGGACGCGTGCCCGCCGAGTGACGTAAGCGGAGGACGCACGATCACCTGCTCGGGAGTGACGGTGATGAACAGCCGCAGGTAGTACCACTCCATCAGCCACCGCAGCGGAGGGGAGAGGTACGACCGGCTGTGCGGCTGCCGCTCGAAGAGCATCCGCCAGTAGTCCTCGGCGCCCTGAGGGCCGGTCATGATCTCGTCGGGGCACTCGGCCCGGCCGCCGACGAAGATCTGCGGGGCGTGGTGGAGGCCGCTGCCGGTCGGATCGGAGAAGAGCAGCGCCACGCGCCCGTCCCGGCGGACGTTCAGCGCCTTCTGCGCGAACGCCAGGGACGTGGTCAGCAGGAGGGTCCCGTCCGCGCGGCGCGACACCGCCGCCGGCCAGACCGGCGGGGTGCCGTCCCGGCCGAGCGTGACGAACTCACAGGTCCGGTAGGCGTCGAGGACGTCGAGCGGAGCGGAGTCCAGTACGGTCATCGTCCCGCCTCCCCGTTCAGCGGGCCCCGCACGGCACGGCAGGCCGCGGCGTACTGGCGCCTGCCGACGGCCCTCCACAGCAGCCGGCCGGCCAGCGGTGCCCTGCCGAGGAAGTAGGCCCGCTCCTGGGGCGTGGCCTCCTCCAGGAGCGCGCCGAGGGCGAGCATGAGCTTGTTCCGGGGGACGGTCTCCAGCCCGCGGCGTCCGACCGCGTCCCACTCGGCGACGGACAGGTGCTCGGCGACGAGGGGAAGGACCAGCCGCTCCTCGTCGTCGAGGTGGTCGAGGAGCACACGGCGGTGCTCGTCCAGCGCCAGGGCGAGTTCCTCCCCGGCGACACAGTCCGCCGTCCGCCCCCACGCGGGCACCCACTCGGTGACGGCCGCCAGGCTGTGGTCGATGCGTTCGTGCTGCTCCTCCATCCGCACGATCAGCCCGTCGTCCGCGGCGCGCGCACGCAGCAGTGGCCAGATCAATTCGTCCTCCACGGTGTGGTGGTGATGCAGACCCGTCAGGTACTCGTCAAGGTACGCCGCGACCTCGGCGGCGCGCGCCGTACCGCCGTCCGGTACGGCGCGTACCAGGCGGGGCAGGAGGGCCGACTCACGGCGGAAGACCCGGTGGACCACGACCATCTCGTGGGTGTACGGACGGCCGGTGACGGGGCGTTCGAAAGCCGCACTACTGGGGGACACGCTTGCTTGCTCCAACAACGGTTCGGACAGGGCAACGGGCCCCAAGGGTGCGGTCGGCCTCTTGGGAAACGCTTGGCGCCGCACTTGGCGCCCCGCGCACAGCCTTGGCCAGGGCGTTTACCGTCTGTTGAGGGGTCCGGTCCGTCCCTCGGGTAGATTCGCGCGGCGTGCTGCGTATTCGAGTCCTGGGTCCGCTGGGCGCCGACGTCGGGGGGAAGCCGGTCGCACTCGGGGCCCCGAGGCAGCGCGCCGTCCTCGCGCTCCTGCTCACGGCCCGCCGAGGCGTGGTGCCCGTCGACCGCATGGCGGACGACCTCTGGCGCGCGAACCCTCCGGCCAAGGCCACCGTCTCCCTGCACGCCTACGTGTCGAACCTGCGCCGGCTGCTGGAGCCGGAGCGGCCTCCGCGCACCCCGGCGACCGTCCTCGTCACCTCCCCTCCCGGATACGCCCTGCACCTGCCCCACGACGCGGTGGACGCCTGGCGGTTCGAGAACCGGGTGGGCCGTGCCCGGCGCGCCCCGGCCGCTCAGGCCCGCGAGCTGCTGGCCGAGGCGCTCGGATGGTGGCGGGGACCGGCCTTCCAGGAGCACGCGGACGAGACGTGGGCGGCGCCCGAGGTGGCCCGCCTGACCGCGCTGCGCGCCGAGGCCGGCGAACTCGCCGCCGCGGCCGCCCTGCGCACCGGGCACACGGCCGAGGCGGCCCTGGCCGCCGAGACCCTGGTGGCGGCCAGCCCGCTGCGGGAGGAGGGCTGGCGCCTGCTCGCCCTCGCCCACTGGGCCTGCGGCCGGCGGGCCGACGCCCTGTCCTGCCTGCGCCGGGCCGCGGCGGTACTGCGCGACGAACTCGGCTGCGACCCCTCGCCGGCGCTGGCCGAGCTGGAGCACGCGGTCCTCGCCCAGCGGCTCGACGTCCTGCACGCGGCCGTACCGCGGTCCCTCCGCGCGGCCGCAGCGCACATCCCGCCGGCCGGTGCCGCCCCCGCCCCCGCCCCCACCCCCACGCCCGCCCCCGCCCCCGCCCCCGCCCCCAGGGCCGGACACGACCTCTTCGTCGGCCGGAGCGAGGAACTGCGCGCCCTGGACACCGCCGCGCTGGCGGCCCGGCGGGCGGGCGGCATGGCCCTGGTCACCGGCGAGGCCGGCGCGGGCAAGTCGGCCCTCCTCGGCCGGCTCGCCGGCCGCCTGCGCTCCGAGGGCTGGACGGTGGTGGTCGGCCGCTGCCCCGAGTACGAGGGAGCACCGCCCGCCTGGGCCTGGTCGGAGGCGCTGGGCGCGCTCGCCCGCGCCGTGCCGCCGCGGCGGCCCGGCGAACTGGCGGCCCTGCTGCACCAGCCCGACGGCGAGGCGGCCGCGACACGCGACGAGGCCACCGCCGGCCGCTTCCGCATGCACCGCGCCTTCGCCGCGTGGCTGCGGGCCGCGGCCGGCGAACGGCCGCTCGCCGTCCTCCTGGAGGACCTGCACCGCGCCGACGGCGAGACGCTCGCCCTGCTCGAAGCGGCGGCCTCGGTCACCGGAGTCCCCCTCCTCACCGTCGCCGGCTACCGTCCGGCCGAAGTGGGCGAGCTGCTGGTCAAGACCCTCGCCCACCTCGCTCCCCGCGCCCCGCACCGGATCGCGCTCGCCGGCCTGCCGCCGCGGGACGTCGCCACCGTCGTCCACGCCGTCTGCGGCGAACCCGTGGACGCGACCACGGTCGCGACCCTCGCCGAGCGCACCGGCGGCAACCCCTTCTACGTCCTGGAGAGCGCGCGCCTGCTCGCCGAGGAGGGCGCCCTGGTGGCCGTCTCCGACGTCCCGCAGGGCGTGCGCGACGTCCTGCGCAGACGCCTGGCCCTGCTGCCCGCCGCCGCGCGCTCCGCCGTACGGCTCACCGCGGTCGTGGGACTGGAGGCCGAGGTCGCCCTCCTGGTCGACGCGGCCGACGCGGACGAGGAGACGGTCCTCGCCGGACTCGAGGCCGCCCTCGCCGCGGATCTGCTGACCGAGCCCGGCCCCGGACGCGTCCGCTTCGTGCACGCGCTGGTGCGCGACACCGTGTACACCGACCTGTCCGGCGTACGGCGCTCCCGCCTGCACGACCGCATCGCCCGGCACCTGCACCGCCACCGCCCGCACGACCTCGCCGCGCTGGCCCACCACTTCGCCCGCTCGGGCAGAGCCGCGAACGCCCCCCAGGCCGTCGACTACGCGCTGCGCGCGGCCGAGATGGCCGAGCGGCGGTACGCCCACGACGTGGCCGTCGACCTGGTCCGGCAGGCGCTGGACACCCACACCGCGGCCGTGGCCGACCCCGACGCCCGCCCGGACGGCACGGTCGCCCTCCTGGTGAGGCTGCTGGGGGCGCAGGTCAGGGCCGGCGCCACGGACGCCGCCCGGCACACCCGGCAGCGGGCCGTCGACCTGGCGGTGCGGGCGAACCGGGACGACCTGGTCGCGGCGGTCTACGGCGCCTGGACCGAACCCACACCCTGGCGCAGCCGGCTGGAGGGCTTCTTCGACCGGACCGCTCTGGCCCGGCTGGAACGGCTCGCCGGTGACCGGACCCTGGACGATCCGACGCGCGCCCGCGTGCTCCAGGTCCTCGTGGACGCCGTGGCGGCCGAGGACGCGCCCCGCGCCCGGGAGGCGGCACACGCCCAACTGGCGCTGGCCCGCGCCGACGGCGAACCGCGCCTGCTGGCCTCCGCGCTGATGACGTCCGCGAAACTCCTGCCGCACGAGGCGCAGGGCGCCGTCCGGCCACCGCTCGTCGCCGAGCTGCGCCGACTCGCCCTGGCCCACGATCTGCCCGCCTACCGCTGGGTGTGCGAGCACCTCGACGCCCTGACCGCCGCCGCCCGCAACGACCCCGACGCGGTACGCCGGCACACCGCCGACGGCCTGGACCTCGCGCGCCGCTACCGCATGCTGTGGGCACAGGGCCTCAACGCCGCCACCTCCGCCATGCTGGCCACCGTCACGGGACGCTTCGACGAGGCGGAGGCCAGGTACGCCGAGGCGGACGGCCTGCTCCAGCGCGTCGGGGCGCACCATGCCACGGGCCCGCGCACCCTGGGGCTGATGACCATCCGGCTCACGCAGGGGCGGACGGCCGAGATCGAGCCCGTCGTCCGCGACCTGCACGCGGCCGTGGGCGCCCCCGTCGCCGTGGCGCACGCCCTGGTCCTGGCCCGACTGGGCCGGCTGGACGAGGCGCGGGCCGTGTCCTTCCCGCCGCGCCCGGTGACCGACCACCTCTACGGGGTGGAACTGGACTACCGCTGCGAACTCGCCGTCCTCCAGGGCGACGCCGACACGGCGGAGATGCTGATCGGCCAGCTGCTGCCGGTCCGGGAGCAGTTCGGCGGCACGGCCGGCGGTGCCTACGCGACCCGCCCCCTCGCACACGCCCTCGGGGACCTGTACCGGCTCCTCGGAGAGGACCGGGGCGCGGCCGACGCCTACGCGCTGGCCGAACGCGTGGCGCTCGCCTGGGCCTCGGCCCCGCACGCGGACGCCGCGCGCCGTGCCGCCGCGCACCTGACGGCGGACCGGGCACGGCGGAGGACCCCGGCGACGTAGGGCAGCACCCGTCCCCGGGCGCGCGGCCTGAGCCGGCCGCCCGGTCAGTCCCGGGCGACGTCCGTCCGGGGAGCCGCGTGCCGGGCCGCCCGCTCGTACGGCTCGTACGGCGGCGCAGGCGCGACCACCGTGTCCCGGACGTCGCGCGGCGCCCCGCGGGGGCGGGGGAGCACCGTGCCGAGCCAGCCCAGCAGGAAGCCGAGGGGGATGGTGACGGCTCCGGTGGTGGCGAGGGGCAGCCAGTTCATGTCGTGTCCGGGCAGGACGGCGTCGGGCGTGCCGGAGACCAGGCTCGTGGCGGGGAACAGGAGCAGCACACCCGCCGTGCCGCCGATCAGCGTCCACAGCAGTCCCGTCCGGTGGTAGCGGGCCCAGAACAGGGAGTAGAGCAGCGCGGGCGCGATCACCGAGGCGCCCAGGGACATGGACAGCATGCTCAACGCGTGCAGGCTGCGGTGCTGGACGGGGATGGCGAGCGCGACGGCCGCCACCCCCACGCCCAGCGCGGCGGCGCGCGCGGTCCGTATCTCCCGGCGGGGCGTGGCGGGGGTGCCGTCCCGCGGGGCGAACACGTCGTGCGCGAGGGTGCCCGCGCAGGCCAGGATCATCCCGGCGACGGAGGCGAGCAGCGTCAGGAACAGCGCCGTCGTCACACCGGTGAGGAGCAGGGCCTCCACCAGGGTGGTGCCCCGGCCCAGCGCCGCACGGGCGGCCAGCAGATAGGCGGTGTCGCCCTGGGGGTCGGCGGCCCGGATCGCCCGGCCGCCCACGAGCGCCGCGGCACCGAACGCGAACACGACGATGATCAGGACCGACAGGGCGACCAGGGAGACCGCCCACGCCATGGACCGGCGGACCTGGCGCGCACTGCGGGCGCCGTACAGCCGCATGGTGATGTGGGGCAGACAGGCCGCGCCGAGCGCGAGCGTCACGGTGGTCGCGACCATGTCCAGGCGGGGGTGGGACCCCGTGGCGAACTGGAGCCCGGGCCGCAGGTACGCGTCCGGGGCGACGGAACGCCTCGCCGCGGCGTCCAGCAGGGCGCCGGCGTCGTAGTCGAAGCGGCGCAGCAGCAGCACGCTCACGACCAGACCGGAGCCGATCAGCGCGACCATCTTGAGGACCTGTACGAAGGCGGTGCCCTGCATGCCTCCGATGGCCGCGTAGCTGATCATCAGCAGACCGAGGGCGACGATGCACCCGGTGCCGGCCACGGACCCCTCGAACCCGAGCAGGAAGGCCACCAGATCTCCGCAGGCGGCCAACTGGACCAGCATCAGGGGCATGAGGGCGATGAGGGTGACGACGGCCGTCGTGACGCGCGCGGAGCGGCCCGGCATCCGGCCGGCGAGGGTGTCCCCCATCGTGAAGCGTCCGCTGCCGCGCAGGGGCTCGGCCAGGACGGCCATCAACAGGGCGAGGGAGACGGATGTCGCCACGGCCAGGACGATGCCGTCGTACCCCGCGAGGGCGATGACGCCCCCCGTTCCGAGGACCGTGGCCGCCGAGACGTAGTCACCGGCGATCGCCAGGCCGTTGCGCAGGGGGGAGAACCGTCCGTAACCGGTGTAGAACTCCTCCAGACTCTCACTGTCCGGGCCGGAGATCACGCACAGCATGAGCGTGACGGTGACGATCGTGGTGAACGCCATGAGCGCGAGGCTCTGCAGGGAGGTTCCGTCGGTGTTCACCGCGGCTCACCGCCGTGGCCCGCGTCGTCCGCCGGCGCCGGCGGGGCATCGGCCCCGCGACGGGCGGCGCGTTCGAACCACCACAGGACGCCCGCCGTGAAGGGCAGTTGCACCAGACCCACCAGCATGCCCACGGGCGGCCCGTCACCGGTGACCGGCCGGGACATCGGACGGGGCGCGCAGGCCGACAGCAGCAGGAAGGCGAGGAACATCCCGCCCGTCAGCACGGCCGCCGTACGACGGGGTCCGCGGAAGGCGGTGTACGGCGGTCCCGCGGAACGCCGGCCGGCCTCCGTGTACCGCCCGGTGGGGGCTGCTCTCCAGACCATGCTCGACTCTCTCGTGGCGTCGTTCGGGAGTGTCCGGCACGCACGGGAGGGCCGGGCACGGGGAGCCGAGCTTCCCCGGGCGCTCTGGCCGACGACAGCGTCACCGGACGGTGACCGCTGGTGAGTCTGGGGCACGGGGGAGAGCGGCGGGCCTCGGACACGGCACCGCGTGCCCCGGGAACAGTCCCGCGCGGGCAGATCTGTGCCCTCGCACAACGGAGCCCCACCACCGGGCAGGGGGACCGGGCGGGCCGCCGCACTGCGCCATCCGTGTACAGCAATCACCGAAGTGGCGGTGTGTCGCTCCCGCGCGACGTCACCTCCGCCTGCGAGCGGCCAGGATGGCGGCTGACGCACGCAAGGGCGCGGACGGGCCGCGATCACGGGAGAAGCACGCTTTGAGCATCGTCAACGAACCTCAGGGTGCCGCGGCACCAGGGTCCCACTACGAGGACGAGCTGCCGGTCCGGCGCCGGCGCCGCGGCGAGGTCGTCATCAAGTGGCTCAGCACCACGGACCACAAGACGATCGGCACGCTGTACCTCTCGACGTCGTTCGTGTTCTTCCTCATCGGCGGCCTGATGGCGCTGGTCATCCGCGCCGAGCTGGCCCGGCCGGGCATTCAGATCATCTCCAACGAGCAGTACAACCAGGCGTTCACGATGCACGGCACCGTGATGCTGCTGATGTTCGCCACCCCGCTGTTCGCCGGATTCACCAACTGGATCATGCCGCTGCAGATCGGCGCGCCCGACGTGGCGTTCCCGCGGCTGAACATCTTCGCCTACTGGCTGTACCTGTTCGGCTCACTGGTCGCCGTCGCCGGCTTCCTCACCCCCTCGGGCGCGGCCGACTTCGGCTGGTTCGCCTACTCCCCGCTGTCGGACGCCGTCCGCAGCCCGGGCATCGGCGCCGACCTGTGGATCATGGGCCTGGCCTTCTCCGGCTTCGGCACGATCCTCGGCGCGGTCAACTTCATCACCACGATCATCTGCATGCGCGCCCCCGGCATGACCATGTTCCGCATGCCGATCTTCACCTGGAACGTCCTGCTGACCAGCGTCCTGGTCCTGCTGGCCTTCCCGGTCCTCGCGGCCGCGCTGTTCGCCCTGGAGGCGGACCGCAAGTTCGGCGCCCACGTCTTCGACGCCGCCAACGGCGGCCCGCTGCTGTGGCAGCACCTCTTCTGGTTCTTCGGACACCCGGAGGTGTACATCATCGCCCTGCCGTTCTTCGGCATCATCACGGAGGTCATCCCGGTCTTCGCCCGCAAGCCGATCTTCGGCTACATGGGCCTGGTCGCCGCGACGATCGCGATCGCCGGCCTCTCCGTGACCGTGTGGGCCCACCACATGTACGTCACCGGCGGTGTGCTGCTGCCGTTCTTCGCGTTCATGACGTTCCTCATCGCCGTCCCGACCGGGGTGAAGTTCTTCAACTGGATCGGCACCATGTGGAAGGGCTCGCTGTCCTTCGAGACCCCGATGCTGTGGGCCGCGGGCTTCCTGGTGACGTTCCTCTTCGGCGGTCTGACCGGGGTGATCCTGGCGTCGCCGCCGATGGACTTCCACGTCTCCGACTCGTACTTCGTGGTGGCGCACTTCCACTACGTCGTCTTCGGCACCGTCGTCTTCGCGATGTTCGCCGGCTTCCACTTCTGGTGGCCGAAGTTCACCGGCAAGCTGCTCGACGAACGCCTCGGCAAGATCACCTTCTGGACGCTGTTCGTCGGCTTCCACGGCACCTTCCTGGTCCAGCACTGGCTGGGCGCCGAGGGCATGCCCCGCCGGTACGCCGACTACCTGGCCGCCGACGGCTTCACCGCCCTGAACACGGTCTCCACGATCGCCTCCTTCCTGCTCGGCCTGTCGATGCTCCCGTTCCTGTACAACGTGTGGCGGACCGCCAAGTACGGCAGGCCGGTCGGCGTCGACGACCCCTGGGGCTACGGCCGCTCCCTGGAGTGGGCGACCACGTGCCCGCCGCCGCGGCACAACTTCCTCACCCTGCCGCGGATCCGCAGCGAATCCCCGGCCTTCGACCTGCACCACCCCGACATGGCGTTGGCCGAGGCCGAAGCCCAGCGGGTCCACTGACGAACGACGAGGGGACGCAGGTGAGCGAGCCGTCGTACCGGCAGGCCGGGGGCATCGGTCTCGGCGAAGAGGTCGAGGGGTATCTCCTGTGGCAGGCCACGATCGCGCAGGCGGAACAACGCGCGCGCGAGTTCGTCCGCCCCTTGGAGTGGACCACCACCGCACAGCGCATCGAGATCGAGCAGCGCTACGTCACCGACCGGCTCGACCGTGCTCGGGAGGACCTGGAGAGGATCGCGAACCGGTGCGTCTCCCTGCGCGGTGAGTACGAGCGGCGCTACCGCACGCTGCGGCTGCGCTGCGTGGGCTGGACGGTGGCCGCGAGCGCCTGCTGCGTCGCCACCGGCGTCCTGACCCTGCTGTGGCCCCACTGACGCGTGCGGTCGAGGAACGGATGCGGCAGTCGCCCCCGACGCCACCTCGAAGAAGGGCGGGTTGTCCGCCGCCTCACTCGACCACGGCCGCGGGACGCGTTGTCAGTGGGGCCTGCCAGGATGCGCCGCATGCAAGGGCGACTTGCGCCCGCGGCGCGGAGCGCCACGCACCCCGGCCGGGGCGCGTGGCGCTCCGCGCGCACCCGGCCGGGGGGCAGGCCTACTCGTCGAATGTCTGTGTCTTCAGCGCGAGACTCTTGTCCTCGGCGCTGCCCCAGGCGTAGACGACCGTGCTGGTGCCTGCGGCGAGGTCCAGGTCGGCGGGGCCGATGGCCACGGTGTCCGTGCCGGCCAGCACCACGTCGGCCCGCACCGTCGCGGCCGGTACCTCACCCTTGGCTTCGTCCGGGTTGGACAGATCCTTGAACACCGGGGTGCCGTTGGCACGTACGTCGACCGCCGGTGCCGCGGCGACATGCCGGACGGTGAGCCGGGCCTTGCCCGACTCGACCTTCGACACGTCGTTGACGAAGGCGTCCAGTGCCGGGGTGCCGTTCTCCGCGAGATGCGCCACGACGGTGGCGTCGACGCCCTCGGGCACGTCGATCTTCTTCTGGACGGCCGGGGTGCCGTCCGGTCCTTCACCGTCCTCGAAAACCTTGATGTCGTACGAGCCGGCGTCCAGTTGCCGGGGCTCGGTCAGGGTGCCGGGCTTGAAGTCGGGCACCAGCTCCCGGTCGCCCGCGTAGACGTCGACCGTGAGCCCGGGCACCGCGTGCAGCACGCTGACCGTCGCCTTCCCGGGATCCGGGGGCGAGGGCTGGGCGAGCGCCGGGATCGCGCAGGCGAACGTCAGAGCGGTGATCGTGCCCACGCCGACACAGGTCATAGCAGTCCGTGACGTCATGACGCTTCCTTCCGCACAATTTCCTTGGTGGTCTGTACTGGTCTGTGGTGGTCTGTATGGAAGGCATTCGGCGGTGACGGCCGGGGCGGTTTCAGTTCCGTGGAGAAAAATCGGTGACGGGCCGCGGCGCCCGCGTGCGAGTGGGGACCGGTGTCAGACGTTGAGCCGCCAGATGGCCAGGTTGAGCGCGGCGGCGTACAGCGTCCACAGGGCGTAGGGCACGAGGAGCAGTGCGGCGGGGCGGCTCGTACGGCGGAAGAGCAGCATCGTCGTGGCGAGAGCCCCGAGGAGGAGGCAGATGTCGAGGAAGGCGAGGCCGTACTGGCCGGCGGTGAAGAACAGCGGGGTCCAGGCGAGGTTCAGGGCGAGCTGGGCGCCCCAGGCGGTGAGCTCCGCCGCGGCGCGCGCCGGAGGACGGACGCGCACCAGCAGCCAGGCGGAGACCGCGATCGTGGCGTACAGCACCGTCCACACCGGGCCGAACAGCCACGACGGCGGGGCCCACGCGGGGCGCTCCAAGGACGTGTACGTGCTGCCCGCGTCGGCCGCGGCGACGCCGCCCAGAGCGGCGACGGCGTAGCACAGTCCCAGGAAGAGCAGCAGGAGCGGCCACCGCGACGCGGCACGCGGGTGCCGCGCCCTCCGGTGTGCGGTGTGTGTCATCCGGTGTCTCCTCGTCGAGGCGCCGCCGTGGGGCACAGCGTGCTCGCCGGGTGCCCGGCGGAAGGCTTCCCAAGCGGCCGGCGGTTCCGCTCCGCGAACGGTGCCGGGCGGCCGGTCGGGCGGGCCGCACCGGCCACCTGCGACGTGCTGCCCGGCTGTGGCCGTGGCCGAGGGGGGCTGATGGGGCGGGTGACAGAGATCCTCGCGTACGGCACCGGGCGGACCGGTCCGACCAGTCCGTAGGCCTGGGTGCTGGGGTGATGCGCGTACCGGGGTGCCGGACGACGTGCGGCGGACGTCGCGCCGCGAGCGCGCCCGGCGCTTCGAGACTGGTGGTTCACGCGGTCCCCGGCGCCTGCTGGCTGACCAGACTCCAACGACCGTTGTCATCCATCCGCACGGAGGTGCCGATGTCAGGCCCGGACAGAAGACATGCGGCCACATGCCGCCGCACGTGGTCGTCGATCCGACGGTCGCTGGTTCGGTCAGTGGCCGTCGTGGGAGTTGCGCTGCTGTCAGCCACCGGCATGGCCTTCGCGCCGGCCGCGGCCGCCGACGCGCCCGTCGTCACGACCCGGTACGGGCAGGTGCAGGGGAAGGCGGGCGGGACCGCCACCTCCTACCTCGGCATCCCGTACGCCGCTCCACCGGTCGGCCCCCTGCGGTGGAAGCCGCCCGCTCCGCCCGCGCCCTGGTGGGGAGTCCGGGACGCCACCACCCCGGGCGACCCCTGCGTGCAGCGCATCCAGTCCAGCCCCTGGGGCAACCTCGCGGGACCCGGCACGCCCAGTGAGGACTGCCTGTACCTGAACGTCCACACCCCCGCACAGCGGTCCCTCCACGAGCGACCGGTGATGGTGTGGATCCACGGGGGCGGCTTCACCGTCGGCTCCGGCACGTTCTACGACGGCGGCAACCTGGCCGCCGAGGGCGACGTGGTCGTCGTCACCCTCAACTACCGGCTCGGCGCCTTCGGCTACTTCGCCCACCCGGACCTGGCCCAGGAGTCGCCGCAGGCGACATCCGGCAACTACGGGCTGCTCGACCAGCAGGCCGCCCTGCGCTGGGTGCGGGACAACATCGAGGCGTTCGGCGGCGACCCCGGCAATGTGACGATCTTCGGCGAGTCCGCGGGAGGCGGCAGCGTCTGCCACCACCTGGTCTCGCCCCGCACGACCGGCCTGTTCGACCGGGCCATCGCCCAGTCCGGCTGCGGTTTCCCCCTGCCCACCCAGGAGTCGCAGCAGAACAACGGCCAGACCTGGGCGAACTCCCTGGGCTGCGCGGACGTGGCCTGCCTGCGCACCAGGACCGCGGACGAACTGCTCACCGCCTCGGCCGCGCCCACCGCCCGCTGGACCCCCAACGTCGACGGCAAGGTCCTCCCCCTCCAGGTGCCGGACGCTCTGGAGAGCGGACGCTTCCACCGCGTTCCCGTCCTCCAGGGCACCACCGCCGACGAGGGCCGGCTCACGGTGGCGACCACCTACGACCTGGCCGGCCGGCAGCTCACCGCCGCCGGTTACCCGGTCGCGGTCCGCGCGCTCTACGGCGATCGAGCCGACGAGATCCTGGCCCGCTATCCGCTGTCGGATCACGGCACGCCCGCCGAGGCCCTGGGCGCGATCCTCACGGACTCCCAGTTCGCCTGCCTCCAGTCGCGCACCGCGCTCCTGATGGCCGAACACACCCGGTCCTACCAGTACGAGTTCGCCGACCGCCACGCCATGGACTATCTGAATCTGCCGATCAGCTTCCCGATCGGCGCCCCCCACGGCTCGGAGATCCGGTACGTCTTCGGCGGCGTCTCGGGCACCCCCGCCCAGAACGCCCTGGCGGACAGCATGCTCGCCTACTGGACCAACTTCGCCAGGACCGGCATCCCGTACGCGGTGGACGCGCCGCGCTGGGAACAGTTCCCGCAGGTGCAGGTCCTCGCCCCGGAGGCGATCACCTCGGTGACCACCTTCCCCGAGGACCACCGGTGCGACCTGTGGAACCGGCCCGCCTCCTGACGGGTCGTACGACGCCGGGAACGTCGGCCCGCACGACGGCTCCGCTTCGGCAGGCGCACCTCCGCGGCGGGCGCTGAGGCAGCCCTCCGCCGCGTGAGCCGGGGGCCGTGCGGGCGGAACCGCCCTGCACGGCCCCCACCGACGCCCGGACGGCCACCGGCCTCCAGGAGACCGGGAATCCCGGACGACCATCCACCGGCCGCCCGGGCAGCCGTCGCCGCACGGCATCTGACGGCCGGTCGCGGCGCCCGCCCCCGCCGGCCGGTCAGAAGATGCTTCGACGCCCCGTGCCGCCGCCGTGGCGTCCCGGCCCTCCACTACGAACACCGGCCCCGGCACACCGTCAGCGCCCCACAGCGCCACCTCGACCGACCGGCCGCCGCGCCCCGCCCCCCGGGCCTCCTCGACCGCCGCGATCGGTATCCGCCGGCGCGCCCCCTTCTGCTCCAGCATCACGGTCCTGGCCTCGAGCCAGATGCTGTCGCCGTGTCCGCGGAGCGTGAGCCATGGCATCGCGGGAGGCGACGGTTCAGCACCCTCGCCACCGGTCACTGACCGCGCCCGCGCGCCCCGGCACCGAGACGTCCGACGGCTCGGTGCCGGGACCGCCGGCACTCATGGGGTCGGCTCGCGCACCATGAAGACGTCCACCGGATCCTCGGCCTCGACGGTGAACCCGTGCCGCTCGTACAGCCGTCGGGCCGGACTGCCCCGCAGCACGTTCAACCGGACGCGGACGCCGTCGCGGTCGCACCGCTCCAGCAGCCCGCGCAGCACGCCCGCACCGATACCGCCGCCCTGAAGACGAGGGGCCAGGTAGAAGTGCTCCAGCCAGTGGGAGTCCGCGGCCGGTCGCAGCGCCACGCAGCCGGCGAACGCGCCGCCCACCTCGATCACCCAGGTGTGGGCCGGGTCGAACCCGTCGCGCAGCCGCTGCCGCACCCGCCGCGCGTCGTACCGCCCGAGCCGCTCCAGCTCCGCCCGCAGCACCGTCGCCCGCAACTCGGCCACCGCCTCGACGTCCGACGCCGACGCGGGCCGCACCCCCCACTCCACCATGATCGCCACGCTACCGCGCCGGATCGCCGCCCTTCCGCGGGGTCAGAGGCCGGCGACCTTGGAGGTGGCCGTCAGTTCGTAGACCAGGGTGACCGTGCGGTGGCCGCCGGGCGGGAGGCGGAGGTCCCAGCGGGCGATGCCGTCGGCGTCGACGGCGTCGGGTGCGGGGGAGCAGGCTTCCTTGCGCAGGCGTACCTGCACCGCCGCGACCTCGGAGACCGGGATCCGCTCCCGCAGGGTGATCACCCGGTCGTCGCGCTCCTCCGGACCGGAGAAGCGGGACAGGTCCAGCCGGACCGTGCGGGTGCGCACGGTCCGCTGGGTGAGGCCGGCGGTGTCGCGGGTCTCCTCGGTGTGGCGGACCACCCGGTGGTCGTCGCAGCTGCCGAAGGCGAGTTCGCCGGGGGCGCCGGGGGCGGTGAAGGCCAGCGTGCCGCGTCCGCTGAAGCCGCTGCCCCGGACGAGGTCCACCGGCCCGGCGAGCAGGGCGTGGCCGGACAGGTTGTCGAACCGCGCCGTCCGCGTGACCAGCGGGGACAGCTCGGGCGAGCAGGCGTACTCGGTGCGCGCGGCCGTGGTGAAGGCGGAGAGCGGCACCCGGTGGGCGCGGCCGTCCGCGGCCACGGAGACCGGCGCGGGGGAGTGCAGCACCCGGACCTCGCCGCCGTCGTCCACGCCCGGCAGACCGAGCACCGGGGCCGGGCCCAGGTCCGCGATCTCCTCCTCGCGCAGCTCGACGTCGACCGTACGGCGCTCCTCGGCGGAGCGGTCCTCCAGCGTCAGCCGGTCCTGGCCCAGCCGCGGCGGGTCGGTGGCCAGCGACGAGCGGGCCGTCGACAACGTCAGCCGTACGTCCGACCAGTCCTCGCCGGTGCGCTGCCAGACCACCGCGTCGGTCTCCAGCGTCAGGGAGCCCCCGTCGAGGACGGCCCGGTAGGCGGGCCGCCACAGCGCACAGGGTGTGAGGTGGGTCAGACGCAGCCCGACCGGCCCGGCGGCCGCGGTCTCCACGGTCAGCTCGATGTGGCCGGCCAGCTCGGCGGGCTCCTCCTCGCTGAGGTGCATGGCCCGCTGCGCCTCGGCGAGTTCGACGGCGACGGCGGCCAGCCGGGCCTCCACGGCGCGCAGCCGCTCCCCGTGGGCGTCGCGCTCGGCGTCCACCCGGTCCAGTTCGCCGGCCCAGCGGTCCCCTTCGCTCTCGCCGGAGCCGGCGCCCTCGCCGATCTCCCGCAGCAGATCGGCGGCGAGCCGGCCCAGCGCGTCGAGGCGGGCGCGCAGCCGGTCGCGCCGCTGTCCCAGGGCGATCCGCTCCTCTTCGAGCGCCGCCACCCGGTGGCGCAGGGCGGAGTCGTCCTCGGTGGGCGGCAGCGGTCCGCGTGGCGTCCAGGCGCGGACGATCCGCACGTCGAGCACGGTCGCCGGGTGGTCGGCGGTCAGCTCGGCGTGGAGGGTGCGGTCGACGGTCAGCGCGCTGACCGGCCCGAGACGCAGCCGCTGGACGCCGGCCTCGAGGTCGAGCACGACGGCGCGCTCGACGTGGGCGCGGTCCTCCAGGCAGGTGACGGCGGTGACGGGGAGGGCGATCGGCTTCGGGGCCGTGGACATGGGGTGCGTCAGCTCCTGCGGTTGCCGCCGACCAGGGCCTTGCCGGCCGGGATACGGATCTCGTAGCCGCCGTCGAGGGCGGCGGTGCCGCCGGCGGGCAGGTCCACCCGCCAGACGCGGGTGCCCGGCGCGTGGTGCTCCGGCCCCCCGGCGTCCTCGGGCGCCGTCCAATCGGACCGTTCCTCGATCCGCACGTCCGGTTCGGAGGTGACCGGCACCCGTTCGCGGACCTCGACGGTGACGGGCCCCGCGAGCCGGTTGGCCAGCTCCACGTGGACCCGGTGGTCCAGCACGGTGGTGGTGTTGCGCAGGCCCGAGGTCGACTCGTGCAGGTTGGTGCGGCGGGTGACCCGGATGCCCTCGGCGGGCCCGAGCCCCACCCGGCACACTCCGCCGGGGGCGAGCGTGGGCAGCGCGGCGGTCAGCAGGAAGTCGTCGTCGACGGTGACCTCCACCGGGCCGGCCAGCAGAGCCTGGCCGGTGGCGTTGGAGAGCACCAGCGTCGCGTACACGGTCTGCTCGACCGACGGCACGCAGAGGTACTCGGTGCGCAGGCCGACCGGGATCTCGCCGACGGTGACGGTGTGCCAGGTGCCGTCCGACGGGATGTCGGCGCGCGCGACGGCGTCGAAGCGGTGGTCGAAGGACCCCGCCGACTCGCGGGGGCGCACGGCGTGCCCGGGCAGCGGCAGCGCGGCCACCGACGCGGCGCGGCGGCGGTACTCGGCCGCCACCGGGTCGAAGGGGGCGTCGGGGAACAGCCGGCCCCGCCGGCCGCCCTGCTCGTCGGGGCCGCACAGGACGAGGGTGGTGTAGTCGAGTTCGGCGCCGCTCGGCTGCGGTGGACCGGCCGGCGGTGCCGGTGCGGCGGGCCGCGGCGGCGCGGCCCCGGTGGGAGCCGCGGGCGCCATCGCGGCGGGAGCCGCCGCGAACGGGCCGCCGCCGGCGCGCGCCTTGCCGGCCCGGTGCGGCCGGAGGGGCGGCGGGGGCGCCGCGAGGTCGGGCGCACCGCCGGCGAAGGGCGCCGGGGAGGCGCCTAC
>NZ_JBHWKO010000034.1:0-93009 GCF_042731035.1 Streptomyces sp. NPDC059895
TTTTGGCACGCTGTTGAGTTCTCAAGGAACGGACGCTTCCTTTGTACTCACCCGAGAGACTCTCTCGCGGCTTTCCTCCGGGCGCTTCCCTTCGGTCTTGCGTTTCCGACTCTATCAGATCTTTTCTCGATCCGATTTCCTCGGTGCTTTCCAGGTTTCCGCTTTCGCGGTTTCCTTTCCGGCGGTTCCGACTCTATCAGATCCTTTCGGCGTCTGATTCCCAGTCAGAGGGGGGTGTCTTCCCGGCTGTTGGGC
This sequence comes from Streptomyces sp. NPDC059895, assembly GCF_042731035.1. Lineage (NCBI taxonomy): Bacteria > Bacillati > Actinomycetota > Actinomycetes > Kitasatosporales > Streptomycetaceae > Streptomyces > Streptomyces sp. NPDC059895. The sequence goes on from NZ_JBHWKO010000034.1 coordinate 256, forward strand.
CGTTCCGACGTCTCAAACCTTAGCGGATCCGCCCCGGCGAGCGCTAATCGAGCCGCCGGCCCCAATTCGAATTGCATTCGGGCATGCCGAATTCAGTCCCGTTGGGAGATCTTGCTGTGGTGTGAGGTGCCGCTTCAGCGGCGGAGGTGCTGTCGAAGAACCGTTACGGCTCCGCGGCAACCCGAAGAACTTTACGGATCGGGGAGGGGGGTGTCAAGCGCCCCCTGTCAAGATCTTTTAATCGAGGTCGGTGAGTCGTCCGCCGGCGTCCGGCTGGGCGTGCTCCACCCGGCGCAGCAGCCTGGTCAGGACGTCTCCGAGGGCCGTGCGGTCCTCCGCGGAGAGGTCCTGGAGCAGGTCCTCCTCGAAGACGGTCGCCAGGCGCATCGCCTCCAGCCACTTCTCACGGCCCTCGGGGGTCAGCTCCACGATGACCCGGACCCGGTTGGATTCGTCCCGCTCCCGGGTCACCAGTCCCTCGGCGACCATGCGGTCGATCCGGTGGGTCATGGCGGCCGGCGTGAGACCGAGACGCTTGGCGAGGTCGCTGGGGCCCAGGCGGTAAGGGGCGCCGGAGAGGACGAGTGCCTTGAGCACCTCCCACTCGGCGTTGCTGATGCCGAGGGCGGCGGTCTGACGGCCGTAGGCGACGTTCATACGGCGGTTCAGGCGGGACAGTGCCGAGACGATCTTCTCGACCTGGGGGTCGAGGTCCTGGAACTCGCGCTGGTAGGCGGCGATCTGCTCTTCGAGGGTCGGCTCGCCGCCGATGCCGGTGCTGCCGGAGGTGTCGCCCATGGACCTCAGTATCGCACGCGGGCCGTTCACGTTGAAGTTCTTCGAGGTGTACTGTTTAGCTTCGAAATTTATCTTCGAAGTCTTCGGTTCCAAGCACTGTGCTTCGCGAACCAGTGAGCCACCATCTGAGAGAGGTGAACGTGACCAGGGCGATGGGCGCGGCGATGCGCCGGATCCACGTGGGCAACGCACTCAGCGCGTTCGGACTCGGTTTCACCGTCCCCTATCTGTATGTCTATGTGGCGCAGGTGCGGGGGCTGGGCGCCGTGACGGCGGGGCTCGTCCTCGCCGTCTTCGCCGTGGCCGCGCTGATCGTGCTGCCGTTCGCCGGTCGGGCGATCGTGCGGCGCGGCCCGCTGCCGGTCCTGACCGCCGCCCTGGTCACCGCCGCGGTGGGTGCGCTGAGCCTGGGGCTGGCCGGCAGCGCCACCGCCGTACTGGCCGCAGCGGCCGCGCTCGGGGCCGGGCAGGCCGTGATGCAGCCGGCGCTCGCGACGATGATCGTGGACTGCTCGACCGCGGAGACGCGGTCGCGGGCGTTCGCGACGCAGTTCTTCCTGCAGAACCTGGGGCTCGGTGTCGGTGGGCTGATCGGCGGGCACCTCGTCGACACCACGCGCGTGTCGTCGTTCACGCTGCTGTTCGCGATCGAGGCGGCGATGTTCCTGCTGCTGGTCGCGGTGGTGGCGACCGTGCGGATGCCGCACGCGCCGCGGGTCGGGGACGCTCCGCGCGGATCCGCGAAGGGAAGCTGGAGGCAGCTGCTCGGGAACCGGGCGATGGTGCGGCTGTGCGTGCTGGGCTTCGTGCTGTTCTTCGCCTGCTACGGGCAGTTCGAGTCGGGGCTGAGTGCGTACGGGGTCGAGGCCGCGGGGATCTCCACGTCCGCGCTCGGGACCGCGCTCGCCGCGAACACGGCGATGATCGTCGTCGCGCAGTTCGCCGTCCTGAAGTTCGTCGAGCGGCAGAAGCGGTCGCGGGTGATCGCCGCGGTGGGTCTGATCTGGGCGGTGGCGTGGGCCGTGGCCGGGTACGCGGGGCTGGGGCACGGCAGCCGGGAGATGGCGACGGCTGCCTTCGTGTCGACGTACGCGCTGTTCGGGCTGGGGGAGGCGCTGCTGTCCCCGACGGTCGCGCCGCTGGTCGCCGATCTGGCGCCGGCCGGGCTGGCGGGTCAGTACAACTCGGCGTTCGCGCTGGTCAAGCAGTTGGCGCTGGCGATCGGGCCGGCCGTGGGCGGGCCGATGGGTGCCTCGCTGCACGGGCCGTACGTGGTGACGTTCCTGGTGTTCTCGCTGGGGATCAGCGTGCTCGCCGTGCGGCTGGGGCGGCGGCTCACCGCCGAGCAGGATCAGCCGTGGCTGGTGCGGAACCGGGTGGTGGCCCGGGGCGGGGCGGCCGTGGAGCCGGTCGGCGCCGAGGCGTGAAGCCGTCGTGAGGCCGTGCGGAGGCGGCCGTCGTCGTGGACGACGGCCGCCTCCGTGCTGTCTGCCCCGGGCCGTGGCGGCGTCAGTCCGCCGTGCGGGGCAGGGCGAACTCGCACCACACCGCCTTGCCGCCGCCCGGGGTGCGTCTGCTGCCCCAGCCGGAGGCGATGGTGGCCACGATCGCGATGCCGCGGCCGGACTCGTCACCCGGTTCGGCGCGGCGGCGGCGCGGCAGGTGGTCGTCGCCGTCCGTGACCTCGATGATCAGGCGGCGGTCGGTGCGGCGCAGACGCAGGCGCATGGGCGGAGTGCCGTGCTGGAGCGAGTTGGCGACGAGCTCGCTGGTGGCGAGGACGCCGAGATCGTGCAGCTCGGTGGGGAAGCGCCAGCTGGTGAGGACGCCGGACGCGAAGGCACGCGCGCGGGGGGCCGCCTCCACGCCGCCGAGCAGATCCAGGGCGGCGTTGCGGAACAGCTCGCCGTCGGCGCCGGTGCGGTGGGGGTGCTGGAGGACCAGGACGGCGACGTCGTCGTCGTGGTCGGCGGTGACACCGGCCGAGCGGACCAGGCGGTCGCAGATCACCTGGGGGGTGCCGGTCGCGCCGGCCAGGGCGCGTTCCAGGGAGGCGATGCCCTCGTCGAGGTCCTCGTTCCTGCGTTCCACCAGGCCGTCCGTGTAGAGGACGGCCGTGGAGCCGGGGGTGAGGGGGACCGTGCCGGAGGCGTGCATCCAGCCGCCGGTGCCGAGCGGGGGGCCGGTGGGTTCGTCGGCGCGCCGGACGGTGCCGGTCTCGTCGCGGACGAGGATGGGCAGGTGACCGGCGGAGGCGTACACCAGACGTCCCTCGTTCGGGTCGTGGACGGCGTACACGCAGGTGGCGATCTGGTTGGCGTCGATCTCGGCGGCGAGGCCGTCGAGGAGCTGGAGGACCTCGTGCGGGGGCAGGTCGAGGCGGGCGTAGGCGCGGACGGCGGTGCGCAGCTGGCCCATGACGGCCGCCGCGCGGACGCCGCGGCCCATGACGTCGCCGATGACGAGGGCGGTGCGGCCGCCGCCGAGGGTGATGACGTCGTACCAGTCGCCGCCGACGGCGGCTTCGGTGCCGCCGGGCTGGTAGGTGGCGGCGATGCGCAGGTCGTCCGGTTGTTCGAGCTCCTGGGGCAGGAGGGAGCGCTGGAGGGTGACGGCGGTCTCGCGCTGGCGGCGTTCGCTGGCTCTGAGGCGTTCGGCGGCCTCGGCGTGGTCGGTGACGTCGGTGGCGAAAATGAGGACGGCGCCCTCGCCGTTGTCCTCGGCGGCCGGGGTGCAGGTGAAGGTGTAGGAGCGGCCGTCGGGTGCCTTGCGGGACTTCAGGGTGCGCGGCCGGCCGCTGCGCAGGGCCTGGTCGAGGAGCGGCATCAGGCCGAGCTCGCGCAGCTCGGGGAGGGCCTCGGCGGCCGGTTCACCGGACGGCCGGACGCCGAAGGCCGCCGTGTAGGCGTCGTTGACGTAGGCGAGGCGGTGGTCGGGGCCGTGGACGAGGGCGACGAGGGCCGGGACGCGGTCGAGTACCTCGCGGACCGGGAGTTCGTCGACGGCGGGGACCGGGGGCGGCTCGTCGGTGAGCCGTTCGGCGCGGGCCGCGGGCACGGAGCCCTCGCTGCGTCGGTCGGTGGTGGTGACCGTGTGCTCGGCCCGCGCGGCGGCGCGGCGCTGTGTTCCGGGGAGCCGGGCGCTCCAGCGCGTGAAGTTCACGATTCCTTGCCTCGTGTAGTCGTCGTCGGCCGGCTCCGGGCCCGGCCTGGGCTCCGGGGGCCGCGCGGCGGTGGCCGCACATTGTTGCAGCACACCCGGGATATGCAGCACGTGGGAAACAGCCTCGTCGTGGGGCGGGGCGGGCGGTGGCCCGCCGTGGACTCGGGAAAGGGCTAGGGGAGGTCGGGGAGGGGCTCAGGGAGGTCGGGGAGGGATGGGTCAGCAGTCTGGGGCAGGGCTGCCGTCCGGGACGACATTCGTCAGACGCCGGGGCGGGCGGTGGAGTTCCTGGATCCGGCCAGAACTACCCGTTCGGGTTGTTGTTCGAGCCGCCCTTCGGGTCGTCCCGCCGGTCGTCCCGCCGATCGTCCGGGCTGTCGTCATGCCGGTCGTTCCGGCCGTCGTCGTGCCGGTCGTCCCGGCCGTCGTTCCGGCCGTCGTCCCGCCGGTCGCCCTTGCGGTCGGCAGAAGGCTTTCCCCCTGCGGCCAGTTCGAACTCCGCACGCGGGTGTTCGAGTGAACCGAGCGAGACGATCTCCCGTTTGAAGAGCCCCGACAGCGTCCATTCGGCGAGCACGCGCGCCTTGCGGTTGAAGGTGGGCACGCGGCTGAGGTGGTAGGCGCGGTGCATGAACCAGGCGGGGTAGCCCTTCACCTTGCGTCCGTAGACGTGCGCGACGCCCTCGTGCAGTCCCAGGGAGGCGACCGAGCCGGCGTACTTGTGGGCGTACGGCCGCAGGGGCTCGCCGTGCAGGGAGCGGACGATGTTGTCGGCCAGGACCCTGGCCTGGCGCAGGGCGTGCTGGGCGTTGGGGGCGGTGTACGTACCGGGCTCGGCGGCGGTGACGTCGGGGACGGCGGCGGCGTCTCCGGCGGCCCACGCGTGCGTGACGCCCTCGACGGTCAGCTCGGGTGTGCATTTCAGCCGGCCCCGCTCGGTGAGGGGGAGGTCGGTGGCGGCGAGCAGCGGATGGGGCTTGACGCCGGCGGTCCACACGACCGTACGGGTCGGGAAGCGGGCGCCGTCGCTGAGGACGGCCGTGCGGTCCGCGCAGGACTCCAGGCGGGTGTGGAGGCGGACGTCGATGTTGCGGCGGCGCAGTTCGCTGACGGTGTAGCGGCCCATCTCCTCGCCGACCTCCGGCAGGATCCGGTCGGAGGCCTCGACGAGGACCCATTTCATGTCCTCGGGCTTGACGTTGTGGTAGTAGCGCGTGGCGTAGCGGGCCATGTCCTCCAGCTCGCCGAGCGCCTCCACGCCCGCGTAGCCGCCGCCGACGAAGACGAAGGTGAGGGCCGCGTCGCGGATCGCGGGGTCGCGGGTGGAGGAGGCGATGTCCATCTGTTCGATGACGTGGTTGCGCAGGCCGATGGCCTCCTCGACGGTCTTGAAGCCGATGCCGTGTTCGGCGAGGCCCGGGACGGGGAGCGTGCGGGAGACGGAACCGGGCGCGAGGACGAGTTCGTCGTACGCCATCTGGCGGGGCCCGGTGCCCTCCTCCTCGGTGGCGAGGGTGGTGAGGGTGGCGGTGCGTTTGGCGTGGTCCACGGCGGTGACCTCGCCGACGACGACCCGGCAGTGCGGCAGGACGCGGCGCAGCGGGACGACGACGTGGCGGGGGGAGATGGCGCCGGCGGCGGCCTCGGGCAGGAACGGCTGGTACGTCATGTACGGGTCGGGAGTGACGACGGTGATCTCGGCCTCGCCCCGGCCGATGTCCCCTCTGAGCTTCCGCTGGAGCCGCAGGGCCGTGTACATCCCGACGTAGCCGCCGCCGACAACGAGAATGCGCGCACGTTCCTTCACCATCCCATGACGCACCCGGCGTCGGAGTTGTCCACAGCCCCGGCACGGCGGGTGTCCGGACGCGGGGCGGGCACCGGGTTGGCCGAAACACCGATGTGGAGTGCAGCGGCGCAGGTCAACCGGTGTGCGCCGGGGTGCGGGGAGAGGCGCAATCGGGACGTATACGCCGCGTACTCCGATCGGGGGGCGCTCCGTGCGGAACCTGCCCCTTCTGAATTGAGTCCCGCTCAACTATGTTCGTGTGTCGACGGGGTGTAGGGGGAGGCGCTCCTCGGGTCCGCGACGGGCGGGTCCGGGTGGTCGTGGTCCCCCGGTTCCATCGCCCCGGCTTTTCGATGGCGGGGAGAGTCTCCGGGGGGAGACGTCATTACCGGGGGATCATTCATGCACATTCAGGACAGGCATTGGTCGTCCGCGTCCGCCCTTGCACCGGGCGGCGCGGTGAGCGCGGCGGCGGGTACGGGACGCGGGGACGGCCCGCGGACCACGCCGTTGCGCGTGGACGCACAGCGCAATCTGGAGCACGTGCTGCGAGCGGCGCGCGAGGTCTTCGGCGAGCTGGGGTACGGCGCGCCGATGGAGGACGTGGCGCGGCGCGCCCGGGTGGGCGTGGGGACCGTGTACCGGCGGTTCCCGAGCAAGGACGTGCTCGTACGGCGGATAGCCGAGGAGGAGACCTCCCGGCTGACCGACCAGGCACGGGCGGCGCTCGGCCAGGAGGACGAGCCGTGGTCGGCGCTCTCGCGGTTCCTGCGGACGTCGGTGGCCTCGGGTGCCGGGCGGCTGCTGCCGCCGCAGGTGCTCAGGGTCGGCGTCTCCGACGAGGACGGCGCCGAGGGCTCCCCGGCCGACGCGGTGCGGGTGCCGCAGCAGCGGTCCCAGCCGGTCGGCGGTGAGCTGCGGCTGGTGGCCGAGGAGGGCGGTCCGGCACCTGTGGACGACGCCGGGGCGGCCACGCTGCTGGAGGTCGTGGGCCAGCTCGTGGAGCGGGCGCGCGCGGCGGGCGAACTGCGGCCCGACGTGTCGGTGTCGGACGTCCTGCTGGTGATCGCCACGGCGGCGCCCTCACTGCCGGACGCGGCCCAGCAGGCGGCCGCTTCGGCGCGGCTGCTGGACATCCTGCTGGAGGGGCTGCGGTCGCGGCCCGCCGTGTAGCGGGGGGTCCGCCAGGTCTGTTGGCTCCGCCGGCGACGGCGGGCTGGTCCTGTCAGCGACAGCGGAGCCGGACTTCGTCAGCGACAGCGGGCCGGTCCTGTCAGCGCGACAGCGGAGCCGGACTTCGTCAGCGGTGGCGGGCCGGTCCTGTCAGCGACAGCGGAGCCGGACTTCGTCAGCGGTGGCGGCAGCCGTGGGGTGACTCGAAAGGGTGACGGGGGGATGGGGCGTTCCGGCGCTCCTCCCCCGGCCATCCGGCACGGGCGCGACCGGCGTGCGCGGCAGGCGGCGCGGCGCCTCTGCCGTGCGCGGCAGCCGAACCTTCTCCGTTCGGGTGAGTTCCGGCACTGGAGTGCGACGAGCCCTCACGGACGGGTGGGCGGCCCGGTCCGCGGGGATCCTGGACGAGAACCGATATGGCACTCTGACCCGGTGTTCGGGACCGGTTGGGCAGGCGGCGGGGGCTTTCCGCGATGAACGTTGAGGGGCGGGGCGGGCGGGACGAGTCACTGGGCGACGGTGGCCCGGTGGCCCGTGGCCGGGTCGCACCGCAGGTGCCCAGTCAGGGCGGACGCCCCGGTGTCCCCCGTGGCCGCGACACCGCGGCCGTGCCGCCGGACGGCGTCGGCGTCGGTGTTCCGGCGCAGCGCGAGTGGCGGGCGGACGACAGCGTCCTGCCGCCGCCGCGGGACGTGCCGCCGGCCGACGCCGATCTGGTCGGGCGGATGCGCTCGGGCGACGACACGGCGTACGAGGAGCTGTACCGGCGCCATGCCGACGCCGTGCGCCGGTACGCGCGCACCTGCTGCCGGGACGCCCACACCGCCGACGACCTCACCGCCGAGGTCTTCGCCCGCATGCTCCAGGCCGTACGCCGCGGCTCCGGCCCCGCGCACGCCGTCCGCGCCTACCTGCTGACCTCCGTCCGCCGGGTCGCCGCCGACTGGACGCGGTCGGCGAAGCGGGAACAGCTCGTGGACGACTTCGCGGTGTTCGCCGCGCAGTCCGGCCGGTCCTCCGAGGTCTCCGACAGTGACGTCCTCGACCTCGGCGCGGAGGTGCGCGCGATGCACGCGGCCGAGCAGTCCATGGCCATGCGGGCCTTCCGCTCGCTGCCCGAGCGCTGGCAGGCCGTGCTGTGGCACACCGAGGTCGAGGACGAGTCGCCGAGCGAGGTCGCCCCGCTCTTCGGGCTCGACGCCAACGGCACCCGCGTGCTGGCCAGCCGGGCCCGTGAGGGCCTCAAGCAGGCCTACCTCCAGGCCCACGTCAGCGCCACCCTCACCGGCGACGAGGAGTGCGCCCGTTGGGCCGACCAGCTCGGCACGTACGCCCGCCGCCGGCTGCGCACCCGCGCCGAACGGGGGCTGCGCAAGCACCTGGAGGAGTGCGCCAGGTGCCGGCTGGCCGCCCTCCAGATCGAGGAGGTGGCCGGAGGCATCCCGGCCGTCGTGCCGGTCGCGGTCATCGGCTGGTTCGGGGCCGCCGGGTACGCCAAGGCGGCCGCGCTCATCGCCGGCGGTGCCGGGGCCGGAGCGGCGGGGGTCGCGGGCGGCGCCGCGGCGTCGAGCGGCGGCTCCTCGGGCGCGTCGGGCGCCGGGGGCGCAGCGGGGGCGAGCGGCGGCTCCACGGGCGCCGGGGGCGGTACGGCGGCCTCGGAGGGGCTGGGCGCGCCCGTGAAGACCGGTGTCGCGGCCGGCGTGGTCGCGGTGGCGGCCGCGGCGGTGGCCCTCGCCCTCGTCGGCGACGACAGCCCCGCGCGGCAGACCGTGGCCCATCCCCCCGCCTCCGTCCCGGCCGTCCTGCCGGAGCAGCCCACGCCGGCGCCGACGTCCCGCCCCACCCGCACGCCGGAGGAAACCGCGCCGCTCCCCACGGTGATCGTCCCGGCCGCGGCCGCCACGCCGACGTCCACGTCCCAGCCCGACGGGAAGGCGACGACCTCCCCCACGCCGACTCCCTCGCCCACCCCGACGCCCACAGCCGCTCCCGACCCGGCGCCCACCGCCACACCGTCGTCGGCGCCCTCGCCGGCGCCGGCCGTCTACCGGCTCGACGAGCTGTCCTTCGACGTCACCGGCGACGGCACCGGGCCGGAGATCCGCCTGGGCGGCAGCAGTTGGTTCTGGCAGCGCTCCGAGCTGTCCATCGCCGACCGGCGGTACGCGCGCGGGGTGACCGTCCACGGCGACTCCTCCGTCACCGTCGACCTCAACCGCGCCTGCACCGCGTACGACGCCGTGGTCGGCGTCGACGACCTCACGGGGAAGCTCGGCAGGGTCACCTTCTCCGTCCACGCCGACGGGGACCGACTCTGGACGTCCCCCGTGATCGGGGGTGGTGACCCGGCCGTGGCCGTCCATGTGGACCTCACCGGGCGCCGGACGGTCCGGCTGGTGGTCGAGCCGTACGACCCCGTCGACACGCTCGCGCTCGCGGACTGGGCGGAGTCCGGGTTCACCTGCTCGTAGGCCTGTCGGGTGCTCCTAGGCCTGTCGGGAGGCTACGGCTTCCGGGGCGGCCACTCCGCTTCCACCGTCCGGCTCCATCTCCGGTTCCGGCTCCGGCTCCGGCTCCGGCTCCAGCTCCGGCTCCGGCTCCAGCTCCGGCTCCGGCTCCATCTCCGGCTCCATCTCCGGCTCCGGCTCCGGCTTCGGCTCGTTCAGCCTCCGGAGGAGACCGCCCGCCTCTGGGGAGCGATCCCCGCGGGTACCGCACGCGCGCGTGCCGGGGTGCCCGTCCAGCAGGTGCCGCGGCGGGACAGCAGGCGGCGCAGCCACAGTTCCAGGGAGACGAGGTCGGCCAGGCCGTCGAGCGGGAGGGGCTCGCCCGCCGCCGCGCCCCGCAGGGCCTTGCGGACCACCCGGGCCTCGATCAGACCCGCCTCCGCGAGGAGAGGGGCGTCGAAGAGGGCCAGGAGGGGGTCCGTGGCCGTGCGCAGGCCCGCACGGGCCGCGGCGGTGGTGGAGCCGAGGGAGGGGGCGCCCCAGCCCGGCGGGAGGTCGGCCACCCCGGAGCCCTTCAGCACGGTGCGCAGGATCGCGGCACGCGCCCCCGGTTGCACGCGCAGGGTCTCGGGGAGCGCACGGCAGGCGCGCACGACCTGGTTGTCGAGGAATGGGGCGTGCAGGCGCTGGGAGCGGATCTCGGCGGCCTGCTCCAGGACGCGCAGATCGGCCGCATGGCGGGCGAGGGCGGCACGCGCGCGGTAGTCGCCGGGACGCTGGCCGGGGCCCACACCGGCGCGGTGCGCCATGGACTGGAGGCGAACCGATACTTCAGCCAGCGCCTCTCCGGTCAGCCAGCGCGCGGCCGGACCGGGGCCGCCCCAGGCGAGGGCGGCCAGGGAGGCCCCCACGGCACCCGCGGCGCCCGCGGGATCGTCGAAGCGGCGGTGCAGGAGCCGTTCGGCGAGGCCCTCCACGCCCGCCCCGTACGGGGTACGGGCCAGCCGGCGGGCGGCGCCGTACACGCGCGCGGGGACGAACACGGACCCCTCCGCCTTCGTCAGGGCGGCGACGGGCCGGACGAGGTGGCGTCTCTTGCGGTCCATCAGCAGGTCGGCGAGGCGGGCGGGGTGGGCGTCCAGGACCTGGCGGGCGCCGTGACCGGTGAAGTGGTCCGCGCTGCCCGCGGCGAGGCGCGCGCGGTGGCGGGCGGCCGTCACCAGGCTCGGGCCGGGTTCGTCGGTCAGGGGGCCGTCCAGGTCGGCGTACGGCAGGGTGTCCTCGCCGCCGGCCACGACGACGTGGTGCAGGCGCGGGTTGGCCGCGAGGGTGCCGGCCCGCTCGACCTCGGCCTCGTGGCCGCCGACGGCCAGGTCGTTGAAGGTGACGGCCAGCAGGCGCTCGCCGGCGCCGGTGCCGTGCCCGAGGAGCGTGCCGGGTCTACCGGGCAGGCCGGCCGCGAGCAGCGCGAGCGTCCCCGAGGCGGGCCCGCCGGACAGGTCGGCGCCGATGCCCGGGACCGGCATCCCGCGCGCGGCCCGTCGCTCGGCGGGGCCCATGCCCGGGACGGGCCCGGGGTCGATGTCGGGGACGTGCCGCGGTGCGGACAGACGCGCGCGTACCGCCTCGACGAGGGCGTCACGCACGGCGTCGACCGCGCTGTCCGGGTCGGCCGGGGGCGCCGCCACGGCGAGGGAGGCGACCGGCTCGTACCCGGCGATCTCGCGCGCCCCGGCGCGCAGGATCAGCGCGTGCCCCGGCGGAACGCGCCGCACGCCGTCGTACGGCGTGGAGTCGTGCACGGCGGCCGGTACGTCCGGGGCGGCGAGGAGGGCCGCCAGGTGACCGAAGTCGAGGTTGGCCTCGACGAGGTCGGCCAGCGGCAGCGCGGCCGTCGCGTACGCCGTGCCGCCCGCCCAGGGCGTGTGGAACACCGGGCGGGCGCCCGCGAGATCGCCGCAGACGGTGATGCGCCGCCCGACCTGGACGATCGCGGTGTAGCTGCCCGGCCAGGCCGTCAGATGGCGCAGTGCCCCTCCGCGCGCGGCGAACAGTCCGACGCGCAGCTGCTCGTCCGTCGCCCCGCAGATGCCGAGCACGGCGATCCGGGTCTGGGCGTCCGCCCGCACCACGCGCACCTCGTCGGGCCGCCAGTCGCCGACCGCCCACAGCGGATCGGGGTCGCCCCACAGCAGTTGGGAGCCCACGGGGTGCAGCGTCTCGCCGTCGTACCCGATGCGCCCGGCGTCCTCACCGCGGCCGGCGTACCCGATGCGCCCGGCGTCCTCACCGCGGCCGGCGTACCCGCCGGGGCCGCCGTAGCCCGCCGCTCCGACGGTGCCGGGGCCGGTGCCTCCCGCGGCGGTGCTGCTCCATCCCACCAACCACCGCATCGACGCCTCCACAGGCTGTGGACAACCAGTGCACCGCACGAACGGTTCACATGCTGCCACGAAGAACGCGCCGCAGAAGGAGGTGACGCCGCTTGAGATCCTCGAAGTGCGCCCCCGCGAACGCCCCCGCGCCGACCTGCGAGACCATCGGGACTCGCGCGCGCGGGGCGCTGGTGGCCGCGCATGCCCTCGCATGTGCGACGCGAATGCGCCCCCGAAACGCTCCCCCAAAACCCCCCGCGCGCCCTCGATTTCCATGGCGGGAAGCGAATTCACCCACAGAACACAGGGTCGATTTTCGGCCAATTACCGAACGGGGGGCCGCCGTCGGGCCGGACCCGCACACGCTCCGTACACAGCCGCGCGCCTCGGACGGCGCGCCGGCCCGGGAGACGGAGCTCGCCTCCCGGACCGTTCCGCCGCCCGCGGGGATGGTGGCGGCGGTGTCCCCCAGCCCACTGGATCCAGTACAGCGGGCCGACCCACGCACGATCCATGGAACCGCTCCCCCCGTGGCCGGAGAAGAGCGCACGGACGGGCGCACGGCCACACAGCGGGAGCACGCCGCAACGGTGCGTACCGGGGCCCGTACTTCCGTTCGTGCCACAATCCCGCCATCCGGAAGAATGCCCCTTAACGCTTGGGATGCGGCGAACTACGCTGGGTTTACGAATGCCGCGTGGTTATGCCAGCGCGGCAGCCGTCTGTGTCGAGGGGTGGCGCAATGTCCAGGGAGCAACGCGGGCCGAACGAAAAGCTCGGCGCCGTTCTCGCCCTCGCGGGAATCAGCAACGCCGGACTCGCGCGACGCGTCAACGACCTCGGCGCCCAACGCGGGTTGACTCTTCGCTACGACAAGACGTCCGTGGCGCGCTGGGTGTCGAAGGGCATGGTGCCGCAGGGTGCCGCTCCGCACCTCATCGCGGCCGCGATCGGCCAGAAACTCGGCCGCCCGGTGCCGCTCCACGAGATCGGCCTGGCGGACGCGGACCCCGCGCCCGAAGTGGGCCTCGCCTTCCCCCGGGACGTCGGCCAGGCCGTGCGCTCGGCGACGGAGCTGTACCGCCTCGACCTCGCCGGCCGCCGCGCCGGCTCGGGGGGCATCTGGCAGTCGCTGGCCGGTTCGTTCGCGGTCAGCGCGTACGCGACGCCCGCCTCACGGTGGCTGATAACCCCGGCCGACAGTTCGGTGGCGCGCGAGGTGAACTCCGCCGAGGGCTCCGGCGCACCGCTCAAAGTCGGCCACAGCGATGTGCAGAAACTGCGGGAGGCCGCCGAGGACGCCAGGCGCTGGGACTCCAAGTACGGAGGCGGCGACTGGCGTTCGTCCATGGTGCCGGAGTGCCTGCGGGTGGAGGCGGCCCCCCTGCTGCTCGGCGCGTACTCCGACGAGGTGGGCCGCGCGCTGTTCGGGGCGAGCGCCGAACTGACCCGGCTGGCCGGGTGGATGGCCTTCGACACCGGCCAGCAGGAGGCCGCGCAGCGGTACTACATCCAGGCGCTGCGCCTGGCACGCGCGGCGGCGGACGTCCCGCTCGGCGGCTACGTCCTGGCATCGATGTCCCTCCAGGCCACCTACCGCGGCTTCGGCGACGAGGGCGTCGACCTCGCGCAGGCCGCCCTGGAACGCAACCGCGGCCTGGCCACGGCCCGCACCATGAGCTTCTTCCGCCTGGTCGAGGCCCGCGCCCACGCGCGCGCGGGCGACGCGCAGGCCGCCGGCGCGGCCCTGAAGGCCGCCGAGAGCTGGCTGGAGCGCGCCCGCGAGGGCGACCACGACCCCTCGTGGCTCGGTTTCTACTCCTACGACCGCTTCGCCGCCGACGCCGCCGAGTGCTACCGCGACCTGAAGGCACCACGCCAGGTGCGCCGCTTCACGGAGCAGGCGCTGTCGAAGCCGACGGAGGAGTTCGTGCGCTCGCACGGGCTCCGGCTCGTGGTCTCGGCGGTCGCCGAACTCGAGTCGGGCAACCTCGACGCGGCCTGCGAGCAGGGGGTGCGCGCGGTGGAGGTGGCCGGACGCATCTCGTCGGCCCGCACCACCGAGTACGTCAAGGACCTCCTGCACCGGCTGGAGCCGTACGGCGACGAACCCCGCGTGGTCGAGCTGCGCGAGCGCGCCCGGCCCCTGCTGATGGCGCCCGCGTAAACGCTTCACTTCGGGCCGCGGCGCGCCCCACTGCGCCCCGCCCCGCCGCGCCGCGCCGCGCCGGGAACGGTCGGGACCGACACCGATACCCCCGCCTGTGAACCGAGAAGCCCGTGAACCTCAAGGGACCCGTGCGACGCGGAGGCGAGACGCGGGGGGACGGGGCACGGTCCGGGGTTTCAAGGCGTTGTCAGTGGCGCAGTGCACTATCGAAGCCGGGAGGTGGTGCAGGTGGCGCGGCAGGTGCCGGGGACTCGGGCGGTCGGCTACGACTGTGACGTGCTGGTGATCGGCGGCGGAATCGTCGGCCTGTCGACGGCGCACGCGATCACGCGGGCCGCGCCGGGTACACGCGTGACCGTACTGGAGAAGGAGCCGGGGCTCGCCCGGCACCAGACGGGACGCAACAGCGGCGTCGTCCACAGCGGGATCTACTACCGCCCGGGCTCCCTCAAGGCGCGCTACGCGGTCCGCGGCGCCGCCGAGATGATCAAATTCTGCGCGGAGTACGGCATCCCGCACGCCGTCACCGGCAAGCTGATCGTCGCCACCGACCGCTCCGAGCTGCCCCGCCTGCACGCCCTCGTCCAGCGCGGCCGGGAGAACGGCATACCGGTCCGGGAACTGGGCCCCGCGCAGATCGCGGAGTACGAGCCGGAGGTCCGCGGCCTCGCGGCGATCCACGTGCGCACGACCGGCGTCTGCGACTTCACGGCGGTCGCCCGGCAACTGGGTGAGGCGTCCGGCGCGGAGATCCGCCACGGCGCCCGGGGCGTCCGAGTCGACCGCCGCCCCGGCCGCGGCGTCGCCGTGCTGACCTCCCGCGGCGACATCGTCCGGGGACGCGTCCTGGTCAACTGCGCCGGTCTGCACTGCGACGAGATCGCCCGCCTGACCGGCGACGAGCCCGGGATGCGGATCGTGCCGTTCCGCGGCGAGTACTACGAGCTGGCGCGCCCCGAGCTGGTGCGCGGCCTGGTCTACCCGGTCCCCGACCCGGCGTTCCCGTTCCTCGGCGTCCACCTCACCCGCGGCATCGACGGAAGTGTCCACATCGGCCCCAACGCGGTCCCGGCGCTGGCCCGGGAGGGGTACGGCTGGGGCGTCGTACGCCCGCGGGAGGCGGCGGCGACGGCGGCCTGGCCCGGGGTGTGGCACCTGGCCCGACGGCACTGGCGTCACGGCGCCGGCGAGCTGCGCCGGTCGCTTTCCACGGCGGCCTTCGCGGACGCCGTACGCCGGCTGCTGCCGGCCGTCGAGGACGGGGACCTGGTGCGTGCGGCGGCCGGAGTGCGGGCCCAGGCGGTGCTGCGGGACGGCAGCCTGGTGGACGACTTCCTGATCCGGGAGGGCCCCCGTACCGTCCACGTCCTGAACGCCCCCTCCCCCGCGGCGACGGCCTCTCTGCCGATCGGCCGGGAGGTGGCCCGGCGGGCCCTGGGGGCGCTGGTCAGCGACTGATCCCCGCCGCGCGGGCGTTCGTCCCCGCCCCCACCCCCGCCCCCGTCCGCCCCCACTCCGCCGCACGGCCCGGCTCGCTCGGCCGGGCAGGAACCCCGTCCACCCACGCACGTAAAATCGGCCCACTGTGTCTGACTCCCTGAACACCCCCGACTCCCGACCCGCCCCCGGCGAGTCCCTCCGCCGCACCCGCGCCAAGGGCGAGCCCCGCTTCCCGGACGGCCCCAAGGCCGACCCCGCCGGCTCTCACTTCGAGCGGCGGATCCGCAGCTTCCAGCCCCGCCGCAGCCGGGTGACCACGGGACAGGCCGACGCGCTGCAACGGCTCTGGCCGAAATGGGGGCTCGACATCGACGGCCACCCCGTCGACCTCACCGAACTGTTCGGGAACGACCACCCCGTCGTCCTGGAGATCGGCTTCGGCATGGGCGAGGCCACCGCGCAGATGGCGGCCGGCGCCCCCGGCACCAACCTCCTCGCCGTCGACGTCCACACGCCCGGCCAGGGGAACCTCCTCAACCTCGCCGACCACAACAGCCTCACCAACATCCGGGTCGGCAACGGCGACGCGATCATCCTGCTGCGCGAGATGCTCTCCCCGGACTCCCTGGACGGCCTGCGCGTGTACTTCCCCGACCCCTGGCCCAAGAAGCGCCACCACAAGCGGCGCCTCATCCAGCCGGAGTTCCTCACCCTGGCCGCGACCCGCCTGAGGCCCGGCGCGCTGCTGCACTGCGCGACCGACTGGGAGCCGTACGCCGAGCAGATGCTGGAGGTGCTCACCGCGCACCCCGACTTCGAGAACACTCAGGCCGACGGCGGCTTCGCGCCCCGGCCCGGGTTCCGGCCGCTCACCCGTTTCGAGGGACAGGGCCTGGACAAGGGGCATGTGGTGCACGATCTGCTGTTCCGTCGCGTACAGCACGGCTGACCCGAGCGCCCGCCCCGCCCCGTCCCGCCCCGCCCCGCCCCGGTCATCGTCCCCGGCCCACACCGCCCCCCACGCCCACGCCCACATTCACGCCCACGTTCACGCTCATGCCGATGCCTCCACCCCCCGACCCCCTCCACCGCCGTCCTCTCCCTCGTTAGGGTCGATGCCGTGGCCACCAGCCCTCCGTATCCGCCGCACCCGCCACAGCCCCCGCAGCCGCCGCAGTCCGGCGCGGTGCCGGAGGGCGGTGGGATCCGGCACGCACACTGGTGGCAGCACACCTGGGTGCGCTACGGCGCCCTGATCACCCTGCTCACCCTGTCGGGACTGGTGATCCTCGCCCTGGTCCGCGAACAGACGGGCACCCAGGGGTTCCTGGTGGGGCTGGGACTGGCCGTGCTCCCCGTCCCGCTCCTCATAGCCGTCTTCCGCTGGCTCGACCGGGTCGAGCCCGGCCCCTGGCGGAACCTGGTGTTCGCGTTCGCGTGGGGGGCCTGCGCGGCGGCGTTGATAGCGATCGTCGCCAACAGCTTCGCCACCCGCTGGATAGCCACGGCGACCGCCGACCCCGCGGGCGCGGACACCCTGGGCGCGACGATCGTCGCCCCGGTCGTGGAGGAGTCCGCCAAGGCGGCCGCCGTCCTCCTCGTCTTCCTCTTCCGCCGGCGGGACTTCACCGGGCTGGTCGACGGAGTCGTCATCGCCGGCGTCACCGGGACCGGCTTCGCGTTCACCGAGAACATCCTCTACCTCGGCAACGCCTTCGGCACCGACCAGCTCGCCGGTGACGGCGGTATCGCCTCCGTCACCGCCGCGACCTTCTTCGTGCGCGTCATCATGTCCCCGTTCGCGCACCCCCTGTTCACGGTCCTGACCGGCATCGGCTTCGGCATCGCCGCCCTCTCCGGGGAACGCCGGCGCGCACGCCGGGTCCTGCTCCCGCCGGCCGGCCTGCTGCTCGCCATGCTCATGCACGCCCTCTGGAACGGCTCGGCGTCCTTCGGCGAGTGGGGCTTCTTCGCGGTGTACGGGGTGTTCATGGTGCCGGCGTTCGCGGTGCTGACCTGGCTGGTGGTGTGGACCCGCCAACGGGAACTGGGCACCGTCCGCGAGGAGCTGCCCGCCTACGCCGCCGCGGGGTGGCTCACCCCGGGGGAGCCGTACGCGCTCGGCTCGATGCGCGCCCGGCGGCTGGCCCGCGACCACGCCCGCCGGTACCTGGGCAAGCCCGCCGCGCGCGAGGTGGCGAGGTACGAGGCGTACGCGACCTCCCTCGCGTTCCTACGGCACCGTGGGCGCCTCGGCCGGGCCGGCGCCGACTTCGTCGTACGGGAGCGGGAACTGCTCAACGAACTCTGGCGGCGCAGGGATGTCGCCCGCCCCGCCCTGGAGCATGCGGCCCGTATGACGGCTCCCCCGGTCCCGTTGGCCGTGCCGCCGTGGCCGGTGTACGGGGTCCACGGACACGGTCATCCCGGCTACGGCCATCCCGGCTACGGCCATCCCGGCCAGGGACCCTCCGGCCAGGGGCCCTCCGGTCACGGACAAGGCGGTTACGGACAAGGCGGTTACGGGTACCCGACGGGACCGGGGCCGTACCCGGGGCACGGCCCCCGGCCGTGAGGGACACCACGTAAGGACGCCCCTCGGAGTCGGCGGTCCGGCCGAAGACGTTGCCAGTCATGCGCCAGTCATTTGCCGGTCACGCTGCATGCCAACTCCAACGCCAACTCCAACTCCAACGACTTGGCCGGAGGCGCGTATACCACGCCTCCGGCCAAGTCCTGGCGAACATCCGGGAAGCCACCTCACCGGCCCCCGGAAGACTCAGGCAGTACGGGATCTCAGGGGTTGAGCCCCTTGTCCCGGAGCCAGGCCGCGGGGTCGACGCCCGAGCTGCTGCCGCCCGGGTGGACCTCCAGGTGGAGGTGGGCGCCCGTGACGTTGCCGGTGGCGCCGACGCGGCCGATCACGTCGCCGGTGGAGACCTTCTGGCCGACGCTGACGCTGATGGAGGACTGGTGGGCGAACCAGAGTTCGGTGCCGTCGTCGAGGGTGAGCACGGTCTTGTACCCGTAGGACCCGTCCCAGCCCGCCGAGGTGATGGTGCCGCTGTGCACGGCCTTGATCAGGGTGCCGGTGGGGGCGGCGAAGTCGAGGCCCGTGTGGTACCCGGAGGACCAGTAGGCGCCGGCCTGGCCGAACGTCGAGGTGATGGTGTACGAGGACGTCGGCAGTGTGTACTGCTTGGCGAGCTCGGCGAGGCGCTCGGCCTCGGCCTTCTTCGCGGCCTCCTCGGCGGCCTTCTTCTTCGCGGCGGCGGCCTTGGCCTCCGCCTCCTTCTCCGCCTTGGCGGCCGCGTCTGCCTCGGCCTTGGCGGCGGCGGCCTCGGCGGCGGCCTGCGCCTTGGTCTCGAGTTGGGTCTGCTGGGACTCGGCCTGCGCCATGATCCGGCTGCGCAGCGCCTCTCCGGCGTCGGCGGCACTGTCGCCGCTGTCCTCGTCGGCGACCGTGGTGCCGAAGGTGCTGAGGGCGGACGCGGACGTGGACTCCTCGGGGGTGTCGTCGTCCGAGATCAGGGAACCCACGGAGGGGAGGTCCGGCATGGAGATGGAGACCGGGGGCTTGCCCGTGTTGGCGCTGGCCATGCCGCCCGCGCCGACGGCGGCTATGACGCCGACGCCGAGAACGGTGGAGCTGCGGGCGAGTCCGCCGCGCTGCTTCGCGACGCGGTGCCGGCCGCGGACCGGGCGAATGGAATCCGCGGTGGGGTTCCACTCCTCCCAGGGGCCCTCGTCGGTGCGGTAGCCGCCGTAGCCGAAGGGCTGGCCGGGCGCGATCGGGGCTTCTGGGGCAGGCGGGTTGGACGCCACGCGGGCGTACTCCTTTCCTTCCGTCGCCTACCGGGTTAGCTGACGGGTTCGGAGCGGGAAGGTCTCCTACGCGCGTATACCGGCCGTTACCTCACGGCGGCTCCGCGTGATTCACCCCAAGGTGGTGGTTCCCCGGTTCCCTTACGGGATTCGGCGCGTGCGCACGGAGCCGCCTCTTGTGACGGCTGGGACGACCGCGCTGCGTTATCGAACGTTAATAGACCCGGGGCTGGGTTTCCAAGCCGTTCCTCTTGATCAACAACATTCATGGCCTGGACTTTTGCCTCAGGATCGATGAAATCTGGGCGAGTTGACCCCGTGTCGAACGCGCCGCACCCACCACGGCTTTTGTGATGGTGACTCAGTTGTTATGCGCAGGGCGCTCGTCCGCTCACGTTCCGTAAGGGATGGTCCCGGAGGCTTCGGGGCCTCGGAGGCCGGGCGCCGACGCCGCGACGGTGCAACACACCGAGGGCCGGAACCCTGTGATCAGGATTCCGGCCCTCGGCCTTCAGTAGCGGGGACAGGATTTGAACCTGCGACCTCTGGGTTATGAGCCCAGCGAGCTACCGAGCTGCTCCACCCCGCGTCGTTATGACACCAGTGTACGCCATCCGCGGGGCCCGACGCACACACGCTCCCGGGGGGTGGCTCGCACGGGGCCCGGCCCGTATCAACTGCCCTGCAGCAGATGCAGGTTGGGCGCCATGGCCCGTTCCTCGTACTCGGCCAGGACGGCGACGTCGACGCCCGCGGCCGTCAGCAGGCCGGTGCCGTCGGCGCCGGTCACGAAGGTGTCCGGTTCGCGCCAGGCCGTCACCACCCTGCGGACGCCCGCGGCGAGGACGAGGCGGGCGCAGGGGGTCGGGCGGGAGGAGCGGTGGGCGCAGGGTTCGAGGCTGCTGTAGACGGTGGCCGTGGCCAGGCGGGGGTCGGCGGGGTCGATCTTCGCGAGGGCGGCCTCCTCGGCGTGGACGACGGGGTCGCCGGCCTCGCGGGAGTGGCCGCGGGCCAGCTCCGCCCCGTCCGCGGCCACCACCACCGCGCCGACGCTGAACGCGGTCCGCGACGGCGGGCAGGCGGCGGCCAGCTCGCAGGCGAGGGCCAGCCAGTGCCGGTCGGCGGCGGTGGGGAGCGGGCCGGAGCCGGGCGCGGTGGGCTCGTAGCGCATCAGGACGACGTCGTCGAGGCGCCGTGTCTCGACGAGTCGCAGCCGTCCGCCCTGGTAGCCGCCGGGCCCGAAGAGCCGGGGCGCGTCCGGGTCGCCCACGAAGAGGGGCGCCAGGACGAGCTGGAGTTCGTCGGCGAGGCCCTCCTGGAGGAGCTGGCTGTGGATGGTTCCGCCGCCCTCGACCATGAGCCGTCGTACGCCCCGGACGTCGTGGAGGTGTTCCAGCAGCCGGCGCCAGTCGAGGTGGGGGCCGAGGGGTACGACGTCGGCGGCGAGGCCGAGTGAGCGGGCGCGCTCGGCGCCCAGGTCGGTGGTGTACACGGCCTTCTCGCCACCGGTGTGCCAGAACAGCGCCGCCGGGTCCAGTTCTCCGGAGCCGCTGACCATGACCTTCAGGGGGTACTCCGGCCTGCCGGCCGCCCGGCGCGCGGCCCGGCGCGCGGGCGCGTTGACCAGGAGCCGGGGGTTGTCGGCGCGGAGGGTGCCCGCGCCGATCAGGATCGCGTCCACGGAGGCCCGCACCTCGTCGACCCGGTCGAAGTCGGCGGGGCCGGAGAGCAGCAGGCGGTCGGGGCCGGTGTCGTCGAGGTAGCCGTCGAGGGAGACGGCTGCGGACAGCAGGACGTACGGGTACGGCATCGGCGCGGCCTCTCCGGGGACGGGCGACGGGGTCTTGGCGCGGCGGGGTCCTGGCGCGGCGGGGGCGCGGCGGCAGGAGGCCCGCGACTCCTGGTTCTTGGTTCAACTTTGAAACAAACCTACACTGGAAGCATGACGACCCGCTGGCTCACTCCCGAGGAGCAGCGCGCATGGCGCGCGTACGTCGCCGGATACCTCCTCCTGGAGGACGCGATCGACCGGCAGCTCCAGCAGGAGGCCGGCATGCCCCACCTGTACTACTCGATCCTCGCCCACCTCTCCGAGGCTCCGCAGCGGCGGCTGCGCATGACCGGTCTGGCGGAGAAGCTGAAGATCACGCGGAGCAGGCTGACGTATGCGGTGGCGCGGCTGGAGAAGGACGGCCTGGTGCGGCGCGAGGAGTGCCGTGGCGACAAGCGCGGGAGCGTCGCGGCCCTCACCCAGGAGGGCATGACGGTGCTGGAGCGGACGGCGCCGGGTCACGTCGACACGGTGCGCGCCGCCCTCTTCGACCGGCTCACGCCGGAGCAGGTGGGGCAACTGGAGGAGATCTTCACGCGGGTGGCGAAGGGGCTCCAGGAGGGCGGCGGCGAGACCGCGCCCGAGGATCTGCCGTGGCGGCGCCGCTCGTCGCCCTGTCCCGACGGCCGCTGAGCCGCCCACCGACATCATTGCTTCAACTTTCAAGCATGAGGTAGGGTCCCGACCACCCAACTGCTTCAAACCTGAAGCAGTGGGCGTATGGCAGATGTGCGGCGGAGGGACCGTGCACTGCCCGCGCCCCCGCCCCCGCCCCCCGACCCGGAGAACCCGCATGCCCGACACCCCCGCCGCCACCCCGCGTGCCCGCGTCCGGGTACCGCTGCGCTTCCACGACGGCTACGCGGTCGACGCCGACCTGGTCACCTTCCACGGTCTGACCGACGGCCGGGAACACCTGGCCGTCGTCCTCGGCGAGCCCGGCCCCCGCCCGCTCGTCCGGTTGCACTCCGAGTGCCTGACCGGCGACGTCCTCGGCTCGGCCCGCTGCGACTGCGGCCCCCAGCTGCGCGAGGCGGTCGAACGCATAGCCGAGCGGGGAGGCGTCCTGCTCTACCTCCGCCAGGAGGGCCGCGGCATCGGCCTGTACAACAAGCTCGACGCCTACGCCCTCCAGGACCAGGGCCTGGACACCTACGAGGCGAACGCCGCCCTGGGCCTGCCGGAGGACGGCCGGGACTACACGGCCGCCGCCCAGATGCTGCGGGCCCTGGACATCACGGCCCTCGACCTGCTGTCCAACAACCCCGACAAGGCCGGCCAGCTGCGCGCGCTGGGCATCGACGTCCACGACCGCGTGCCGACGGGCGTCTTCACCACCCCGCACAACGTCCGCTATCTGCGCGCGAAGGTGCTCCAGACGCAGCACACGCTGCCGCTGGCGGACCTCACGGGACTCGGCGTGGGCTGACGCGGCCGGCCCCGAGCCGCCACGCGCTCCGTACTCACCGGCGGGCGAAGGGCCCGTCGAGCGCGGCCCACTGGAGCAGCATGATCGTCTTGGCGTCGGCGACGGCGCCGGTGCGGATCGCCTCGAGCGCCTCGTCGAAGGGCAGTTCCACGACGGTGATGTCCTCGCCCTCCTCGGCCACCCCGGCGGTGTCCGCGCCGGGCGTGGACCCGTCGTAGGGCGCGGCGAAGAAACTCAGGCGTTCGGTGACGGAGCCGGGGCTCATGTAGGCGTCGAAGACGTGCTCGACCTCGTGGACGGTCCGTCCGGTCTCCTCCTGCGCCTCGCGGCGGATCGCCTCCCGCGGCTCGTCGCCGTCCAGCAGCCCGGCCGCGGTCTCCAGCAGCATGCCGTCGGGGTGCCCGTTGACGTAGGCGGGCAGCCGGAACTGACGGGTCAGCAGGACCGTACGGCGTGCGGGGTCGTAGAGCAGGATCGTCGCGCCGTCGCCCCGGTCGTAGGTCTCGCGCCGCTCGCGGCTCCAGTGGCCGTCGCCGTGCCGGTAGTCGAAGGTGGTGCGGCGCAGCACCGACCAGTCGCAGGCGAGGACCTCGACGTCGAGGACGCGGACGCGGGGGTTGCCGGTCAGGTCGCGGCCGTGGCGGTCGAGACCGGTACGGCCGCGGGGGTCGGGGATGTCGATGCCCGGCCGGCCCGGACGCACGTCCCCGGTCACCGTCCGCCGCCGGAGGGGAGGTCGGCGCAGGCCAGGTCGCCGCACGGGATGTCGGCGATCCCGGTGTACACGTCCTTGCCCCGCGCCCGGGCCCGGGCCACCATCCGGTCGGCGCCCTCGGAGGGCCCGCCGATGCGCAGGACGGCGTCGCAGCGGTCGAGGAGGCGCTCGGCGACGGGGTGGAACAGCTCCGCGAAGAGCGGGTCGTCGGGGCCGGTGCTGCCGGCCGTCTCCAGCAGCGGCAGCGCGAGCGCCTCACCCGTGACGGGCAGGTGCCCGGCGCGGAAGAGGGTGAGGGCGGCCTCGTTCATGGCCCGTACGTTCGCGGCGAGCTGGGCGGGGTCGTCGCCGGTTCCCGAACGGTACGGGCCGGCGACGAGGATCATCAGGGGTGGACGGGGCACGGCTCACTTCCTCGGCTGGGTTTGCGGGACGGGCTCGGACGGTTCAGACGA
The DNA here is from genome assembly GCF_042731035.1 of Streptomyces sp. NPDC059895. NCBI lineage: Bacteria > Bacillati > Actinomycetota > Actinomycetes > Kitasatosporales > Streptomycetaceae > Streptomyces > Streptomyces sp. NPDC059895. The sequence goes on from NZ_JBHWKO010000034.1 coordinate 23,865, forward strand.
GCAGCGTCTCGACGCCCGCCTCGCGCAGGGCGTCCAGGGTCTGCGGGCCGCCGGGGTGGGTGGCGGGGTCGGCCGCGGCGGCGTCGGTGACGAAGGTGTGCACGGCGTCGAGCGGGGCGACCTGGCTGAACGCGCGGACGCCGAGCTTGGTCGCGTCGGCCACGGCGACCGTGCGGCCGGCCTGGGCGAGTCCCGCCTGCTTGACGGCCGCGTCGTCCAGGGAGAACTCGGACCAGCCGTGCTCGGCGTGCACCCCGCCGATGGACATCACGAACACGTCGAACGCCAGCGACTCCAGCGTGCGCAGCGCCAACGGCCCCACGAGGGACCGCTCCCCCGGCCGTGACCGCCCGCCGACGACCAGCAGGTCGATCCCCGGCCGGTCGGCGAGCCGCACCGCCGCCTGCACACTGAGCACGGCGACCGTCAACGGCCCGCGCGCGGCGAGGTGTTCGGCGACGTGCACGGTGGTGGTCCCGGCGTCGAGCAGCACCCGCGCCCCCGGCTCCACCAGGCCGGCGACGGCCGCCCCGAGCCGGTCCTTGGTGGCGGTCTGCCACCCCTCCCGCGCCTCGAACCCGCCCCCCTCCTCACGCGCCCGCCCGGCAACGGCCCCACCGTGCACCCGCCGCACCAGCCCCTGCTTCTCCAGCGCGTCGAGATCCCTGCGCACGGTCATCTCGGACACCCCGAGCCGCCGGGCCAACTCGGCCACGGAGACGCGGCTTTCGGCTCCCTGGACGAGGCGGAGGGTCAGATCGAGACGGTGGGCGACACTCATGACGGCATTTCTACCACACGCTTGAGCGAATGAACATTGCCATGTTCGAAGTGGGTGAGGCGAGCGGAAGCGCGCGGGACGTGCGGAACGAAGGGGGCCGAGCGGACGACGGGCGCCGGCTACGCGCCGTGCGCCCGCGCCGGGCCCGTGCAGCAGATACCGTCCGGCTCCCTGGTCAGGGTGTCGGTGTCGGCCTTGACGACGTACACCTCCCAGGGTTCGCGGCCGGGGCCGTGGATCCAGACCTTGTCCTGGAGGGCGTAGCAGCAGGACGTGTCGGTCTCGACGTCGGTGGTGAGGCCGGCGTCGTTCAGGCGGGTGGTGGCGGTGTGGACGGCCTCGGTGCTGTCGACCTCGACGCCGAGGTGGTCCATGCGGGTCGGCTCACCCGCCGTTCCTTCGACGAGGACGAGCTTGAGCGGGGGGTCGGCGACGGCGAAGTTGGCGTAGCCGTCGCGGAGCTTGGCGGGCGGGGTGCCGAACAGGGTGCTGTAGAAGGCCACGGACGCGTGCAGGTCCGGGACGCGAAGGGCGAGTTGCACGCGGGACATGACGTACCTCCCGTGAGGGGTGATTCATCGCTTCCGTCGACGATTCGACATTCATCGATGTACGAGCACAGGGCCAGCGTGGCACCTGAATCGACGAGTGTCAATATAGATGCTTATCTAATCAAGCAGCCTTTGCGGGCCGCTGATCCCGTCACCCCGCCCCCACCCTCCTTGGTTCGACGCATGTCAACATAGACGCATGTCGAACACCAAGGTGCTGCCGCTGCTGGAGCCCGCCGCCGACGGGGCCGGGGCGCCCTGCTGTCCGCCGCTCACCGAGCGCCCGTTCACCGCGGACGAGGCCGAGACGGCCGCGCGGATGTTCAGGGCGCTCGGCGACCCGGTCCGGCTACGGCTGTTCTCCGCCGTGGCCTCGCACGAGGGCGGTGAGGCGTGCGTGTGCGACATCTCCGACGTCGGGGTCTCCCAGCCGACCGTCTCCCACCACCTGAAGAAGCTCAAGGACGCGGGGCTGCTCAGCTCCGAGCGGCGCGGGACGTGGGTCTACTACCGCGTCGAGCCGTCGGTCCTGGCGGCGATGGGCAGGCTGCTGACCGTCGGACCGGCCGCCGGCTGAGCGCGTCGGGAGCCGGGTCGGGCGGCGCCGCGGCCGCCCGGATTCCGGGCCGGTGCGGCGCGGCGCCTCAGCCCTCCCGTGGCGCCGTCGTCTGCTGCCGGTCGGCGCCGAACCCGCGCCGCCAGGCCAGGGACACGTACACCAGCGCCACCAGGACGGGGACCTCGATCAGCGGGCCGACCACCCCGGACAGCGCCTGGCCGCTGGTCACCCCGTAGGTGGCGATGGCGACCGCGATGGCCAGCTCGAAGTTGTTGCCGGCCGCGGTGAAGGCGAGGGTCGCGGTGCGGTCGTAGGCGAGACCGATCGCCTTGCCCAGGCCGAACGTGCCGAACCACATCACCGCGAAGTAGACCAGCAGCGGCAGGGCGATGCGGGCCACGTCCAGCGGACGCGAGGTGATCGTCCTGCCCTGGAGGGCGAACAGGACGACGATCGTGAACAGCAGGCCGTACAGGGCCCACGGACCGATCCTGGGCAGGAAGCCCGCCTCGTACCGCTCGCGGCCCAGCCTCCGCTCGCCGAGGCGGCGGGTCAGGAACCCGGCGAGCAGCGGGACGCCCAGGAAGACGACCACGTTGACGGCGATCTTCCACAGCGGGACGGCGAGGTGCTGGCCGTCGCCCAGACGCAGCAGGCCGGGCAGCAGGTCGAGGTAGAACCAGCCCAGCAGGCCGAACGCCACCACCTGGAAGACCGAGTTGAGCGCCACGAGGACGGCCGCCGCCTCACGGTCGCCGCAGGCGAGGTCGTTCCAGATGACGACCATGGCGATGCAGCGGGCGAGGCCGACGACGATCAGGCCGGTGCGGTACTCGGGCAGGTCCGGCAGGAAGATCCAGGCCAGCGCGAACATCACCGCGGGCCCGACGATCCAGTTGACGGCCAACGACGCGGCCATGAGCCGTCTGTCGCCGGTGACGGCGTCGAGCCTGTCGTAGCGGACCTTGGCCAGGACCGGGTACATCATGACCAGCAGGCCGACGGCGATCGGCAGGGAGACACCGCCGATCTCGACCGCGGCCAGGGCGTCGTCCAGTCCGGGAACGACCCTGCCCAGTCCGAGGCCCACCGCCATGGCGACGAGGATCCAGACGGCGAGGAAACGGTCGAGCGTCGACAGCTTCGCGACGACGGAGGCGGTGGACGCCGACGTCCCGGTGGACCCGGCCGGTCCGGCGGACCCCGCCGGTCCAGCGGACGCCGGCGTATCGGCCCGGCTCACAGGCAGGCCCTCTTGGTGCCGGCGGCGGCGCGGGCGGACTCGGCCAGATCGGCGAACCGGCCGGCGAGACCGGCGATGACGTCCGGGACCAGCCGGTAGTAGGTGTACCGGCCGCACGGCTCCGTCTCCACGACCCCGGCCTCGCGCAGTACGCGCAGATGGTTGGAGAGGTTGGTCTGCCTCGCGCCGGTCTCCTCGATCAGGTGCGTGGTGCAGAGCGTCTCCCGGGCGAGCAGGGTGACGATCCGGAGGCGGAGCGGGTCCGCCAGGACCCGCATCAGATCAGTGTCGACCGGCGTCTTCATGGACTGATACTTTCACATCAGTCCTGACTGATACCAGCCCACGCTGATCCGATCCGATCCGCCGCGTGAAGGAAGAACCCATGCCCTCCAGCCGCCCGATCGCCTCCGTGCTCTTCGTCTGCGTCCACAATGCCGGGCGGTCGCAGATGGCCGCCGGGTTCCTCTCCCACCTCGCGGGCGACCGGGTCGAGGTGCGCTCCGCCGGCTCCCTGCCGGGCGACCGGGTCAACCCGGCCGCGGTCGAGGCCATGCGGGAGGTGGGCGTCGACATCGCCGGCGCCGAGCCGAAGATCCTGACCACCGAGGCCGTTCGGGCGTCCGACTACGTCATCACCATGGGCTGCGGCGACGCCTGCCCGGTCTTCCCCGGCAGGACGTACCTCGACTGGGCCCTGGAGGACCCGGCGGGCCGGGGTGTCGAGGCCGTGCGCCCCATCCGGGACGAGATCAGGAGCCGCGTCGAGACCCTGATCGCCGAGATCGACGCCCGACCGGGGGCGTGACCCGCCCGGCGCGGAAGGCGTCAGCCGCGCATCGGAGGCATGACCCGCGTCAGTGCGGCGGGCGCCCTGGAAGACGAAGCGGCGCCCGGGTCCGCCGAAGCCGACCCGGGCGCCACGCGGCGGGTCGGAGGCCGTACCCCCGACCACCGTCCGTAGGACCCTACTGCGAGGCCGGACACCTCGGCGTCTCCTTCGGCAAGCCCAAGACCGCGTCCGGCGAGGACCGCGTCGTCGACCTCGACGAGGGCACCGTCGGCGCCCTGCTCGCCCATCAGCTACGACAGCAGACCGAACGGCAGCAGTGGGGCGAGGCGTACGCCGATCACGGACTCGTGTTCGCCCGCGAGGACGGGAAGCCCCTGCGCCCCGACGACGTCACCAAGCTGTTCGGCTCCCTGGTCGACGAGGTCCGGTTCGACGACGACGCGCACCTTCCCGACGAGCAGCGCCGGCGACTGCGTCGGGTGCGGCTGCACGACCTGCGCCACGGCCAGGCGTCGCTCATGCTGGCCGCCGGCGTCGACCTCGCGATCGTGTCCAAGCGGCTCGGCCACAGTTCCATTTCGATCACGTCGGACACGTACTCGCACCTGCTCGGCGGAGTCGGGCGGGACGCTGCGGACCGCGCCTCGGCCCTCGTACCGCGCGCCCGCAGGACCGCGCCGGACGGGCCAGCAGCGGGCCAGCGTGACCACTTGGTGACCACCTCAGCCGAGAATCCAGCCGCCGAGCAGACCGCCGGAACGACGGAACCCCCGTCGACGCAGGTCAACGAGGGTTCCGACCCCGAGGGGTCCGGTAGGCCCTGTGGGACTCGAACCCACAACCAATGGATTAAAAGTCCACTGCTCTGCCAATTGAGCTAAGGGCCCAGGCGATGTTGCCACCCTGAGCATAGCCGGAGGAGACCGTGTCTCCGATCGGGTATCGGGGACACACGGCCCTGCCGGAGGCGGAGAAAGGTCACGGATCCGTCGTTTCGGCCACCGACCGCGCTCCGGCGGCCTCGCCGGCGGCCGTGTCGACGGCCGGGTCGGTGGGGTCGTCGGACCGCAGGAACCAGTGCCGGGCGGAGGCGATCCACCAGGCGGCGGCGAAGCCGAGGACGACGAGGACGGCGACGGGGGCGTAGTTGAAGGTCTCCCAGGTGACCGGCGAGACCTGGGGCAGCATGAACAGGACGGTGATGACGGCCACCCAGGCCACCGACACCACCCCCACGGCCCGGGACCACCGGCCCAGGTGCCAGGGCCCCCGGTCGAAGGCGTCGCCCTTGCGCAGCCGCAGCAGCGTGGGGATGACGTAGGCGATGTAGAGGCCGATCACGGCGATCGAGGTGACCGCCGCGTACGCCGTCACGTTGATCAGGTACGGCAGGCCGAGGAGCAGGGCGCCGCCGGCCGCCAGCCAGACCGCCGCGACGGGCGTGCGGGTGACGGGGTCGACGGTGCGCCAGATGCGGGAGAAGGGCAGGGCGCCATCGCGGGAGAAGGCGTAGATCATGCGGCTGTTGGCCGTCACGGAGGCCATGCCGCAGAAGAGCTGCGCGCCGATCACCACGAGCAGCAGCAGTTTGCCCGCCGTCGCGCCGAGCGCGTCGAGGAGGATCTGGGCGGGCGGTGCGCCGGTCGGGGAGGTGAGGGCACCCTCGTAGGACTGGATGGCGAAGGTGAAGCCGAGGAGGAGGACGAAGCCGGCGATCCACGACGTCCAGATGGACCGGACGATGCCCTTCGGCCCGGCCGTCGACGCGTCGCGGGTCTCCTCGGTCATGTGGGCGGAGGCGTCGTAGCCGGTGAAGGTGTACTGGGCCATGAGGAGGCCGAGCAGGACGACGTACGCGCCACTGCCCCAGCCCGTGTTGTCGACGAACTCACCGAAGACGAAGGACGCCGACCGGTGGCGGTCGGGGACGACGGCGAGCGCGCCGACGATGACCGCCACGCCGATCACGTGCCACCACACACTCACGCTGTTCAGCAGGGCGACGAAGCGCACGCCGAAGGTGTTGAGCAGGCCGTGCAGCACCAGGATGCCCGCGAAGAGCAGGATCGTCCGGCCGGGCGTCACCTCGAAGCCGAACTGGAGATTCAGGTAGGCGCCGAGGAAGGAGGCGGCCCCGAAGTCGATGCCGGCCGTCACGGCCACCTGGCCGAGCACGTTGAACCAGCCCGTGAACCAGGCCCAGGCCGCGGCCGTCCGCGGGGGAGCCAGGCGGTGGGCCCAGAAGTACAGGCCGGCCGAGGTCGGGTACGCCGAGCAGATCTCGGCCATCGACATCCCGACGAAGAGGGTCATCAGGCCGACGGCGATCCAGCCCCAGGTGATCACCGCCGGGCCGCCGGTGTTCATGCCGAACAGGTACAGCGTCAGACAGCCGGACAGGACCGAGATGATCGTGAACGAGACCGCGTAGTTGGAGAACGCCGACATGCGGCGGGCGAGGACCTGGGTGTAACCGAGCTGGGCCAGCCGTTCCTCGTCGGACGGGCCACCCGCTCTGACGTCATCTGTCATGCCCCCAGCAATTCCCCCACCGGGGGCGTGACACACGCCACAACCTGACCGGAAGCAGGCCCCGCCCCGCACGGGAAAACGCCGTGGCCCCCACCGAAGAGTCGGTGGGGGCCACGGCGTTCACTCACACGGGCCGCTGCGGTCAGCCGTTGCGCTTCCAGCGCGGCTTGTCCTCGCGGCGCCCGAAGGAACCGCCGCCGCGGTGGTCGTCACGACGGCCGTTGGGACGGTCGTGGCCACCGGCGCGGAAGCCCGGGCGGTCGTCCCGGCGTTCACGGTTGAACGGACGGTCGCTGCCCCGGTGACCGGCGCGCTCGTCACGGCCGCGGAAGCCACCGCGGTCGTCACGGCGCTCGAACGGACGGCCACCGCGGTCGTCACGGTTGAAGCCGCGCCCACCGTCACGGTCCCGGTCCCGGTCGAACGGACGACGGTCGTCACGACGCTCGAACGAACGGCCCGCCCGGTCGTCACGACGCTCGAAACCACGCCCACCGCGGTCACGGTCCCGGTCCCGGTCACGGTCCCGGTCGAACGGACGACGGTCGTCACGACGCTCGAACGAACGGCCGCCCCGGTCGTCACGGTCCCGGCCGAAACCACGGTCACGGTCCCGGTCACGGTCACGGTTGAAGCCACCACGGTCACCGCGGTCGCCACGGTCACCGCGGTCGTCCCGACGGAACCCGCCGCGGTCGTCCCGACGCTCGAAGGAACGCTCCCGGTCCCGCTCGAAGGGCCGCCGCTCCCGCCGCTCGTACGACGACGAAGCCGCCGCCCGCTCCTCACGACCGCCCCGGTCACCCCGGTCACCCCGGTCGATGTCCCGCGCGGCCGGCTGCTCCGGCACCGAGACCTCGGCCACCACCGGCGCCTCTACGGCCTCCACGGCAGCCGCCTGCGCCACGGCCACCGCCGCCTCGGGGTCCTCGCCCCGCTCACGGGCGACCCGGGCGACCAGCCGGTCGGCCTCCTCCCGCAGCTCGGCCGCACGGCGCTGCGCACGCTCCAGCTCCTTGGTGAGCTGGGCGACCTCACGCTCGGCCTGCTGCGCGGCGTTGCCCGCCGACTCGGCCTGGACCTCGGTCATCGACCGGGCACCGGTGATCTCGGCGACCTCCGGGTCGAAGGCCGCACCGCCCTGGATGATGTGACGCCCGGCGTCGACGCCGGCGTCCTCCATCAGGCGGAAGATCTGCCGGCGCTGGTGCGGCAGGGACAGGGAGACGACCGTGCCCGTACGGCCGGCGCGCGCCGTACGGCCGGCGCGGTGCAGGTAGTCCTTGTGGTCACCGGCCGGATCCACGTTCAGGACCAGGTCGATGCCGTCGACGTGGATGCCGCGCGCGGCGACGTCCGTCGCGACCAGGACGTTGACGTACCCGTCCTTGAAGTCGGCCAGGGTGCGGGTGCGCGCGCCCTGGGTCATGCCGCCGTGCAGCGCGTCCGCCTTCACGCCCGCCTCGCGCAGCTGCTCGGCGACCCGGTCGGCGCCCAGCTGGGTGCGGACGAAGATGATCGTGCGGCCCTTGCGGGAGGCGATCGCGGCCGTGACCGGCGCCTTGTCCTTCGGCTTCACGATGAGGATGTGGTGCGACATCGTCGTGACGGCGCCCTGGGCGGCGTCGACCTCGTGGCTGACCGGGTTCTTCAGGTACCGGTCGACGAGGGTCTTGATCTCGTTCTCCATGGTCGCGGAGAACAGCATCCGCTGACCGCCCGCCGGGACCTGGTCCAGCAGCTCCGTCACCTCGGGCAGGAAGCCCAGGTCGGACATCTGGTCGGCCTCGTCGAGAACGGCGATCTGCACGTTCTCCAGGGAGCAGGCGCCCCGGTTGATGATGTCGCGCAGCCGGCCGGGAGTGGCGACCAGGACGTCGACGCCGCGTTCCAGGGCGTAGATCTGGTTGCCCATCGACGTACCGCCGCAGACGACCTTCATCCGCAGGCCGAGGACGTCACCGTACGGCTGGAGCGCGTCGGCGACCTGCATCGCCAGCTCACGCGTCGGGGTCATGATGACCGCGCGCGGCTTGTGCTTCTCGGTGCGGCCGCCGGCCAGCGTGGCCAGGGTCGGCAGTCCGAAGGAGAGGGTCTTGCCGGAGCCGGTGCGGCCACGGCCGAGGATGTCCTTGCCGGCCAGGGCGTCCGGGATGGTCGCCGCCTGGATCGGGAAGGGGGTGGTCACGCCGTTCTGCGCGAGCTTGCGCACGACGCCCTCGGGCAGACCCAGGTCCGCGAAGGTCATCTGGGGCGCCTCGTCGGCGTCGACTACCTCGACGACCTCGACGAGCTCGGCCGCCTCGACGGTCGCGACGGCCTGGGCGGTCTCGACCGCCTCGGCGGCCTCGACGTTCTCGGGCACGACGACGTGATCAGAACTGGAAATGGACATGCGTATGCGAAACCTTCCGGAGTCTCGTCGGCACGCGCCCGTCAACTCCGTGATTCGCAATACGACCGCCTCAATGCGGTCAGCCACGGCAAGGGAGAGTACGCGCCACACGGCGCGCTCTGCGGTGGCGCCGGGCAAATGGGATCAAACGATCTACCACCATACGCACCCACCACCCCCGAAGGCAAACCGAACCCCGTAGACGTGGGTCACACACGGCCCCGGACAAGGGCCACCCACCCTCGCGCCGCCGACCACCCACCCGCCCCCTGCCCCGACACCCCCCGCCTCCGGCGGCGCCAGAACCCCCGACACCCACGCCACCTACACCGGCGACCCCGCCTCCGGCGCCGGCTCCCGTTCCACCAACTGCGGCAACGGCTCCTCGTGCGCCGACGACGACGGCTCCGCGACCGTCGGCTCGGGCGACGGGGACGGCGGTGGCGGCTCGGGCGACGACGGCGGCTCCGGATCGGCCGACCGGGAGGGCGTGGGCTGCTCCTTCGGCGGCTCCGGGTCCCCCGGCTTCTCGCTCCGCCCCGGCAGCGCCCCCGGCGAGGCCGCGGCGCTCGCGCCGGGCGACGCGGAGGAGACCGAGGGAGCCGGCGACCCGCCCGGCCCCACCTTCCCGTCACCCTTGCCGTGCCCGCGCCCGCCGTCGCCGCCGGCCGCGCCGAACCCGTGGCCGCCGACCGGCCCGGCGGGACCGCCGCCCGCCGCCTCACCCCCCTGGCGCCCCGCCGAACGCGACGGCTCGGCCCGGGCCCCCTCCTCGTCCCCCACGCTCATGCAACCGGCGGCCGCGGCGACGGCCATGACCGTGACGGCCAGGCGAACGGGTACGTACAAGGGGCGCACGGGCCACCTCCGGAAGCAGACACAGGAGTCAACCTCCCCAACTCCCGCCGCCCGCAGGAGGACACGCGCCCCGCACGCCCACGGCTCAGCCGTACCCCAGCGCGTGCAGCCGGGCGTCGTCGATCCCGAAGTGATGCGCGATCTCGTGCACGACGGTCACCTCGGTCTCCTCCACGACCTCCTCGCGCGTCTCACACATCCGAAGCGTGGGCCCCCGGTAGATCGTGATCCGGTCGGGCAGCACGCCCGCGTACCACTCGCCGCGATCCGTCAGCGGAGTCCCCTCGTAGAGCCCGAGCAGCTCGGGATCGTCCGCCGGCGGCTCGTCCTCCACGAACACGGCGACGTTGTCCATCAGCCGTGTCAGCTCCGGCGGGATCCGGTCCAGCGCCTCGGCGACCAGTTCCTCGAACTCCTCGCGCGTCATCTCCAGCACAGGCTCATTCTCCGGCACGACACCGCCGTACGAGACACACGAACGGCCCGCATATCCGGGGGCGCACTTGGGCATACGGGATCAATGGTCCGCGTCCGCGCCCGCCTCCCCACCGCCCTGAACCCCATGAACCGCCCGAACCGCCGAAACCACCGCCGAAACCGCCGCCGCTCCCCCCGCACGACCCCCGAACTCGCCGGCCGCCCCCGCCCCTGGGCCCGCGCCTTCGGCCTCACCTCCGTCGTCCTCCTCGGCGCCTGGCTCGGCCTGCTGGTCGTCGGCGACGTCCGCGCACCCGTCGGCCCCATGAACACGACGATGACCCTGCGCCCCTCCTTCACCGGCGGCACCAAAATCAACGTCTCTCCCCTGGGCGCCCTCCACCTCGACAGCCACACCGCCCCCGTCCGCCTGGACGTCAACGTCGACCAGCTCGACCCCACCCGCGCCCAAGCCCTCGTGGACCACCCCGAACGCCTCTCCGGACTCCAGGACGAGATCGCCCGCGACGTCGGCCACGGCACCCTCGACCTCGCCGCCCGCTCCTGCGTCGCCGTCGTCACCGGCGCGACCGCCCTCGGCCTCGCCGTCTACCGCCGCCCCCGCCGCGCCCTCGCCGCCGGCGGCCTGGCCCTCGCCCTCCTCACCGCCTCCGGCGCCACCGCGTACGCCACCTGGAACCCCAAGTCCGTCCTCGAACCCCGCTTCTCGGGCCTGCTCTCCTCCGCCCCGTCCCTCGTCGGCAGCGCCCGCAGCATCGTCACCGAGTTCGACGTCTACCAGCGCGAACTCGCCCGCCTCGTCACCAACGTGACCAAGCTCTACGACGCGACCTCCACCCTCCCCGCCTACCAGCCCGACCCCACCACGGTCCGCGTCCTGCACGTCTCGGACATCCACCTCAACCCGGCGAGCTGGAAGATCATCGCCTCACTCGTGGAGCAGTACAAGGTCGACGTCATCGTCGACTCCGGCGACACCATGGACCACGGCACCGCGGCCGAGAACGGCTTCCTCGACCCCATCGCCGACCTCGGCGCGCCGTACGTCTGGGTGCGCGGCAACCACGACTCGGCCCTCACCCAGCGCTACCTCGACGGCATGAAGAACGTCCACGTCCTCGACGACGGCCACGCGGTCACCCTCGCGGGCCTGCGCTTCGCCGGCATCGGCGACCCCCAGTTCACCCCCGACCGCTCCACCGCCCCGGGCGGCAAGAACGTCCAGGAAGCGGCCGGCGACCGCCTCGCCGCCGCCCTGCGTACCCAGCGGGCCGCGGGCACCCCCGTCGACGTGGCCGTCGCCCACGAACCCTCCGCCGCTCGCCGGACCGACGGCGAGGTCCCCCTCGCCCTGGCCGGCCATCTCCACCACGCCGACATGGAGATCCTGGAGAAAGGCACCCGGCTGCGCACGGAAGGCTCCACGGGCGGCAGCGGCCTGCGCGCCGTCGAAGGGAAGTACCCCGACCCCATCGAGGCGTCGATCCTCTACTTCGACCGCGACACCCGCCGCCTCCAGGCCTGGGACGCGATCAAGCTGGGCGGCCTGGGCCTGACGACGGCCGAGGTCAGCCGCCACCTCCCCAAGGAGAACCAGCCGGGAGCCACCCCCTCTCCCACCCCTTCCCCCACGTCCACCGCCACCCCTTCCCCCACCCCCTCCGGCACCGCTCCGTAAACCGTTTTGGCGATCCCTCCCGCCATCCCATATGCTTCTCACGTCCCCGACGCGCTGAGAAGCGCCCAGGCGGGCCGATAGCCCTCATCGTCTAGCGGCCTAGGACGCCGCCCTTTCAAGGCGGTAGCACGGGTTCGAATCCCGTTGGGGGCACGCAACATCGTGTGCGACACTGTCGTACACAACAGCTTGGTCCTGTGGAGCAGTTTGGAGTGCTCGCCACCCTGTCAAGGTGGAGGCCGCGGGTTCAAATCCCGTCAGGACCGCTGAGATTCCCTTGGGAATCTCGTGGCTGGGTAGCTCAGTTGGTACGAGCGTCCGCCTGAAAAGCGGAAGGTCGCCGGTTCGACCCCGGCCCCAGCCACAGCGAAAGGGCCCCGATCTTCGGATCGGGGCCCTTTTTCGTGTCGGCCCTTTTTCGTGTCCTGGTTCGATCGCCTCGACGAACGGGCTTCAACTCGACGAACGGGCTTCACCGCGGCATACGGCGATCACCTCGGCATACGGCGATCGCGTGGCTCCGGCCGACGGTGTCGCGTCGGCCGATGGTGTGGGACGCGTGGGACGCGGGGCCGTCGGGGGCAAAAGCGTTCGCCACGATTTTCTCCGGGATGAGATCCTGGATCGCGTATGTCTACGCACCCTGCCCCCGCCCTGGGCGCCCTCGCCCCCCGCCTGGCCGAGCTGTCCCTGCGTGACGCGCACCGGCTCGGGCGCAGGCTCGAAGGCGCGCGCAAGATCCGCAAGCCGGAGGCCCGGGCCGCTGTCCTCGCCGAGATCGAGGCCGAGGTCGCCCAGGCCGAGGAGCGGATGGGAGCGCGGCGCGCCCGTGTGCCCGCCGTGACCTATCCGGAGCAGCTCCCCGTCAGCCGGCGGAAGGACGTGATCGCGGACGCCATCCGTGATCACCAGGTCGTCATCGTCGCCGGTGAGACCGGGTCCGGTAAGACGACCCAGATCCCGAAGATCTGCCTGGAGCTGGGGCGGGGCGTGCGCGGGATGATCGGGCACACGCAGCCCCGGCGGATCGCCGCCCGGACCGTCGCCGAGCGGGTGGCCGACGAGTTGCGGACGCCGCTCGGGGAGGCCGTCGGCTGGAAGGTGCGTTTCACCGACCAGGTGAACCCGGACGCCACCTTCGTGAAGCTGATGACGGACGGCATCCTGCTCGCGGAGATCCAGACCGATCGCGAGCTGCGCGCCTACGACACGATCATCATCGACGAGGCCCACGAGCGGTCCCTCAACATCGACTTCCTGTTGGGCTATCTCGCCCAGTTGCTGCCGCGCAGGCCCGACCTGAAGGTCGTCATCACCTCCGCGACCATCGATCCCGAGCGGTTCTCCCGGCACTTCGGGGACGCGCCGATCATCGAGGTCAGCGGCCGGACGTATCCCGTGGAGGTGCGCTACCGGCCGCTCCTGGAGGAGGACTCCGAGGACGCCGACCGGGACCAGATCACCGCGATCACCGAAGCCGTCGAGGAGCTGATGGGGGAGGGGAGCGGCGACATCCTCGTGTTCCTCTCCGGCGAGCGGGAGATCCGGGACACGGCCGACGCGCTGGAGAAGAAGAAGTACCGGTTCACCGAGGTGCTGCCGTTGTACGCCCGGCTGTCGCACGCCGAGCAGCATCGCGTCTTCCAGCCGCACACCGGGCGCCGGATCGTTCTGGCGACGAACGTCGCCGAGACCTCTCTGACCGTGCCGGGCATCAAGTACGTCATCGATCCCGGTTTCGCCCGGATCAGCCGCTACAGCCATCGCACCAAGGTGCAGCGGCTGCCCATCGAGCCGGTTTCGCAGGCCAGCGCCAACCAGCGCAAGGGCCGCTGCGGACGGACCAGCGACGGTATCTGCATCCGGCTGTACTCCGAGGACGACTTCACCGCCCGCCCGGAGTTCACGGACGCGGAGGTCCTGCGCACCAACCTGGCCTCCGTCATCCTTCAGATGACCGCGGCCGGTCTCGGCGACATCGAGAAGTTCCCGTTCATCGACCCGCCGGACCACCGCAACATCCGGGACGGTGTGCAGTTGCTCCAAGAGCTGGGCGCGCTCGATCCGGAGCAGAAGGATCCGCGCAAGCGGCTCACCCACACCGGCCGGAAGCTGGCCCAGCTGCCCGTCGACCCGCGGCTGGCCCGGATGGTCCTGGAGGCCGAGAAGAACGGCTGTGCCCGCGAGGTCATGGTGATAGCCGCCGCGCTCTCCATCCAGGACCCGCGGGAGCGCCCCGCCGACAAGCAGACCCAGGCCGACCAGCAGCACGCCCGCTTCCGCGACGAGACGAGCGACTTCCTCGCCTACCTCAACCTGTGGCGGTATGTCCGCGAGCAGCAGAGGGAGCGCGGTTCGTCGTCCTTCCGGCGCATGTGCCGGCAGGAGTTCCTGAACTTCCTGCGCATTCGCGAATGGCAGGACATCTACACCCAGCTCCGTACGGTCGCCAAGCAGATGGGCATCCACCTCAACGAGCAGGACGCCTCCGGCGACAGCGTTCATGTCTCCCTCCTCGCCGGCCTGCTGTCCCACGTCGGGATGAAGGACGTGAAGGACGGCAGCAAGAACGAGTACCTGGGCGCCCGTAACGCCAAGTTCGCGATCTTCCCCGGCTCGGCGCTGTTCAAGAAGCAGCCGCGGTTCGTGATGTCGGCGGAGCTGGTGGAGACCAGTCGGCTGTGGGCCCGGGTCAACGCGAAGATCGAGCCGGAGTGGGTCGAGCCGCTCGCCGGGCATCTGCTGAAGCGGACCTACAGCGAGCCGCACTGGGAGAAGGATCAGGCGGCGGTGATGGCGTACGAGAAGGTGACGCTGTACGGCGTGCCGATCGTCGCGCAGCGGAAGGTGAACTACGGGCGGATCGAGCCCGAGGTCTCCCGGGAGCTGTTCCTGCGCAACGCCCTGGTGGAGGGCGACTGGCGCACCCATCACAAGTTCTTCGCCGACAACCGCAAGCTGCTCAGCGAGGTCGAGGAGCTGGAGAACCGGGCTCGGCGCCGGGACATCGTGGTCGACGACGAGACGCTGTTCGACTTCTACGACCAGCGGGTGCCCGAGCATGTGGTGTCCGGCGCCCACTTCGACTCCTGGTGGAAGCGCAAGCGGCACGAACAGCCCGATTTCCTGGACTTCGAGCGGGAGATGCTCATCCGGGAGTCGGCGGAGGCGGTCACCAAGGCCGACTATCCGGACGTGTGGCGGCAGGGGCAGCTGAGGTTCGCGGTCACGTACCAGTTCGAGCCGGGGGCGGACGCGGACGGGGTGACCGTGCACATCCCGCTGCAGGTGCTCAACCAGGTGACGGACGAGGGTTTCGACTGGCAGATTCCCGGTCTGCGGGAGGAGGTCGTCACGGAGCTGATCCGCTCTCTGCCGAAGCCGATCCGCCGGAACTACGTGCCGGCGCCGAACTTCGCCAAGCGGTTCCTGGACCGGGCGGTGCCGCTGGAGGGGCCGCTCACCACGGCGATGGCGCGTGAGCTGAAGCGGATGGTCGGCGTGCCCTTCGAGGCGGACGACTTCGACTGGTCGAAGATTCCCGACCATCTGAGGATCACTTTCCGGATCGTCGACGAGCGGCGCCGCAAGCTGGCCGAGGACAAGGATCTCGAGGTGCTGCGGCTGCGGCTGAAGCCGAAGGCCCGCGAGGCCCTCTCACAGGCGGCCGCGGCCACTGCCGAGCGCCGGGGTGGTGAGTCCCTGGAGCGTTCGGGCCTGTCCGACTGGACGATCGGCTCGCTCAGCCGTGTCTTCGAGACCCGCCGGGCCGGCCAGCCGGTGAAGGCGTACCCGGCGCTGGTCGACGACGGCGACACCGTGTCCGTGCGCCTCTTCGACACGGAGGCGGAGCAGGCGGAGGCGATGTGGAAGGGCACGCGCCGGCTGATCCTGCGCAACATCCCGGTCAATCCGGCGAAGTTCGCGAGCGATCGCCTGACCAACGCTCAGAAGCTCGCTCTGTCGGCGAATCCGCACGGTTCCATCCAGGCGCTGTTCGACGACTGTGCGATGGCGGCGGCGGACCGGCTGATCGGCGACTTCGGGGGACCGGTGTGGGACGAGGAGTCGTACCGGAAGCTCTACGACAAGGTGCGCGCGGAGATCGTGGACGTGACCGTACGGACGGTCGGCCAGGTGCAGCAGGTGCTGGCCGCCTGGCAGGCCTGTGAGCGGCGCCTGAAGACGGTGCGCAGCCCCACGCTGCTGGCGAACCTGACGGACGTGCGCAAGCAGCTGGACGCGCTCGTGCGGCCGGGTTTCGTGACGCAGGCGGGGCTGCGCCGGCTGCCGGATCTGATGCGGTACCTGGTGGCCGTGGACCGGCGGCTTCAGCAGATGCCGACCAACGTCCAGCGGGACACCACCCGTATGGAGAAGGTCCACGAGATGCAGGACGAGTACGCGTGGCTGCTGGAGCAGCTGCCCCAGGGCCGCCCGGTGCCGTCCTCCGTCCTGGACATCCGCTGGATGATCGAGGAGCTGCGGGTCAGCTATTTCGCCCACGCGTTGGGCACGGCGTACCCGGTCTCCGACAAGCGGATCGTGAAGGCGATCGACGCGGCGGTGCCGTGACGGTTCCTGTGCGGAGGGTGAGTTCGACCAAGGGGCTCGCCCTCCTGTACAGTCCTTCTCGCAGCACAGCGCAACACCGAGTGCCGCGAAACCTGGTCCTGTGGAGCAGTTTGGAGTGCTCGCCACCCTGTCAAGGTGGAGGCCGCGGGTTCAAATCCCGTCAGGACCGCAACATCGAGAGCCCGGGTCTTCGGACCCGGGCTCTCGTGTGTGCCGGGGCCGGGGCCGGGGCCGGGGCCGATCGCAGGGCGCGGGGCCGTTCCGGCCCGGTTCGGGAACCCCGTACGGCCTCAGTGTCGCCGTGCACGCGCCGCGCTCCCTTGACGGCGTCACATTCACCCGGTACCCCAGAGTTCAGGGCTCTGTTCCCCGCGTGGACCTCTCGGAGGTGGCGTATGGCGGCATCGGCCAGGCACGAGACGCGGGCGTTGCTCCGTGCGCATCTGTCGGCCGCGTCGTCCTACCGACATCGGACCCGCCACTGCCCGATCTGCCACCGTCTGCTGCGGCTGGCGATGGACGGCGCTCCACGGGCCGCCCAGGCCCCTCAGGAGGCCGGCGAGGGGGACGCCCCGTCGACGTGACGGCGGGCGGAACGGCGCGCACGTCGGCGCCGCGGGACCGCGATCGCGCCCCCGCGGCGCATCGGGGGCGGGGCCGCGCGCGGACCTCGGACGGAACCGCGTTCGGGACCGTCGGCGCTCAACGCCCGTACGGGCGTGGGCTGCTGGGGCGCGAGGCGGAGTCCGCGGTTCCTCTAGCGCAGACGCGGCGACGCCGACAAGGCCGGTGGCATGTGACGGGTGTCACCGCATGAGTTTCCGAAACTCGGGTTCTTACCCGTCTCCTACAACCGGTCAATTTAATATGTGCAATTGCACCACTGTGGAGGATGCCGTCCACAACCCCCGCGCAACCCTCCCAGAGACTCCCCAGACTCGGACAAGGCCACTCACAGAGCCGGCTGCTAGACAGGCGCGGACGCACAAAAAAAGATCGCGCTGGACCCGGCGGAGTCCAGCGCGACCGACGACGTACCGTGTGGGCGAGGAGCCTGTTGGGGCAGGCCCACGTCGTGTGGAGCAGGTGGTTCGGGCGTTCCGGCAGGTTGGGGGACCTGGCGTTTCGCCCGGTTATTCAGTTGTTCAGGCCTCGCTGCGCTGCTGCGGGATGCCCGCCAGCAGGGCGCGGACCTCGGCCTCGCGGTAGCGGCGGTGCCCGCCGAGCGTGCGGATCGACGTGAGCTTGCCGGCCTTCGCCCAGCGCGTGACCGTCTTCGGGTCCACGCGGAACATGGTGGCGACCTCAGCCGGGGTCAGCAGCGGCTCAGCATCAGGGGTGCGAGCGGTCATGAGCGGCCTCCTCGGGAGAACCGAACCTTCTCGGTTCTTTCCTCTAAATTCTGCACCTTGACCCGCGTTGCCCGAAATGGCGGACGCGAGTCGAGTCGGTTATAGGACGAACGGCTTGTCCTCGGCACTACAACTACACCATCTGTCCAGCCGCGTCGGCCAAACCGATGGAATTGCCCCCCAGGTGTTCATCGGCGACGGAAGCCGATGGACCGTGCCATAGCGGACAGTCACGCCAGTGTGACGATCAGTCACACGGCGATCAGGAGTCACCAGACCCCCCAAAGCGTGCAATGCTGAGATCCCGCCCACGGAGGAACACAAGCGGACGGAGGAGCCCTCCCCGGACTCCTTGTCCTATTTTGGCACGAGGGGGGGCAAGCGGCGCAAGGGCCCCGTACGTGCGGTCCATCACCCTTGGCGGTTCTTGCGGCCATACGCCCGGATCGGGGCCGGCGCCCGGATCGGCCCGACACCCCGTCAGTTCCGTGAGGTGCGGTCGACCGTACGCTGTTCGAAGCCCTGACGGCCGTGACGCACGTCACTCAGGGACCGCTTGTCGTATCTGTCACACCGTCAGTTCGCCGAGCGCCGGTGCCGCACCGACCGCCAGCGCTCCACGAGCCGGGCGTACGCCTCGCCCGCCGCCGCGCCGTCCCCCCGCCGCAGGGCGTCGATCCCCGCGGCGACGTCGGCCGCCGAGTGGTCGTTCTCCAGGTCGCCGGCCGGCAGGGCGTGCACCAGGCCGCCGTAGTCCAGCTCGACCAGCGCGCGCGGGTGGAACTCCTCCAGCCAGCGCCCCACGTCCACCAGGCCGTCGATGAGCGGCCCCTCGCCCATGGCGTCCCGCAGGGCGCGCAGCCCCCGGGCCACCCGGCGGCGGGCCTGCACCATGGGGGTGCGGTAGCGCAGCACCGGCGGCAGCTCCGCCGTCCCCTTGTCCCACTCGCGCTCCTCGTCGCGGACGAGCACGAACCAGTGCAGCGGGATCTGCCAGGCCGCCGTGCGGATCCAGGGGCGGGCGTCGGGGTTGCGGGCGAGCCAGCGCTCGTAGTCCTGGGCGGCCTGGAGGCGGACGACCGGGGGCAGCACCGCGTCCAGGACCGGTCCGGGCAGTTCGTCGCCCAGCTCCTCCAGGGCCTGCCAGCCGCGCAGCCGGGTGCGCCAGGGGCAGACGCAGACCACACCGTCCACGTCGAGCACGAAGGCGTCCCCGCTCTCGTGCACCGGGACCGCGACCGGCGGGGTGGGCAGCAGGTCGGACAGTGAGCGGCGCAGCTCGTCCTGGTAGGTGGGGCGGGCGGGGCGGCGGGCGTAGCGCTCCCAGTGGGAGCGCTCCGGTTCCGGGAAGGCTGCCAGCGGCTCGTAGACGCGCAGATAGACGGCGTACGGGACGATCACCGAGGGCACCTGGGACACGCCTCCTCCCTCCCCCTCCGGCCGTGTGGGAAACCTTCCGGCCCGCCCGGGCGGGGGCCGGAAAACCTGCAAATCGTCCCACGGCCTTACTCCGCAAGAAGGTGATCCGCAGCACCACGCGTGCGGCGGCGCGCCCAGGCTCTACGCTCGTCCCACAGGCCCCGCCACCCGTACGGGAGCCCTTGTCCCGACCGCCGCTAGTTACCCAGGAGTCACCACCGTGACCGACGTATCCGGCGCCTCCTCCGACGTCCTGCACACCCTGTTCCACTCGGATCAGGGAGGTCATGAGCAGGTCGTGCTCTGCCAGGACCGGGCCAGCGGTCTGAAGGCCGTCATCGCCCTCCACTCCACCGCCCTGGGCCCCGCGCTCGGCGGTACGCGCTTCTACCCGTACGCGACCGAGGGGGAGGCCGTCGCCGACGCCCTGAAACTCGCGCGCGGGATGTCGTACAAGAACGCCATGGCCGGGCTGGACCACGGCGGCGGCAAGGCCGTGATCATCGGCGATCCCGAAGTGATCAAGACCGAGGAGCTGCTGCTCGCCTACGGCCGTTTCGTGGCCTCGCTCGGCGGCCGGTACGTGACCGCCTGCGACGTCGGTACGTACGTGGCCGACATGGACGTCGTGGCCCGCGTGTGCCGCTGGACGACCGGCCGGTCGCCGCAGCACGGCGGGGCGGGCGACTCCTCCGTCCTGACCGCCTTCGGCGTCTACCAGGGCATGCGGGCCTCCGCCCAGCACCTGTGGGGCGATCCGTCGCTGCGCGGCCGCACGGTCGGTATCGCGGGCGTGGGCAAGGTCGGCCGCCACCTGGTGGAACACCTGCTGACGGAAGGCGCCCAGGTGGTGATCACTGACGTGCGCCAGGAAGCCGTGTGGCGGATCGCCGACGAGCACCCTTCGGTGGGCGTGGTCGCCGACACCGAGCGCCTGATCCAGATCGAGGGGCTCGACATCTACGCCCCCTGCGCGCTGGGCGGAGCCCTCGACGACGACTCGGTGCCGGTCCTGACCGCCGCGGTCGTCTGCGGCGCGGCCAACAACCAGCTCGCCCACCCGGGCGTCGAGAAGGACCTCGCCGACCGCGGGATCCTCTACGCGCCGGACTACGTGGTGAACGCCGGCGGGGTCATCCAGGTCGCCGACGAGCTGCACGGCTTTGACTTCGAGCGGTGCAGGGCGAAGGCGGCGAGGATCTTCGACACCACGCTCGCCATATTCGCGCGTGCGAAGGCGGACGGGATTCCGCCGGCCGCGGCGGCCGACCGCATCGCCGAGCAGCGGATGCACGAAGCGGCCCGGGCGGGCGGGCGGTGAGGCGGAGGGAACGGTTCCGCTGACGGCCCGAGGCGCCCCGTCCCCGCCCTCGCCCCTGGTTTGCCGGTACCGGCCGGTGGAAAGTTAGAGAGAACTCTCACTCTTCCCGGCGGGTCGTCCGCCGATAAGTGGTTAAAATCGCCACTGACCAGCGAGGACGGGGCGCCTCGGAGGCTCTGTGCACACGCGCGTGCCACGGGCGACGTACCGTATGGGTGCGGGCTCAGGTACCGTGGAAGCCCTACGGACCGGCCTCTCCGCGGAGAGTCCGTTCCGGACCATGAACGCGTGTCAAGACTCTGGGGCCGTCGAGCCCCGTCGTTGAGGGGGTCGAGCCATGGGGCGCGGCCGGGCCAAGGCCAAGCAAGCGAAGGTCGCCCGCCAGCTGAAGTACAACAGCGGCGGGACGGATCTCTCACGCCTGGCCGAAGAGCTGGGCGCATCGTCTCCGAACATTCCGCCGAATGGCGAGCCGTTCGAGGACGATGAGCAGGACGACGACCTCTACAGCCGGTACGCCGACCTGTACGAGGACGACGACGAGGACGAGGACTCCTCGCAACAACACCGTCGCGGCGCTTGACCTTGTACTGAGCACCCACCCGGTCGGTGACTTCGGTCATCGACCGGGTCTTGTGCTGTCCGCACGGTTCCGCGGGCTCCCCCGGGCCCGCGGGTTCCGCGAGGGTCAGCCGGCGTAGTCCCCGACCAGGGTGGCGCCGCCGGTGTGGTCGCCGCGCTCGGTGATCTCGCCCGCGACCCAGGCGTCGACCCCGCGGTCGGCCAGTGTCGCCAGGGCGACGTCCGTCGACTCCGGCGGGACGACCGCCAGCATGCCGACGCCCATGTTCAGGGTCTTCTCCAGCTCCAGCCGCTCGACGTTCCCGGTCCGGCCGACGAGGTCGAAGACGGGGGCGGGCGTCCAGGTGGAGCGGTCGACGGTCGCGTGCAGTCCGTCCGGGACGACCCGGGCGAGGTTGGCCGCGAGCCCGCCGCCGGTGACATGGCTGAAGGCGTGGACCTCGGTGGTGCGGGTGAGGGCCAGACAGTCCAGCGAGTAGATCTTCGTCGGCTCCAGCAGTTCCTCGCCGAGGGTGCGGCCGAGGTCCTCGACGTGCGCGTCGAGGGAGAGGCCGGCCTGGTTCAGCAGGACGTGGCGGACGAGGGAGTACCCGTTGGAGTGAAGGCCGGAGGACGCCATGGCGATCACCGTGTCACCCGTGCGGATGCGATCGGCGCCCAGCAGGCGGTCGGCCTCCACGACGCCCGTACCGGCGCCGGCGACGTCGAAGTCGTCCTCGCCCAGCAGGCCCGGGTGCTCGGCCGTCTCGCCGCCGACCAGGGCGCAGCCGGCCAGCACACAGCCCGCGGCGATGCCCTTGACGATGGCGGCGACGCGCTCGGGGTGGACCTTGCCGACGCAGATGTAGTCGGTCATGAACAGCGGCTCGGCGCCGCACACCACGATGTCGTCCATGACCATGGCGACCAGGTCGTGGCCGATGGTGTCGTAGACGCCCAGCCGGCGGGCGAGGTCGACCTTGGTGCCGACACCGTCCGTGGCGGAGGCGAGCAGCGGACGCTCGTAGTGCTTGAGGGCGGAGGCGTCGAAGAGGCCGGCGAAGCCGCCGAGGCCGCCGAGGACCTCGGGGCGCTGCGTCTTCTTCACCCACTCCTTCATCAGTTCGACCGCGCGGTCGCCCGCCTCGATGTCGACGCCGGCAGCCGCGTAGGAAGCACCGGGAACACCGGTACGGGTCTCAGACATTGCCTGGGATCTTTCGGGTTGGTGATACGTACGAGGCCTACGGGCGGCGGATCGCGTCGGACGCGGCCGTGGCGGCCGGGCCCGCGGCCAGCTCCGTCTCCAGGAGCTGCTTGCCCAGCAGCTCGGGGTCGGGGAGCTCCATCGGGTACTCGCCGTCGAAGCAGGCGCGGCACAGGTTCGGCTTGGCGATGGTGGTCGCCTCGATCATGCCGTCGATGGAGATGTACGCCAGGGAGTCGGCGCCCAGGGAGGTGCCGATCTCGTCGATCGACATGCCGTTGGCGATGAGCTCGGCGCGGGTGGCGAAGTCGATGCCGAAGAAGCAGGGCCACTTCACGGGCGGCGAGGAGATCCGGATGTGGACCTCGGCGGCGCCGGCCTCGCGGAGCATGCGGACCAGGGCGCGCTGGGTGTTGCCGCGCACGATCGAGTCGTCGACGACGACCAGGCGCTTGCCCTTGATGACTTCCTTCAGCGGGTTCAGCTTCAGGCGGATGCCGAGCTGGCGGATGGTCTGCGAGGGCTGGATGAAGGTCCGGCCGACGTACGCGTTCTTGACCAGGCCCGCGCCGAAGGGGATGCCGGAGGCCTCGGCGTAGCCGATGGCGGCCGGGGTGCCGGACTCCGGGGTGGCTATGACCAGGTCGGCCTCGGCCGGGGCCTCCTTCGCCAGGCGGCGGCCCATCTCCACGCGGGAGAGGTACACGTTCCGGCCGGCGATGTCGGTGTCGGGGCGGGCCAGGTACACGTACTCGAAGACGCAGCCCTTGGGCTTCGCTTCCGCGAACCGGGAGGTGCGCAGGCCGTTCTCGTCGATGGCGACGAACTCGCCCGGCTCGATCTCGCGGACGTAGCTGGCGCCGCAGATGTCGAGGGCGGCGGACTCGGAGGCGACGACCCAGCCGCGCTCCAGACGGCCGAGGACCAGCGGGCGGATGCCCTGGGGGTCGCGGCCGGCGTAGAGGGTGTGCTCGTCCATGAAGACGAGCGAGAAGGCGCCCTTGACCTGCGGGAGGATCTGGTGGGCGGCCTCCTCGATGGTCAGCGGCGTGCCGTCCTCGCCGACCTGGGCCGCGAGAAGCGCGGTGAGCAGGTCGGTGTCGTTGGTCGCCGCCACACGCGGGGTGCGGCCCTCCTGCTTGGGCAGGTCGGCCACCATCTCGGCGAGCTGGGCGGTGTTGACGAGGTTGCCGTTGTGGCCGAGCGCGATCGAGCCGTGCGCGGTGGCGCGGAACGTCGGCTGGGCGTTCTCCCACACGGAGGCGCCGGTGGTCGAGTAGCGGGCGTGTCCGACCGCGATGTGACCCTGGAGCGAACCGAGCGAGGTTTCGTCGAAGACCTGGGACACGAGGCCCATGTCCTTGAAGACGAGGATCTGGGAGCCGTTGCTGACCGCGATTCCCGCGGATTCCTGGCCCCGATGCTGGAGGGCGTAGAGCCCGAAGTACGTGAGCTTTGCGACCTCTTCGCCCGGAGCCCAGACACCGAAGACGCCACACGCGTCCTGGGGGCCTTTCTCACCGGGGAGCAGATCGTGATTGAGTCGACCGTCACCACGTGGCACGTCTTCGAGTGTAGGCGAGATCGACCACTGGTCCGAATTGGGGATACTTGCCAGTAACTCGATCACGCCCTGGAGGCCCACTTCGAGATCGATTCGTTTGCGCAGGTCAGGTCGGTGCGGGGGCGATCGGTTCAGCTTCCGGGAGCGCTCCCGTGGCGGCCGGGCGGGGGCTTGTTCCCGTGATGCGAGTGAGGTGTCGCACATCAATCGGCCGCTCGCGCGTCAGGACATCAACGGCAGCAGCGCCGTGAGGTCCGACCGCTCCCCGCTCGCGCTCACCCGCGCGTCCTCGACGGCGTCCTTCCAGGTCAGCCGCCCGGTCGCCAGCCGCAACCAGGTCAGCGGGTCGGTCTCGACGACGTTGGGCGGCGTGCCCCGGGTGTGCCGGGGGCCCTCGACGCACTGCACGACGGCGTACGGCGGGACGCGCACCTCCGTCGCGCCGCCGGGCGCCTTGACGGCGAGGGCGTCGGCGAGGAGCCGGGTGGCCGCGGCGAGGGCCTGGCGGTCGACGGGGACGTCCAGGCCGGGCACGGCGGCGTTAAGGTCGTCGGTGTGGACGACGAGTTCGACGGTGCGGGTGACCAGGTAGTCGGCCAGCGGGAGCGCGCCGGCGTTGGTCTGGAGCAGCCGGCCCGCCGGGTGGGCGTCGAGCAGCTCCCGCAGGCGCCGGTCGATGTCGGTCAGGTAGGTGACGAGGTCGGGGTGGCTCTCGGCGACGCCCCGGGTGAAGTCGTCGATGGCCGGGGCGTCGGCGGCGGTGGCGAACGGCCAGTCGAGGAGCACGGCGTCCTGCCGTGCCGGTTCCGGCTTGTCGAGCGCCCGGTGCACGGCCGTGACCGCCATCCCGATGTGCGCGACCAGCTCCCGTACGGTCCAGTCGCCGAGCCGGGTCGGCAGCGCGAGCTGCTCGGGCGTGAGGGTGCCGGCCGCATGCCGTACGGCGCCGAGCTGGGCCAGTACGGCGGTACGGATTCTGGCCGGGTCGTAGGTCCGGGTGCGCTTCTTGGCCGGGGGCATGGCGGTGAGCCTATGCCCTGGCGGCAGGGGTGTTCAGGGCTTTTCCGAGCGGTGGTTCAGGGCTCTTGCGACCGGTGGTTCAGGGCTTTTCCGAGCGGCCGTTCAGGGCGTTCCGAGACTGCCGTTCAGGGCGTTCCGAGACGGCCGGCTCGTCGGCGGTTCACGGTTCGGGGTCGGCCGCGACCGCCGTCACGGTCCCGCCGTCCGCGCCGGTCAGGGTGAGGGTGCGGTGGTCCAGGCGGTAGGCGACGGTGCTGTCGAAGAGGCTCAGCAGGCGCCGTTCGGTGCTCATGAGCGGGGCGGCGCACAGCTTCCGTGTGGTGGACGGGGCGCCCAGGGTGACCCGGCCGTCGCGGACGGTCGCCGAGGCGTTCACGGTGTTGCAGCCGAGGCTGCCGCCGACCTTGCCGTTCTTGTCGAAGGTGAGGTGGGGTTCGGCGCCGCCGGGGAGGGACTCGGCCGCGCCGTCCGCGGCACCGAGTGCGGTGACCTTCCAGCGCGTGCCGTGCAGCGGGGCGGCCGGCTCCTCGGTGAGCCGGACGGTGTCGCCGTCGTCGGTGGTGAGGGTCAGCCGGCCGTCCTCCACGGCCGCCGTGAGGGTGCCGTCGGCGAGCGTGCGGGCGAGGGTCGTCTCGACGGCCGTGGACTGCCCCTCGCAGGCCATCTCGGTCGCCGCGGTGTCGCTGAACCGGAGCCGGTCGCCGTCGAAGTCGGCGCGCGCGCTGAAGTGGTTGCATCCGTAGCTGCCCTGCGCCCGGCCGCTGTCGTCGATCCGTACGGTGGCGCCCGCGGGTGCCTCGTGGGTCGTGCCCCCGACGGTGACGTCGGCGACCTTCCAGTGGACGCCGGTCACCCGCTCCCCCACGCCGACGGAGCCGCTGCCGCCGGTCGTCTCGCTTCCGCAGGCCGCCAGGAGCGGGACGAGAGCCGCCGCGGCGGTGAGGGTCAGTCGCTGCTGCTGCGTGGACATGTCGGTTCGACGGGGCGAGGGGGCCGATCGGTTCCCCTCGTCCGGGACGCGGGCCGCGTCCGGGGGCGGCGTGCCGCGTCGGGCCGGCGCGGCGGCACGCAGGCCGAGGGCCGCCGGCCAGGTCCGGGGTCGGTACCTGGACGGCGGCCCTGGGTGTCGTACGGGACCGGCCGGCGGAGCCGCTACGCGAGCAGCGCCGGGATGGTGGCCTCGTGGACCTCGCGCAGCCGCGCCAGGGAGAGCGAGAACTCGCCCTGGAGCTCGACCGTGTCGCCGTCGACGACACCGACGCGGGCGGCCGGGAGGCCGCGGGCGCCGCACATGTCGTTGAAGCGGACCTCCTCCGAGCGCGGCACGGCGACGATCGCGCGGCCGGCCGACTCGGAGAAGAGGAGGGTGAAGGCGTCCAGACCGTCGGGGACGATCAGGCGGGCGCCCTTGCCGCCGAGCAGGGCCGACTCGACGACCGCCTGGATCAGACCGCCGTCGGACAGGTCGTGCGCGGAGTCGATCATGCCGTCGCGGGAGGCGGAGATCAGGATCTCGGCCAGCAGGCGCTCGCGCTCCAGGTCGACCTTCGGGGGCAGACCGCCGAGGTGGTCGTGGACCACCTGCGACCAGGCCGAGCCGCCGAACTCCTCACGCGTGTCGCCGAGGAGGTAGAGCAGCTGGCCCTCCTCCTGGAAGGCGACCGGCGTGCGCCGGGCCACGTCGTCGATGACGCCGAGGACCGCGACGACCGGCGTCGGGTGGATGGCGGCCTCGCCCGTCTGGTTGTAGAGCGAGACGTTGCCGCCGGTCACCGGGGTGCCGAGCTGCTGGCAGGCGTCGGCCAGACCGCGGATGGCCTCCGCGAACTGCCACATGACGGCCGGGTCCTCGGGCGAGCCGAAGTTCAGGCAGTCGGAGACGGCCAGCGGCTTGGCGCCGGTGGTGGCGACGTTGCGGTACGCCTCGGCGAGGGCCAGCTGGGCGCCGTGGTACGGGTCCAGCTTGGCGTACCGGCCGTTGCCGTCGGTGGCGATGGCGACGCCGAGGCCGGTCTCCTCGTCGATGCGGATCATGCCGGAGTCCTCGGGCTGGGCGAGGACGGTGTTGCCCTGCACGAAGTGGTCGTACTGCGAGGTGATCCACTTCTTCGAGGCCTGGTTGGGGGAGCCGACCAGCTTCAGGACCTGGTCCTTCAGCTCCTCCGAGGTGGCGGGCCTGGGCAGCTTGTTCGCGTCGTCCGCCTGGAGGGCGTCCTGCCAGTCGGGGCGGGCGTAGGGGCGCTCGTAGACCGGGCCGTCGTGGGCGACCGTGCGCGGGTCGACGTCGACGATCTTGCCGCCGTGCCAGTAGATCTCCAGGCGGTCGCCGTCGGTCACCTCACCGATGACGGTGGCGATGACGTCCCACTTGTCGCAGATCTCCAGGAAGCGGTCGACCTTCTCCGGCTCGACCACCGCGCACATGCGTTCCTGCGACTCGCTCATGAGGATCTCCTCGGGCGAGAGCGTGGAGTCGCGCAGCGGTACGTCGTCCAGGGTGACGCGCATGCCGCCGGAGCCGTTGGAGGCGAGCTCGGAGGTGGCGCAGGACAGGCCGGCCGCGCCGAGGTCCTGGATGCCGACGACCAGCTTCTCCTTGAAGGCCTCCAGGGTGCACTCGATGAGGAGCTTCTCCTGGAAGGGGTCGCCGACCTGGACGGCGGGGCGCTTGGAGGGCTTGGCGTCGTCGAAGGTCTCGGAGGCGAGGATCGACGCGCCGCCGATGCCGTCGCCGCCGGTCCGGGCCCCGTACAGGATGACCTTGTTGCCGGCGCCGGAGGCCTTCGCGAGGTGGATGTCCTCGTGCCGCATCACGCCGATGGCACCGGCGTTGACCAGCGGGTTGCCCTGGTAGCAGGCGTCGAAGACGACCTCGCCGCCGATGTTGGGCAGGCCCAGGCAGTTGCCGTAGCCGCCGATGCCGGCGACCACGCCCGGCAGGACGCGCTTGGTGTCGGGGTGGTCGGCCGCGCCGAAGCGGAGCGGGTCGACGACGGCGACCGGGCGGGCGCCCATCGCGATGATGTCGCGGACGATGCCGCCCACGCCCGTGGCCGCGCCCTGGTAGGGCTCGACGTAGGAGGGGTGGTTGTGCGACTCGACCTTGAAGGTGACCGCGTAGCCCTGGCCGACGTCGACGACGCCGGCGTTCTCGCCGATGCCGACGAGGAGCGCGTCGGACTGCGGGGCCTTCTCGCCGAACTGGCGCAGGTGCACCTTCGACGACTTGTACGAGCAGTGCTCGGACCACATGACGGAGTACATGGCGAGCTCGGCGCCGGTCGGGCGGCGGCCGAGGATCTCCACCACCCGCTCGTACTCGTCCTTCTTCAGGCCGAGTTCGGCCCAGGGCAGCTCGACGTCGGGGGTCGCGGCCGCGTGCTCGACCGTGTCCAGAGGCGTCCGGCTCATACGTTGACCAGCTTCTTGAGGATCGAGGTGAAGAAGGGGAGGCCGTCGGTGCGGCCGGTGCCGATGAGCGGCTCCACGGCGTGCTCCGGGTGCGGCATCAGGCCGACGACGTTGCCGGCCTCGTTGGTGATGCCGGCGATGTCGTTGAGCGAGCCGTTGGGGTTGAAGTCCAGGTAGCGGAAGGCGACCCGGCCCTCGGCCTCCAGCTTGTCCAGCGTGTACTGGTCGGCCACGTAGCGGCCGTCCATGTTCTTCAGCGGGATGTGGATCTCCTGGCCGGCCCGGTAGTCGGTCGTCCAGACGGTCTCCGCGTTCTCCACCCGCAGCTTCTGGTCGCGGCAGATGAAGTGGAGGTGGTCGTTGCCGAGCATCCCGCCCGGGAGCAGGTGGGCCTCGGTGAGGATCTGGAAGCCGTTGCAGATGCCGAGGACCGGCAGACCGGCCTTCGCCTGCTCGATGAGGGTCTCCATCACCGGCGAGAAGCGGGCGATGGCACCGGCGCGCAGGTAGTCGCCGTAGGAGAAGCCACCGCAGAGCACCACGGCGTCGACCTGGTGGAGATCCTTGTCCTTGTGCCAGAGGGCGACCGGCTCGGCGCCCGCGAGCCGGATCGCGCGCTGGGTGTCCCGGTCGTCGAGGCTGCCCGGGAAAGTGACGACGCCAATACGAGCGGTCACTTCACGGCCTCCGCGACAGCGTCACCGGACTCGACCTTGACGGTGAAGTCCTCGATGACGGTGTTGGCGAGGAAGGATTCCGCAAGATCGTGGATGCGGGCGAGCGCGGCCTCGTCGACGGGGCCCTCAACTTCCAGTTCGAATCGCTTTCCCTGACGTACGTCGGAGATGCCTTCGAAACCCAGCCGCGGCAGTGCGCGCTGCACCGCCTGGCCCTGGGGGTCGAGGATCTCCGGCTTGAGCATGACGTCGACTACGACGCGTGCCACTGGCACTCCCGGTGGTGTGGTGCTGAGCAGGTTCCTGATGGTGTCTCCAACAGGTGTCTTCAGACTACCCGCACAAAATTTCTACGCGAGTAGAGTTGTAGGAATCTACGTGAGCGCCATCACGATCGGGTCTCGGACGTCCGCCCCGGCGAAAAGTTCAGGGAAAGATCCCGGATTGGTCGACGAGGGGTATTGCGCTCGGACACGCGGGAAGATTTAGTCGGGCTTCCCAATGCATTGCCGGGCACTGTACAAATGAATTGGCAATAGCCGATACTCGGCACGCCATCGCAGATGAGCTGTATGCCGTGCCACACGAAGGGACCGATATTCGTGGCGCAGAAGGTCGTGGTCACTCTCTTTGACGACATCGACGGCTCGGAAGCGGCGGAAACGATCGCCTTCGGACTCGACGGCAAGTCGTACGAGATCGACCTGAATGAAACCAATGCCGAGAAACTGCGTAAGGCGCTCGCGCCGTACGTGGAGGCCGGCCGCAAGCGGTCGAGGTCCGGCAGGGCGTACCAGCAGACGGAGGTCGCCCCCGACCCGGCGGCCGTCCGCGCCTGGGCCCAGGCGAACAAGATGGACGTGCCCGCCCGCGGCCGGATCCCCAAGAAGGTCTACGAGGCGTTCGCCGAGGCGCAGTGAGCCGTTCCCCGGCAGGTCCCCGGGGTCCGTCAGCGGCCCCCGGGGACAACCGACTTGCGCTACCCCCCACATGGTCGGCTAATGTCTGGAGCACGCCGCCGGGCGGGGCCGGAAAAGCCCAGCTCACGGAGGCCGTGCGGGTGTAGTTCAGTAGCAGAACATCCCCCTTCCAGGGGGAAGGCGCAGTGTGCGATTCCTGTCACCCGCTCTGCATCGCCGTCCCGACCACCTCGGTGGATCAGGTAGGCTGGTGCTCGCGCCGATCGGTGAGAGCCGGTCGGAGGCAATGCGGACGTAGCTCAGTTGGTAGAGCGCAACCTTGCCAAGGTTGAGGTCGCGAGTTCGAGCCTCGTCGTCCGCTCGGGAATGAGACCCCGGTCCTCTGGACCGGGGTCTTTTCGTGTGCCACCGCCGTCCCGGCCGCCTCCCTTTCCCCCGCGCCTTCTGACATTTGTCATGCGGAGTGATGACAGCGCGCACTGCCGCCCGCGCCCGACGGCCGGGACGCTGAAGCCATGGATGCCGGGGAAGTCAGGACAGCCAGGGAAGCCGGGTCGGCCGGGGACAGCGGGCCTACCGGGGACACCGGGGACACCGGGGACACCGGGGACACGGTAGAGCGTGTGATCGAGGTCACCGACCTCCGTCGGGTGTACGGGGGCCGGTTCGAGGCGGTGCGCGGGATCTCCTTCCACGTCGGCCGGGGAGAGATCTTCGCCCTGCTGGGCACCAACGGCGCCGGGAAGACGTCGACGGTGGAGCTGTTGGAAGGGCTCGAACGGCCCGACGGCGGGCGGGTGACGGTCCTCGGCCACGACCCGCACGCCGAGCGGGCCGCCGTACGGCCGCGTACCGGGGTGATGCTCCAGGAGGGCGGCTTCCCCTCCGAGCTGACCGTCGAGGAGACCACGCGGATGTGGGCCGGGTGCGTGAGCGGGGCCCGGCCGGTGGCGGAGGCGCTCGCCCTGGTCGGACTGCCCGGGAAGGCCCGGGTGCGGGTCAAGCAGCTGTCCGGGGGCGAACGGCGGCGGCTCGACCTGGCGCTGGCGCTGCTCGGGGAACCGGAGGTGCTGTTCCTCGACGAACCGACGACCGGTCTGGACGCCGAAGGGCGCCGGGACACCTGGGACCTGGTCCGATCCCTGCGCGACACGGGGACGACGGTGCTGCTCACCACGCACTACCTGGAAGAGGCGGAAGGACTCGCCGACCGGCTGGCCATCCTGCACGACGGGCGCATCGCGGCCGCCGGGACACCCGCCGAGGTGACCGCCACACAGCCGTCCCGGATCTCCTTCCGCCTGCCCGAGGGGTACTTCATCGGCGATCTGCCGCCCCTGGCCGAACTCGGCGTGTGCGACCACGAGACCGACGGGCGCCTCGTGCGGCTGCGGACCCGTCAGTTGCAGCGGGCGGCCACCGGGCTGCTGGTGTGGGCCGAGCGGACCGGCGTCGAACTGCGGGGGCTGGACGTGCGGTCCGCGTCGCTGGAGGAGGCGTTCCTCGGCATCGCGCGGAGCGCCGGGGAGAGGAACGAGGAGGACGCGGCATGAGCGGCGCCACGGCCGGGGGGCAGGGGACGCCGGGGGCCTCGGGGACACCGGGGACACCGGGGACACCGGGGAGGGACGCGGTGGGCACGAGGAGGGGTGCGGTGGGCGCGAGGAGGGGTGCGGTGGGCGCGGGCAGGGGTGCGGGGACCACGCCGGTGAGCCGGATGGGCGCCCTCGCGCGGGCCGAACTGACGCTGCTCGGGCGGAGCAGGGCCACTCTCGTGGCCGCCGTACTGGTGCCGCTCGCGCTGCCGTTCAGCCTGCGGTCGGTGGTCGACGAGATGGATGTCGGCGAGGCCGGGCTCACCGTCGGGCTGGTGCTGCTGCCCGCCGCGATCGGGTTCTCGCTGCTGTTCGGCGTGTACGGGGCACTGACCGGGATCTACACCGCCCGGCGTGAGGAACTCGTGCTGAAGCGGCTGCGCACCGGGGAGCTGCGGGACCCGGAGGTGCTCGCCGGTTCCGCGCTGCCGGTGCTCGCCACCGGGCTCGTGCAGTGCCTGGTGCTGGCCGTCGGCTGTACGGCCTTCCTCGACGTGCCGGCCCCCGAAGCGCCCCAGCTGGCGGTGCTGGGTGTGCTGTCGGGGCTGGTGATGTGCGCGGCGCTGGCGGCGGTCACGGCGAGCCTGACCCGGACCGTGGAGAGCGCGCAGGTCACGACGATGCCGTTCGTGCTGGTGTCGATGGTCGCCTCCGGGGTGACCGTACCGCTGGAACTGCTGCCCGACCGGGTCGCCTCCGTGTGCGGACTGCTGCCGCTCAGCCCGGTCGTCACCCTCGTCCGCGGCGGCTGGACCGGCGACCTCTCGGCACGCGAGACGGCGGCCGCCCTGGCCATCGCGCTGGCCTGGACGGTGGCCGCGGTGTTTGCTGTACGGCGGTGGTTCCGGTGGGAGCCGCGGCGCTGACCGGTCGGAAGCGGGGGGCCGGGACCGGGCGCACCGGACGCCGGTCTCCCGGGGCGGCCTCGCGGGCGGCGGGACAGCGGGACGGTGACGCGGCCGAGAACCGCGGGGAACGGCGGGGAGCGGCGGGGCACTGCGGAGAGCAGCAGAGAGCGGCGGAGAGCGGGGAGTCGTAGCGATGCGCAGGGCGGGGGGCTGGTGGCGGCGGAAGAGCACGCCGGCGAAGGTGGAGACGTACACCCGGTGGTCGTACCTCGTCTTCCCCGTGATCGAGGTCGGGGCCTTCGGTGTGCCGGTCCTCGTCGGGGGCGGCGTACCGGCGGCCGGCTGGCTGTTCGTCCTGGTGCTCGTCCACGCGGTGCTCGCCACGGTGACCGCCCTGCGGGCGCTGGACTGGGTACGCGGGCGCCGCGGACGGCCGGCGCGCCTGCTGTACGCACTGGCCGCCGTCACCGGCGCGCCGGCCCTGCTGGCGCTCGCCCTGGCCGACGGGCGGGACGGGCACGCGGACGCGGTCACCGCGCTGGGCGGGGTGTTCGGGGGCGTGCTCACCTTCGGCGCCGGCACGATCGTGCTCGGCATCCGGCGGCGCAGCCGGGTGCTGTGCCTGGTCGCCGCGTTCGGCGCGGGGGCCGCCGCCATGACGCTGGCGTTCGGCGCCGGCTGGACGGACGTGCTGGCCACGGCGCTCACGGTGCTTCTCGGCTCCGGCTTCCTGGCCTTCACCTCGGTCTTCTCCGTCTGGCTCCTCAACGCCGTCTACGAACTCGACGAGGCCCGCGAGACCCGTACCCGGCTCGCCGTCGCGGAGGAACGGCTGAGGTTCGGGCGGGACCTGCACGACGTGATGGGGCGGAACCTCGCGGTCATCGCCCTGAAGAGCGAGCTGGCGGTCCAACTGGCCCGGCGGGGGCGGCCGGAGGCGGTCGAGCAGATGATCGAGGTGCAGCGGATCGCGCGGGAGGCGCAGCGCGAGGTGCGCGACGTCGTACGGGGCTACCGGGAGGCCGATCTGGGCGTGGAACTCAGCGGCGCGCACGGCGTGTTGACGGCCGCCGGGATCGAGTGCGAGGTGCGGGTCCCGGCCGGGGCGGCCGACCGGCTGCCCGCCGGGGTGCGGTCGGCGCTCGGCTGGGTGGTGCGGGAGACGACCACGAACGTGCTGCGGCACGGGGACGCCGCACGGTGTTCCGTGAGACTGCGGGTGACGGAGGGACATGTGGTGCTGACGGTGGAGAACGACGGCGTGGAGCCCGCCGGCGGTGGGGCGGGGCCTGCCGGCGGTGGGGCGGGGCCTGCCGGCGGTGGGGCGGGGCCTGCCGGCGGTGGGGCGGGGCCTGCCGGCGGTGGGGCGGATCCCTCCGGTGGCGGGGTAGGTGCGGCGGGAGGCGGCCGGGGCGGATCGGGGCTCGCCGGGCTGCGGGAGCGGCTCGCGGAGGTGGACGGGACGCCGGAGGCCGGGTTCGCCGGCTCGGGGACGTTCCGGGTGGTGGCCGAGGTGCCCCTGCGGGAGACGGCCCCGGCACGGGAGGTCACCGCATGACCGTGCGGGTGCTGCTCGCCGACGACGAGCATCTGATCCGGGGCGCGCTGGCCGCGCTGCTCTCGCTGGAGGACGACCTGGTGATCGTCGCCGAGGCGGCCACCGGCCCGGAGGCGCTGGCCATGGCGCGGGCGCACGGGCCGGACGTGGCCGTCCTGGACCTCCAGATGCCCGGCGCGGACGGTGTGAAGGTCGCCACATCGCTGCGGGCGGAACTGCCCGCGTGCCAGACGCTGATCGTCACCAGCCACGGCCGGCCGGGGCATCTGAAGCGGGCGCTCGCGGCGGGTGTGCGCGGGTTCGTCCCGAAGACAGTGAGCGCGCGGCGGCTCGCCGAGATCATCCGGACCGTGCACGCCGGCAACCGGTACGTCGACCCCGAGTTGGCCGCCGACGCCATCGCCGCCGGGGACTCGCCGCTGACCTCGCGTGAGGCCGAGGTGCTGGAACTCGCCGCCGACGGGGCGCCCGTCGCGGAGATCGCCGAGCGGGCCGCGCTGTCGCCGGGAACCGTGCGGAACTACCTCTCGTCGGCCGTCTCCAAGCTCGGGGCGGAGAACCGGCATGCGGCGGTGCGGCTCGCACGCGAGCGGGGTTGGGTATAGTTGCTCTCGCGCCACGGCGCAACGCGGACGTAGCTCAGTTGGTAGAGCGCAACCTTGCCAAGGTTGAGGTCGCGAGTTCGAGCCTCGTCGTCCGCTCGCGGAGAAAGCCCCCCGGCTTGTGTCGGGGGGCTTTTTCGTGCCTTGCCGTGCCCTTTCGCGCCGTTGCGCTCGCGCCGTTGCGCTCGCGCCGTTGTGGTCGCGGCGTCGCGCCCGCGCCGTCGCGCTCGCGCCTCTTCCGTGGGGCAGGGGGGCGGGGCGGGGCGTGGCCCGGGTCCCGGCCACGCCCCTGTCCGGGGCCTACGCCCAGCTCGTGCCGGTGAGGCGCTCGTACGCCTCCACGTACTTCGCGCGCGTGGCGTCCACGATCTCCTGGGGCAGCTCCGGCGGCGGCTGCTCGCTCGCGCGGTCCCAGCCCGAGGCGGACGAGGTCAGCCAGTCGCGCACGAACTGCTTGTCGTACGACGGCTGCGCGCGGCCCGGCTGCCACCGGTCGGCCGGCCAGAAGCGGGAGGAGTCCGGGGTGAGGACCTCGTCGGCGATGACCAGGGTGTCGCCCTCGTGGCCGAACTCGAACTTGGTGTCGGCGAGGATGATGCCCCGGTCGCGGGCGATGTCGCGGGCCCGGCCGTAGACGGCGAGGGTCGCCTGGCGCAGCTGGGCGGCGGTGTCGGCGCCGACCTGGCGGGCGACCTCCTCGTAGGAGACGTTCTCGTCGTGCTCGCCGACCGCGGCCTTGGTGGCCGGGGTGAAGATCGGGGCGGGGAGCTCACTGCCGTCGACCAGGCCCTCGGGCAGGGCGAGGCCGCAGACCGTACGGGACTCCTTGTACTCGACGAGGCCCGAGCCGGTCAGATAGCCACGGGCCACGCACTCCACCGGGACCATCCGCAGCGACTTGCAGACCAGGGTGCGGCCGGCCCAGTCGGCGGGGGCACCGGCCGGGAGCTCGGTACTGAGGACGTGGTTGGGGACCAGGTCGGCCAGCTGGTCGAACCACCACAGGGAGAGCTGCGTGAGGATGCGGCCCTTGTCGGGGATCTCGGTCGGCAGCACCCAGTCGAAGGCGGACGTACGGTCGCTGGCGACCATCACGAGGTCGCCCGCCTCGTTCCGGTACAGCTCACGCACCTTGCCGGTGTGGAGGTGCACCAGGCCCGGCACCTGAAGGGGCTCGGGCTTTTCTACGAATCCGGACACGGTTCCTCCCCGTGGTTCTGTCCAATGACTTGATTCTCCCTTAGACCGGGATCGATCAGGACAGAGGGTCGGGCGGGGGCCGGCGCGGGGGCGCGGGCGCGGTCCTCGCGGGCCGCCGGAGGGGTTCAGTCGCGCTTGCAGATGCGGTCCAGCAGGTTCGCGGTGGCGCGCTGGACACGGGGGTCCACATGGCCGGGACGGTCCAGGGCCGGCGACCAGGCGAAGGTGCCTGAGGCGAAGACCAGGGCGCCCGAGCGGGCCCGGTACAGGGAGGTCTCCTGGTGGCGCTGGACGCCCGCGGTGTCGGTGTACGGGGAGTGGGCGAGGAGGGTGCGCTCCTCGTGGTCCGGGAGCGGGGTGCGGGGGAAGTAGCGGTCGGCCTCGCCGGCGACCAGGCCCTCGATCCCCTCGCCCTCGTGGGTGCCGGTCGCCTCCCACAGCCAGTGACCGGCGTTGCGGACGATCAGCGGGCGCGGTTCGGGGACCCGGCCCGCGTACTGGATGCCGATCAGCTGCTGCTCGGCCCGGTCGATCTCGCGCCAGAGGACGGAGCGGCCGGGACCCTTGCGCTTGCGGCAGGTGAGCAGGCGGCCGGGGACACCCGACGGGGACGGGCCCAGTTCCACCTGCCAGTACAGGGTGTTGGCGGAGAGGAAGACCAGCGAGGTGCCGCTGTCGCGGGCGCGTTCCACGGTGCGGCGCATGGCCTGCGACCAGTACTCGTCGTGGCCCGGGAAGATCAGGCCGCGGTAGCGGGCGGGGTCGATGCTGCCGACGTGCAGGTCGCGGGCGTCGGCGTAGGCGAGGTCGTAGCCGTAGCGCTCGGCCCAGCGGATGACGTCGTAGGCGTGGCCGACGTGGAGCGGGAGGCCCGCGCCGGCGTAGGGGCGGTCGAAGGAGACGGTCGTGGCGGCGTCGGCCTCGCCCAGCAGGCGGCCCTGCTCGTCCCAGGCGTGGTAGAGGCTGGCGCCGGTGCGGCCGTCCTCCGGGTAGAGGTTGTAGGCCTGCCAGGTGATGTCGGGGAGCAGCAGGAGCAGGTCGGCGGGGCGGCTGTCGCGGACGGTGAAGGGGATGTGGGAACGGTGGCCGTCGGCGGTGGTGAGGACGGCGACGTAGGCCCCGATGTTCCAGTACGACGGGATCTGCAGTCGCCAGGAGAGCCACCAGTGGTGGCAGGAGACCGTGCGGTCGGCGGTCAGCGGCGGGGGCTGGACGATGCCGGACAGCCGCGGACTGGTGGTGATCTTCGCCGCGCCGTCGCCGTCGTAGTGGCCGATGCGGTAGATGTCGACGGCGAATTCCTGGGGCGGGTCGACGGTGATGTGGAAGTCGAGGGCATCGCCGGGGGCGACCGCGCCGGTCGAGATGAAGCCCTTGATCTGGCGGCGTACGTCGTCGGCGGAGCGCGGGCCGCCGGAGGCGCGGGGGGACGGGATACGGGGAGCGGCGTCCCGGGCGTGGCCCGGGGCGGGGGCCGGGTCGACGTACCAGGGGACGACCTGGCCGGTGTCGTCGAAGTACGTCTCGCTGCCGCGCAGCCAGGGGAGGGGGCCCTGCCCGAACGGGTCGGTCACGGCGTGCGCCAGCGCTCCCGACTCCCACCGGCGGATGTGGTCCTGTCCCAGATCCTGCCCCAGGTCCTGCCCCAGGTCCTGTCCCAGATCCTGCCCCAGGTCCTGCCCCAGATCCTGCCCCAGGTCCTGTCCCATGGTGCTCCCCTCCCTTTGGCCCCCGTGGTGGTTGTGCCAGGTGGTCGTGCCAGGTGGTGGTGTGGTGGTCCGCCGTGGTGGCGGGGGTGGCCCGCGTGACGGCGTGGTGCTGGTGCTGGTGCTGGTGTCGGTGCCTGTCGCCCGGTGTGGGGTGACGAGGTTGTCCGGTTGTCCTATGTCGCGCGCTCATGCCATGGGCTCGTTCGGTCCCAGCACATCACATAACGCGCGCAGACAGTCACTATTCGGTGTGAATCGGCTGGAAGTGGAATCAATCGCTCCGGAGGCGGCCGGGGGCGGCGCCGGGTGCGTCAGCCGAGGCGGACCGGCTTCTCCGGGCGTATCCCCAGCTCGACCAGCCAGCTGCGCAGCGGGGCCGCGTCGCCGTCCTCCACCAGGCTGAGCACGCGGGGGGCCAGATCGGTCACGCGTTCGCCGTCGACCAGCAGGGACGGGCCGTCCAGCCAGTCCAGGCCCGGGGTGGCCCCGACCGTGTCCATCGCGGCGCAGCAGACCATCGCGGTGACGTGGTCGGTGAGGAGTTCGCGGTCGGTGCGCGGGGGCTGGAGGGGGAAGAGCGGGAGCGTGCCGCCGTCCCAGAGGGCGGCCGGGTCGGGGCCCTGTCCGGGCACGGGGAGCCCCGGGACGGCCGGGGACGGTTCCGTGTCGGTCTCCTCCCGGGCCAGCTCGGCGCCGAGGCGGGCGGCGAGGGCGGCGCTGCGGGGGTTGGGAGCGGGCGGGTCCTCGTCGTCGTCCCCGCCGGCCGCGGGGGCGGGCGCGGGGGCGCGGGCAGGCGCTGGCGCGCGGGTGTCGCCGGTGGGGGCCGGGGGGGGGGGGGCGGGGGCCTCCCGGCCGGGGAGCGCGTGCTCGACGCCCGTCAGGTGGTCCAGGACCCGGGCCAGCGTGGGACCGTCGGAGGCGGCCGCCGCCGGCCGGTCGGGGATGCGGCGGACGCCCAAGGCGTCCAGGACGCGGTGCAGGCGGGCCGCGTCGGTGCGCCACTTGCGGTCCACGACCTCGTCCGGATAGTCCTGCCAGCCCACCGGGGACCAGTCCGGTCCGGGCTCCGCCGGGCCGCCGTGGAACAGACGCGCGGCCAGCAGGGACGCGGCCTCGTCGACCACGCCGGGCTCCTCCAGCAGGTCGCAGGCCGGACGCTCCCCGAGCCGGGAGGCGAACCCTTCGGCGAGGCGGTCCCGCCG
Organism: Streptomyces sp. NPDC059895; assembly: GCF_042731035.1. Taxonomy (NCBI): domain Bacteria; kingdom Bacillati; phylum Actinomycetota; class Actinomycetes; order Kitasatosporales; family Streptomycetaceae; genus Streptomyces; species Streptomyces sp. NPDC059895. The sequence goes on from NZ_JBHWKO010000034.1 coordinate 62,434, forward strand.
GGACAGCTCGGTCAGGGCGGCGACGACCCCCGCGTCCAGCCGGGACGGCCACCGGCCCATCCGCCAGGCGGGCAGCGCCACCCGGGTCAGGAGCCGGTCCCAGCCCGCGTACGCCAGCCCCACCTGTTCCTGCGCGACGATCCGCAGGCCGTAGTCCACGGTCTGCGCGCGCTCGGCCGCCGCCGCGGCCACCCCCCGCTCCATCTCCGCCGCGTGGACCTGGCAGCCGCGCAGCATCAGCCGCGCGACCCGGCCGACGCCCGCGCAGACCAGGCGCACGCCGGGACAGCGACCGCGGTCGGCGGAGACGGCCACCGCGGCGTCCAGCCCCCGCACGAAGCGCCGGGCGGCGGCTATGTCGGGGTGCGCCGAGGGTCCCGTACCGGCGACGACCGGGGCGAGGACGGCCCGCAGCTCGGCCACCCGCATCCACCACAGGAACGGCGAGCCGATGACGAGGACGGGCGCGGTCGGCGTACGGCGGTGAAGCTGCCGGCCCGGCCCGGCTATCTCGTCCGGGTCGCGGGGCGCGGGCGGGCCGTGGGCCGGGTGGGCGCGGTCCTCCAGCCAGCTGTCGCAGTCCGGGGTGAGCGCTATGGCCGACGGCGCGGGGACGTCGAGCCGGTCGGCGAGGTCGCGCACCAGCCGGTACAGGTCGGGAGCCGCGCTCTCGGCGATCGCGACCGTGGGACTGACGGCGGGGCGGGCGCGGGCGACGACCAGGGCGACCACAGCGGCGGCGGTCAGCGCGACGAGCGCGAGCGCGGACACGACCCCGCGGGCGACGTCCCAGCCGGGGCCCACGAGGTGTCCGGAGGAGGCGCCCGCCAGCAGGATCACGGCGGCCGCCGCCGGCAGCAGCGCCAGCGCCAGCGCCCAGCCGCGGATGCGCAGTACGGCCAGCGCCCGGGCCCTGGCGGCCTGCGCGCCCGCTTCCCTTCCCATACCGGTCACGGCCGGACCTCACCCCCTCCCCTCGATCCCGGCTGTCCTGGCCGGCCCAGCCCGCTGCGTTTCGCTCACTCCCCCACTGTGGCACCCGCCACTGACATCGCAATGCCGATGGGCCAAGTGCCGGAAAGCTTGCGCCGCACCCTAGTTGGCCCTCCGGCCCCCGTCAGCCGGATAGGGCAGCGCTCACTCGATGGAATGGCTTTGGGGAAAGGTGCATGACTGTGGGCAACGAACAGGCCCCGGATTCCAGAGGTGGTCACCTGCTGGAACCGGGGCCCGAAAGTGCCTGCTGGTCGGCCTGTTACGCCTCCGCCGTCGCGTCCGCCGCGGCCTTCGCCGCGATGTCGGTGCGGTGCTGGGAGCCGTCGAGACCGATCCGCGCGACCGACCGGTACGCCCGCTCGCGGGCCTGCGTCAGGTCCTCGCCCGTGGCGGTGACGGACAGGACCCGGCCGCCCGCGCTGACCACGGCGTCGCCGTCGTGGCGCGTGCCGGCGTGCAGGACGTAGGCGTGCGGGGCGTCCTCGGCGGCGACCTCGTCGAGGCCGGTGATCGGGTCGCCGGTGCGCGGGGTGCCGGGGTAGTTGTGGGAGGCGACGACCACCGTGACGGCCGCCTCCTCGCTCCAGCGCAGCGGCGCGAGGTCGCCGAGGTTGCCGGTGGCGGCGGCCATGAGGACGCCGGCGAGCGGGGTCTTCAGACGGGCCAGGACGACCTGGGTCTCGGGGTCGCCGAACCGGGCGTTGAACTCGATCACGCGCACACCGCGGGCGGTGATCGCGAGGCCGGCGTAGAGCAGGCCGGAGAAGGGGGTGCCGCGGCGCCGCATCTCGTCGACGGTCGGCTGCAGCACGGTCCGCTTGACCTCGTCGACCAGCGTCGGATCGGCCCAGGGCAGCGGGGAGTACGCGCCCATGCCGCCGGTGTTGGGGCCCTCGTCGCCGTCGAGCGCGCGCTTGAAGTCCTGGGCGGGCTGGAGCGGGACGACGGTGTCGCCGTCGGTGATCGCGAAGAGGGAGACCTCCGGGCCGTCGAGGAACTCCTCGATGACGACCCGCTCGCATCCCGCCGCGTGCGCCTTCGCGGCCTCGAGGTCGTCGGTCACCACGACGCCCTTGCCGGCGGCCAGTCCGTCGTCCTTGACGACGTACGGGGCGCCGAAGGCGTCGAGGGCCTCGGCCACCTCGTCGGGTGTGGTGCAGACGTAGGACCGGGCGGTCGGCACGCCGGCCGCGGCCATCACGTCCTTCGCGAACGCCTTGGAGCCCTCCAGCCGCGCGGCCTCCCCGGAGGGGCCGAAGACCGGGATGCCCGCCTCGCGCACGGCGTCGGCGACCCCGGCGACGAGCGGGGCCTCGGGGCCTACGACCACGAGGTCGGCGCCGAGTTCGGTGGCGAGCTCGGACACGGCCTTGCCGTCCAGGGCGTCGACCCGGTGCAGCTCGGCGACCTCGGCGATGCCGGCGTTGCCGGGGGCGCAGTGCAGCGCGGTGACGGCGGGGTCGAGGGACAGTGAGCGGCACAGGGCGTGTTCGCGGGCGCCGCTGCCGATGACGAGGACGTTCACGGGGCCAGCCTAACGGGCGGCGGGCCGAGCGGTTTGTGCGGGCTTCCGAGGGGGGTGGGGCGGAACCTTCGTAGGTTCCTCCGAGCCGGGTTGGGGTGGGGGTGGAGTGGGCTGGGGTGGAGTGGGCTGGGCTGGGGTGGAGTGGGCTGGGGTGGAGTGGGCTGGGGTGGGCCCGGTTCCTCCGGGCCGGGCGGCGCCGGGCGGGCCGCGCCGGGCGGGACGGGACGGGCGGGACGGGACGGGCGGGACCGAGCCGGGCGGGCCGCACCGGGCGGGCCGCGCCGGGCCGCGGCTCGGTGCGCGGCTGATGCCCTGCCCGCGTCGACGCCAGGTGTGCGGTTCCGGCGGGTGGGGCTTTCGGCAGGTGGGACGCCCGGCAGGTGGGGCGCCCGGCAGGTCGGGTCCGCTACTCGTTCGTGAACTCTTCCACGACCGTCGCCCCCAGCTCCCGCACGATCAGTTCGTGGCCGGAGAGGGCGGACTCGTTGAGGTCGGGGTCGTCGTCCTCGGGGATGTCGTCCTCGAGGGCCACGGGTTCCGGGGCGGACGAGGGCTGCGGGCGGGGTGCCGCCGGGGCGGGGGCCGCCGTGGACGCGGACCGGGCCGGGGCGGTGTTCGGGCCGGTGGACGCGGCCGGGGAGGCGGACCGGGGAGCGCCGCCGCCACCGCCGTAGCCATCCGAGGAGCCGTAGCCGCCGGGCGTGCCCTGACCACCGCCCGGGGCGCCGCCACCGCCGCCGAAGGCGGAGGGGCTGCCGGAGCCGGAGAAGCCACCGGGACCGCCGGCACCGGACGGGCCACCGGCCCCGCCGTAGCCGCCGGCCGGGGAGGCGGCCCCGCCGTAGCCGCCGGCCGGGGAGGCGGCCCCGCCGTAGCCGCCGGAGCCGCCTGAGCCGCCGCCGGCCTCGACGATCGCCTCGATCTTCCACTGGACGTTGAACTGCTCGCCCAGCGCCTGCCGCAGCACGTCCTCGCTGCCGCTGCTCGCGAAGTTGTCGCGGGCACCGGCGCTGGCGAAGCCGAGCTGGAGTGTGGTGCCGTCGAAGCCGGTGATCTGGGCGTTCTGGCTGAGGAGGATCCAGGTGAAGCGGCGGCGGTTCTTGACCGCTTCCAGAATGTTCGGCCAGAGCGTGCGGGGGTCGAGGCCACCCGCCGGGGGTGCGTAGGCGGCGTGCGCGGAGGCGGCCGGGGTGGCGGCGGCCGGAGCGCCGGCGGGCGGGGCCGCGGGGGTCGCCGGAGGGCGGGCACCGCCGCCGCCCGCGGGAGCGGCCGTGGGCCAGCCGCCGGGGCGGCGTCCGCTGCCCACGGGAGCGGCCGCGGGCCAGGCACCCGGGGCGGGGGCCGAGGGGGCTGGGGCGGGGGCAGTAGCTGGTGCCGGGGCGGGTGCGGCCGGCGCGGCGGCGGCCGCAGGGGCGGAAGGGGGGGCGGCAGCGGGCGCAGGGGCGGGTGCGGCGGCCGGGGTTGCGGGCTGGGGCGCGGACGGGACGGGGGGCGGGGTGGTGACCTGCGGATAGGACTGGGACTGGGGCTGAGGCTGGGACTGGGACTGGGCTCCCGGTCCGCGTACCGCCGCGCGGGCGGCCGCCGCGCCGCCGCCCGGCGGGATCGGTGCGGCGGCGGGGACCCCGGCCGCCGCTCCCCCGTGGGCCTCGGGCCCGGGCACGTACCCCATGGCCGGCATCCCGGCGGCGCCGCTCGCGGAGAAGTTCACCCCGCGCTCGATGCGGTCGAGGCGGGCCATGACGGACCGCTCGTCGCCGTAGGCGGCGGGCAGCAGGACGCGCGCGCAGATCAGCTCGAGCTGGAGGCGGGGCGAGGTGGCGCCGCGCATCTCGGTGAGGCCCTCGTTGACGAGGTCGGCGGCGCGGCTGAGTTCGGCGGCGCCGAAGACACCGGCCTGGGCCTGCATCCGCTCGATGACATCGGCGGGGGCGTCGATGAGGCCCTTCTCCGCCGCGTCCGGGACGGCGGCGAGGATCACCAGATCCCGCAGCCGCTCCAGGAGGTCGGTGACGAAGCGCCGGGGGTCGTTGCCGCCCTCGATGACACGGTCCACGACCTCGAAGGCGGCGGCCCCGTCACCCGTGGCGAAGGCCTCGACAACGGAGTCGAGCAGCGAGCCGTCCGTGTACCCGAGCAGCGAGGTGGCCATGGTGTACGTCACACCGTCGGGGCCCGCGCCGGCGAGCAGCTGGTCCATGACGGACATGGAGTCACGCACGGACCCCGCCCCCGCGCGCACGACGAGCGGCAGCACCCCGTCCTGGACGGGGATGTCCTCCTTCTGACACACCGCGCCGAGGTACTCCCGCAGGGTGCCCGGCGGGACCAGGCGGAACGGGTAGTGGTGGGTCCGCGACCGGATGGTCCCGATGACCTTCTCGGGCTCGGTCGTGGCGAAGATGAACTTCAGGTGCTCCGGCGGCTCCTCGACGACCTTGAGCAGCGCGTTGAAGCCGGCCGGCGTGACCATGTGGGCCTCGTCGATGATGTAGATCTTGTAGCGGCTGCCGGCGGGCCCGAAGAAGGCCTTCTCGCGCAGGTCACGGGCGTCGTCCACACCGCCGTGCGAGGCCGCGTCGATCTCGATGACGTCGATGGACCCCGGCCCGTTCCTCGCCAGGTCCTGGCACGACTGGCACTCCCCGCAGGGAGTCGGCGTGGGCCCCTGCTCGCAGTTCAGGCACCGGGCCAGGATGCGTGCGCTGGTCGTCTTGCCACACCCGCGCGGCCCGCTGAACAGGTACGCGTGATTGACCCGGTTGTTCCGCAGCGCCTGCTGCAGCGGGTCGGTGACATGCTCCTGCCCGATGACCTCGGCGAAGGACTCCGGGCGGTAGCGGCGGTACAACGCGAGAGACGACACGCATACGAGGTTATAGGCGCCCACCGACAACCGGACTCGCCCGAGCTCCGAGACGATCGGAGCCGCCCGAGCCGCCGGGCCGCCCCTGCCGACAGCCCCCTCGGCCCCGCGGACACCCCGGGAACGCAAGCGCCCCCCACGCACCCGCCAGAGCCGACCTACCCTTGCTGCCTTCCGGCCCTGGGGGAGTTCAGTCAGATAGCGCCGCGTGAGGGGCTGCGCCAAGGCTACCTGATGTCAGGGGCAGGGAACGAGTTCGCGAGCACTCCTCTCGGTCATGTAATGTTCCCACCGGAGGATTCGCCTAGAGGCCTAGGGCGCACGCTTGGAAAGCGTGTTGGGGGCAACCCCTCACGAGTTCGAATCTCGTATCCTCCGCAGCCGCCTGAACAGGCGAAACGAAGAGCTGGACCGCTCATAGCGGTCCAGCTCTTCGGCATGCCGTGGTTGCAGTTTCGGTTGCGCTTATAGGCGACATTTAGGATGTTTCCTCAAGCAGGCAAGGCGCACGCTCACGCCCTACAGGGCGACCGGCGAAGACCCTGAGGAGCTTTGACACCGAACGCGGCCGTATCCGTCGATGCGTTGTTCACCCATCGCGGGCTGGCCTGCGGCGACTCTGGTTCTCGGCAGATCCACGCGGCTCTGTCCATGGTCCCGGGACGATATCGCCCGGTCATAGCCCGATCATCCGGACCTTGCTGCCGCACAGCCGGGTCATGTCGTCGACATCCGACGTGAGGATGGCAACCGGGCCAGGCTGGCGCAAGGCCACTTCCGCGACAGTGGCGTCGATCGCGTACTTGTGTCCGTGCAGACCGGCGCCCTTGAGCAGTTGTGCCGCCGCCTTCGCCGCCGCTTCCGTGATCGGCTCCACCTTGACCCGGGAGAGCGCCCATTGCAGTCGGGGCAGGTTCACCCTGGCGTGGCTCACCTCCACGATGGTGTTGGCGCTGACGACAAGGTCCGCTCCCATGTCGTGGAACACCTGGAACATCGCCAGAACCTTCCGGTCCTGCGCCACCCAGGCCGACAGCCCCTCACAGTCCAGGACGAAGGTCTCAATGTGCCCGCTCACGCGGCGCTCGCGCCGCCGGCGGCCGGCGTCGTACCGAAGATCCGCGCCCGCGCCTCGGCCAGCTCTTCCTCGCTGAAGGCCCCGTGCTCGTCTGTATGGCTGCGCAGGTCGGCCCCCAGGAGCTGGTGCCGGATCTGCCTGGCGACCGCTTCGGCCACGTAGCCGGAGATGTTGTCCGTGATCTTCTTCAGCTCCGCCACCTGCTCGGTGGGGAGTGTCACCGTGATGCGCGTGGTGTCTGCCATAGCCGCAAGCATACTGCGGTATGCGCGCTACGTGCTGCCTCTTCCAGCCCTCGGGGGCGGGAACAGGCAGCGGCAGGTCCAGAAGCCGGTGAGCTGGGCTCATCCTCGCCGTAGGCGTCGACGGTGGCCTCTTCGATCAACGCCTCTCAGCGCGGCTGGGTCCCAGGTGCTCATGGCCTCGCCGTAGCGCCGCACCGTACGGTTGAGGACCAGTGTGTTCAGCAGCGGCATATCCGTCGTGGCGCTGTCGCCGGCAGTCAGGCCAAGGCCCGCGGTTGCCAGCGTGTGACGTTGCCTGGTGGGGTTCGGTAGTGAGCGGGCCAGGGGAGGGTCCGGCAAGCGACAGGGCGGAAGAGAGTGGCACGAGTCGTCGTACGAGAGCCGAGTACGGGCGCGAAGAGCGCACCGCCGCTGGCCCGGCAGGAAACGTCCGCCTTCGTGAGGGAGCTACTCGGCGCAGGCTGGGCGGCGGTGTTCCTGCCCGGTGAGCCCGCCCGCCTCGGGCGGCTGCTGCTGTGGAAGCCGACCGGGGCAGCAGCCGGAGACAGTATGGCGCCCACTGGCCTTGAGACCGAGGCGGTGGAGCTGGTTCTGCCGCACGGCCGCTCGGTCAGGCGGCGCAGGGTCGAGGGTTACGCGCTGCCTGTCGCCGTCGCTGTCTCCGCCCTGGCCAATGCGGAGCCGACGCATCCCTCCGGCGCCGCCTGGCAGGCCGCCACTCGCTTCGCGCTGCGGCTGCTCGCCGACGGCCGCCTCCACCCGGCGCTCACCCCCGCCGGTTACGACACCTGGCGGGTGGGTCCCTGCACCGCCGCCCAGCGCCAGACGCTGGACGCCCTGGCCGCCGCCTTCCCGCCACACGCCCACTGCCTGCCCGAGCCTGGCCCTGCTCCGGTACGGATCGCCGAACCGGCTGCGCTGGTACGCCAGTTCTGCGACGCGGTCGCCGATGATCTGGTCCGTACGCCGGCCGCGCCGCTCGCCATGGGAGCGCTGCCGTACGCCTGGCGCGAGACCCGCGCCGTGCCCGCCTTGCGTGAATGGGCCGAGGAAACCCAGGCGGCGCTCACCGCCGAGGTCGGTGTCTCCCTGCGCGTCGATGTACCTGCAGGACGCCGACGGCAGTTCCGTGCCGTCCTGCAACTGCACACCGCGGCGGACCCGGCGCTCGTCATCGAGGCCGCACGACTCTGGAGCGAGCCGACCGAAGTAGAGCGGCTGCTCGGCCCACGCGCCGACAGCGAGACCCTTCTCGCCCTGCGCCGCGGCGCCCGCGCCTGGCACCCGCTGCGGAGGCTGCTCAACGATGCCGCTCCCGATCAGCTCCGGTTGACCGACGACGAAGCCTTCGATCTCCTCGGGGACGCCACGAACGCGCTGCGCGCGGCCGGTGTCGACGTGCACTGGCCGCGCGACCTGGTCAAGGCGCTCACCGCGACCGCGGAGATCGGGCAGCGCACCGCCCCCGGTTCCACCGCGGGCGGCCTGCTGGACACCGAGGCACTCCTCGACTTCCGCTGGCAAATCTCCCTGGGCGGCGAGCCGCTCACCGAGGCCGAGATGGACGCTCTCGCAGAGTCACGCCGTCCCCTCGTCCGGCTTCGCGACCAGTGGGTGGTCGCCGACCCGAAGCTGGTGGCCCGTGCCAAGCGACGCCGGATGGAACCGCTCACCCCCATGGAGGCGTTGAGCGCCGCGCTGACCGGCGAGACCGAGCAGGACGGTGACCGGGTCCCCTGTGCGGCGGTTGGTGCGCTCGGCGACTTGGTCGCTCGTATCCGCGATCCCGAGTCCCGCACCCCCGTGCCCCAGCCCACCGCGCTCAGGGGCACGTTGCGCGAGTACCAGAAGCGGGGCCTGGCCTGGCTGGCCGAGATGTGCGCACTCGGCCTCGGCGGCTGCCTCGCCGACGACATGGGCCTGGGCAAGACCATCACCCTGCTCGCTCTGCACCTGCACCGCCAGACCGACCCCGCCACCGCCGGCCCCACGCTCGTCGTCTGCCCCACCTCCCTGCTCGGCAACTGGCAGCGCGAGGCGGCCAGGTTCGCGCCTTCCATCCCCGTGCGCCGCTACCACGGCGGCGACCGCCACCTGAAGGACCTCGCCGGTGACGAGATCGTCCTGGTCACCTACGGCGTCCTGCGCCGCGACCGGGAGACCCTCACCGAGCACGCATGGTCGCTGATCGCCGCCGACGAGGCACAGCACGTCAAGAACCCCTACGCCGTCACCGCCCGTGAGCTGCGCGCCCTGCCCGCCCGCGCCCGCGTCGCCCTCACCGGCACCCCCGTGGAGAACAACCTTTCCGAACTGTGGGCGCTCCTCGACTGGACCACCCCCGGACTCCTCGGCCCGCTCACGGCCTTCCGCGACCGGCACGCCCGAGCGATCGAGTCGGGCGAGGACCCACAGGCTGCCGACCGGCTGTCCCGTCTTGTCCGCCCGTTCCTGCTGCGCCGCAGGAAGTCCGACCCGGGCATCGCACCCGAACTGCCCGCCAAGACCGAAACCGACCGCGTCGTACCTCTGACCGCAGAGCAGGCAAGCCTGTACGAGGCAGTGGTCCGCGAAACCATGGCGAAGATCGCCGAAGCCGAGGGCATCGCCCGCCGCGGTCTGGTTCTGAAGCTCCTCACCGCGCTGAAGCAGATCTGCAACCACCCCGCCCAGTACCTGCGCCAGTCGACACCGCTGCGCGGCCGGTCCGGCAAGCTCGACCTGCTCGACGAACTGATCGACACCATCACCGCCGAGGGCGAGTCGGTGCTGGTCTTCACCCAGTACAAGCAGATGGCGACCCTGCTGGAGAAGCACCTCGCAGAGCGAGGAGTCCCCACCCTCTTCCTGCACGGCGGTACCCACGTCACCGCGCGCGAGGAGATGGTGGACCGCTTCCAGCGCGGCGAGGTGCCGGTGTTCCTGCTCTCCCTCAAGGCCGCGGGCACCGGCCTCAACCTCACCCGCGCCACCCACGTCGTGCACTACGACCGCTGGTGGAACCCGGCCGTCGAAGACCAGGCCACCGACCGCGCCTACCGCATCGGCCAGGACAAGCCCGTACAGGTCCACAAACTCCTCGCGGAGGGCACCGTGGAGGACAAGGTGGCGAAGCTTCTCGAGTCCAAGCGCGCGCTCGCCGACGCCGTCGTCGGCTCCGGTGAGGCCGCCCTGACCGAACTGTCCGATGCCGACCTCGCCGAACTCGTCGCCCTGGGGAGGCAGACATGAGCCCTTCGTTTCCCGGCCAGCGCCGCGCGCCCGCCCGCGGCAGGCATGCCTTCGCCGCGACCTGGTGGGGCCAGGCATGGGTGACGGCCCTGGAGGACTCCACCCTGGACTCGGGACGCCTGTCCCGCGGACGCACCTACGCACGCCAGGGCATGGTCGGCGCCGTCACCATCGCCCCCGGCCAGGTCAAAGCCGCCGTCCAGGGCAGCAGGCCCCGCCCCTACCGCTGCGCCGTCCACCTGCCCGTCCTCACCGACCCCCAGTGGGACGCCCTGTTCGACACGATCGCGGCCCGCGCCGGACATCTCGCGGCACTTCTCGACGACGAGATGTCCGCCGAACTCGTAGACGACGCCCGGCACGCAGGCGTCCCACTGCTCCCACTGCCCACCGAGCTCGATCCGGAGTGCTCCTGCCCCGACTGGGGACACCCCTGCAAGCACGCCGCCGCGCTCTGCTACGCCATCGCCGCCACCATCGACACCGACCCATTCGTTCTCTTCACGCTGCGCGGCCGCGGTCGCGAGGAGGTCTTCGCCCAGCTACGCGCACGCCGTACGGCAGCGCAGGAGACCGCCGCCCCACCGGCACCTGCCGGCACCCCGGCCGCCGCCGCGTACGCCCACTGGGCCGAAGAGCCCCCCGCACTGCCCGAACTCCCGGAACCCGCCGCCTACACCACAGCATTGCCCGTCGCCCCGCCCCCCGGCACCGGCCTGGCCGCCGCGGACCTGGCACGCCTCATGGCCGATGCCACCGCGCGCGCCGCCCGGCTCCTCGCGGGCGACACCGCCGACCTGCACCTGACCCAGCACCAGGACGCCGTCCGCATCGCCGCAAGCAACCCCGGACCTGAGTGGTTCCACCACCTGATCCAGAACACCGGCGCCAAACCCACTGCCTTCGCACGTCTCACCCGCGCCTGGCGTCACGGCGGTCCCACGGGCATCATCGTCGCCGAACAGGCCTACGCCCCCGATCCGACGGTGATGAAGACCGCCCGTACCGCCGTGGACGCGGCCCTCGCCGAGATGACCGACTCCCCCACACACCTCAGAACCTGGCGCAACCGCCTCACCCTCACCCACCACGGCATCCAGCTGCGTCTGGGCCCTGACGCCCGCTGGTACCCCTACCTCCGGGACGACGACGGCGACGGCGAATGGTGGCCCACGGCACCAGCCGACAGTGACCCGGTCACCGCGCTCACCGCGGCCTGGTCGCGGAACGGGAAGTAAGGAGGCGATTCCCCGCTGGCCAGGAACCACGAGCAGAAGCTGGACACACTCACGCTGCTCCCACTTCCGTAGTTGCAGTTCTGGTTGCATTCACCGGCGTACAGCACCGTTCAGAACCCCCGCCCGGACCAGCTGCACCGCAGGCCAGAACGCCCCCGCACACCCCAGGACCCCCAGACGAACATTGGGAAAGCGTGTTGGGGGCAACCCCTCACGAGTTCGAATCTCGTATCCTCCGCCAGTGCCACACCGGGCACGATGTCGAAGGGCCCCACCGTTCGCGGTGGGGCCCTTCGACGTTGTCCGTCTCGGTTTCCGTCTCGGTTTCCGTCTCGGTTTCCGTCTCGGTTTCCGTCTCGGTTTCCGTCTCAGTTCACCGATCTGCCGACATCCGGTTCGGCCGGATGCGATGCTGCGCGCCATGTTCATGATCGTCACGACATCGGCTGCCGCCTCATCCGACCCGACAGGGGTCCTGATCTTCCTCGCGGCCCTGGGAGCCGCAGCCGTCTGCGTCGGAGCAAGGTGGGCCTTCAACCTGCGCGGTGCCGTTGACGCAACGTTGGCGCGAAGACGAGCTGCCCTGGAACTGAGGGGCCGGCGCACAGGCGATCTGAGCCTCGCGGACACCGAGAGCCTCGGCCCCGGATTCTTCAAGTTCATGGGCAGCGTCATCGCCGTGGGGGGACTCGCCTTGCTGGCACTGAGCCTGATCCTCGCAACCACCTGAGCGGGTTCCCAACCCGTGATCGGGTCGATCGCCCCGTCAGGGACACCTGTCGGCCGTGCGGGCCCTTCGGCCTGTCCGGGGAGTACGCTGAAATCACCGAGGATATTTCGCGCACCGGCTTCCACGCCCGTGTCGTTTTCGGCGATCTAATAAGCCGGGCCGGCTGTCGCCGGTCCGGGGCAGGGTCCGCGTCATGACTGCGACCATCTCCCCCTCGCCGACACGGGAAGACCGGCGCTCCTCGCCCTCTCTCCGCCTGTCGCTCGCTCCCGTCGGTTCCGCACCGGCTCTGCTGGACGGCGCCTGGTGGCCCCGTTCCCGCGATCTGATGGCGGAACTCCCCGCCCTGACCGCCGTACTGGATCCGCTGTGGGGGCGGATCACCCGGGTCACGGTGAATCCCACCCACTGGCCGGTCGTCCCGCGCAAGGTGCCCGTCGCCGGGCATGTCGTGAACGTCGGCTGGTTCCTTCCCGAGCAGGATCCGCACGAGCTGCTGCTGCTCTCGTACCACGTGGGCCGCTGGAACCTGCTGGTGATCCCGCCGCAGACGGCACCCGCCCCGGCCGCCTGGCTGATGGCCGCCGCGAGCGACCCGAGGGCGACGTCGACCGCGAGCCGGTTGGTGGAGGAGGCGGCCCGGCTGCGAACGGTGTCCGAGACGGACCGGGCGGTGGCGGCGACGGCGACGGCGGTCTGGGACTCCGAAGGAGGACACGCGGCCCGCGATGCGGCCGTGCGGCCACGGATCCCGGCCGTCACCGCAGCGCTGCCGCTTCAGCCGGCGGGGCGGTGAACACCATGGAGACCTTCGTGACCGTGGTCGCGATCCTTGCGCTGATCGCCCTGGGCGTGCTCCTCATCCACCTGCTCAACGCCCAGCACAGCGACCGGATCGCCGCTTTCCACTACGCCCGCTACGGAATGCCTGTCGCGGGGCCCGCCCCGCCGGTCCCCCGTAGGCCGCGTGACCGGGCGCGGGCGAGCGGCAGCGGCGCCCGCCCCGGCCATCGCGACGACGACGGCGGACGCGGGCGGCTGCGCGCCGGGCACCGCACCCGCGGGGGAAGGGGATGAGCCTCATTCCCCGTCAGGCGGGTGGATGACACCGGCTTCCCCGCTGACGACCGGCTCGCCCGCACGCGTCGCGACGGCTTCGGCCGGTCAGGACGGCGACGACATCGCGGACGATGCAGAGGGGAGCGCGAGCAGCCCGTACACCCCTTGCACGCCCGTACCCCGCGTCACCACTCACGCCCTTCACGGCGGCATGCCACGAGGCCGGGATCCGGCCCTGTCGCGCGCGGCGCTTCGACGGGACGTCCGAACCGAGGAGCCATGGCCCTTCCCCAGCTGAACGTCCGTCGCCACGACCACGACACCCGCGCCCTGATCACCCTCGCAGGAGAGATCGACCTGGCCACGGCCCCGCTCGTGCGCGCCGCAGTGGCCGCATGCCTGCGCGACGGCATCCGTAGCGTCGACGTCGACCTCACAGGGGTCACCTTCTGTGACGCCAGCGGCCTCAACGCCTTCCTCCTGGCGTCGCGGCTCGCCACCGAGGCCGGAACGACCCTGCGACTGCACCATCCGCCGCCGGCCATGACCCGCATCCTCGACATCACCGGCTCCGGATTTCTCCTCGACTCGTTCCACGCCGCACGGCAATCAGAGCGTCGGACACCCGCTGTCCCGACAGGTGCACCGTGACGGTCCCGGCGGTGTTCGTGGGGGACCACTCCGCTCACCGTACGATCCGCACCCTCGCCGTCTCGCTCACCTGGTCGATCTCCGACGTCCGTACCGTCACCTTCATCTCCCAGGTGCCGGGGAGGGGCAGGGTGAAGGAGGTCGCGGTCCAGTAGCCACCGCGGTCGGTGAGCCTGGCGTCGAGGGGGCCGATGTCCTGGCCGGGGAGGGTGAACGCGACGCGGAGTTCGGGGACGGCGGCGAAACCGCCGTCGGGGCCGTAGACCACGGCCTGGACCGAGTTGCTCCCCACGCGGCCGGGATCGAGGGTGATCTGTACCGTGCCGCGGCCGCCGGTGGCGCCGGCGTCGAAGGGGACCGTGGTGACGGAGGCGACGGGCAGGCCGGTGGACCGCTCGGCGGTGGCCGCCTCGGCCTCCGCGCGGGCCGGCAGGGTGCCCGTCAGCACGGTGGTGAGCCCGAGCACCACCACGGAGACGACGACCTCGGCCAGGACGGAACGCCGCAGGGCACGGCGGTGGGCGTCCTCGGGCGGGGTGAGGGACGGGCCATCGGGCGGGGTGAGGGACTGTTCCTCGGACGGGGTCAGCGGCGGCTCGCCGGGCGGGGGTGTGTCCGGCGGGGAGAGGTGGCCGCCGGAGGGCTGCGGGACTCGGTCCCGCACCTGTGCCCGGGGGGTCGTACCCGCGTGTGCTGCCGCCGTCACCGGCGTCTTCGCCGTCGCCGCGGTCTCCGTCGCCGTCGCGGTCACCGTCACCGTCGTTGCCGTCGCCGCGGTCACCGTCGCCGCGGTCACCGTCGCCGTGGCCGTCGTTGTCGTTGTCGTCGTCGCCGATGTCTTCGACCGCATCCGCGTCCCGTCCTCCGTCTCCGCCAGCCGGGCGGTCCATCGCCGGGACAGCGCGCCCGCCGTGAGGAGCAGTGCCACCGCGGCCAGCTTGGCGAGCAGGAGCCGGCCGTACGGGGTGTCCGTCAGCGCGCCGAGGGAGCCGAGGCCGCGCCAGGACTGGTAGACGCCGGTGACCGCCAGGACGGCGACCGAGGCGGCGGCCAGTCGGGAGAAGCGGGCCGCCACGCGGGCCGGGAGGGCGTCCCGGCGGAGCAGGGTCAGCAGGGCCGTCAGGCCACCGAGCCAGGCCGCCGTCGCCAGCAGGTGCAGCACCGACGACGCCATCGCCGCCGGGACCTGGATGCCGGCCGACGCGTGTTCGGCGGCCGCCCAGGTCAGGGCGAGGGCCACGGCGAGGACGGCGCCGGCGGCGAGGGCCGTCCGGGGGATCCGCTCGCGCCCGCGCTGCTGTACGAGGAGGACGGCGGCCACGGCCAGCAGGGCCAGCCGTACCGCCAGGGCGAGGCCGGGGCGGCCGGTCAGGGTGCGGGTCAGGCCGGACGGGTCCAGCGCCTGGGCCGGGCCCGCGCCCGTCTCGTAGGGGGCGCGCAGCAGGAGCAGCAGGACGGTCGAGCCGGTGAGGACGGCCCAGCCCGCGAGCAGCGGTCGGCGCAGGGGGCGGGGGTCCGGCGGGCGGCAGACGGCGAGGAACGCCGCCGTACCGATGAGGACGGCCGCCGCGCCGTACGCCAGATAGCGGCCGATCTTGAAGAGGCCGGCGGTGGCCGGGTCCTCGGCGGGGCCGGCGGGCAGGGTGGCGCGGGTCGCGGACGGTGCGCCGACGGAGAAGGTGAAGGCGCCGCCGATCGGGTGGCTGTCGGCGGACACCACCCGCCAGGCCACCGTGTAGGTGCCGTCGCCGAGCGTGGGGGGCAGGGTGATCCGCGCGGTGTCCGCCCGGCCCTGCGCGTGCCGTGCCGGGCCCGTCTCGACGCGCCGGTTGTCGGGGTCGAGGACGCGGAGGGAGTCGTCGAGCAGGCCGACGGACTCGGTGAAGGTCAGGGTGAGGGCGCGGGGCGCGGCCCGGACGACGGATCCGTCGGCGGGGTCGGTGTCGCGGAGGGCTGCGTGGGCGGATGCCCGGCCCGCGCCCGGGAGGAGGAGCAGGACCAGCAGGGCGCCAAGCAGCACCAGCCCCTGAAGCCGCCGGCCTCGCCTGCCTCGCCGGTCTCGCCTGCCTCGCCGGTCTCGCCGGTCTCGTGGTCCCGCCGTCCCGGTGCCTGTGCCGCTCGGGCCGCCTCCGAGGCCCTTGCCGGTCGACCGTGCGGCTCCCGGGGCTCCCGGGGCTCCCGGGGTTCTCGAGGTCGCCGTCGTCCCGTCCCGCCGTCCGTCGTCGTGCCCTTCGCTCACGCAACCGCTCCGTACCTCGGACTCGTGTGCTCGGGGATACGTACGGACGGCGGACCGGTCCTGCTCACCACGACGGCCGGGCCGAGACCCCGCCGTCCACCACCAGGTCGTGGCCGGTGATCCAGGAGGCGAGCGGGGAGGCGAGGAAGACGCAGGCGTCGCCGACGTCCTCCGGGCGGCCCAGCCGGCCGACGGCGACCGCCTCGCGCCACCGCCGCACGCCCTCGGGCCAGGCCTCGGCGAGGCCCTCCCGTTCGATCAGGCCGGGCGAGACGGTGTTGACGCGGATGCCCCAGGAGCCGTACTCCCGTGCCGCCGCGCGGGCGTGCGTCACGACCGCCGCCTTCGAGGTGGCGTAGTGGGCGTGGTGCTCGGCGGGCCGTCCGGCCTCGACCGAGGCGATGTGGGTGACGGTGCCGCCGCCGTCCTGTCCGCGCATGACCGCGGCGGCGGCCTGGGTGCAGGAGAAGACGCTGGTCAGGTTGGTGTCGAGGACGGTCCGCCAGTCGGCGTCGGACATGTCCGCCAGTGCCTGGACGGGCTGTACGCCCGCGTTGTTGACCAGGGCGGTCAGCCGTCCGCCGCCCCACTCGGCGGCCTCCCGCACGAGCCGCCGGCACTCCTCGGGACGGGCCAGGTCGGCCTGGAGGACGACCGCCCGGCGGCCCGTCCCGACGACCGCGCGGGCGGCGTCACGCGCCGCCTCCAGGCCCCGGTGGCAGTGCAGCGCCACGTCCGCCCCCTCCTGTGCGAACCGCAGCGCGATCCCCCGGCCGAGTCCACCGCTCGCTCCCGTGACCAGGGCCACCTGGCCCGACAGCAACGTCATGGACGGCAGAGTTCCGTGATCAGGGCCGCCCGGTCCGGGTGGCGCGCCGTGAGGTCGGCCGCGTCGCCGTGCTCGTAGTCCCCGTAGGTGAACCCGGGGGCCATGGTGCATCCGAAGAACGTCCAGGCGCCGCCCGCGGTGACCCGCGCGCCCATCCAGGTGCGCGCGGGGACGGTGAGCTGCGGATGCTGGCCACCGAGGACGTCCGGGCCGAGCACGGCCGTCCGGGAGGACCCGTCGGGGGCGAGGAGCAGCAGCTCCAGCGGGTCGCCCAGGTAGTGGTGCCAGACCTCGTCGGCGGGCAGGCGGTGCAGGGCCGAGAAGTCGTCCGCGGTGAGCAGGGCGACGATCGCGGAACCGGCGGCCCGGCCGTCCGGCCCCTCGGGGCCGGTCCAGCTACGGCGGAACAGTCCGCCCTCGCGGGGGATCGGCTCCATCCCGTAGTGGGCGACGAGGTCTTCGGGGGTCACCGGGCCTGGAGAGGTCACCCGGGGAAGGCTACCTCCCGGCGGAGGAAGGCCAGTTGAGCCTTCTTCTCCGGCAGGTACACGTCGGGCAGGTCGATCTCCGGCAGGGTGACGAGCGGCCCCGCCTCGAATCCGTGCCGCAGGAAACGGCCGACCGCCTTCTCGTTGCGCACGTCCGGGTCCACCACGATCCGCCGCCGGTCCAGCCCGATCAGCGCGTACGCCGTGAAGACGTCCAGCAGTGCCGACGTCCAGCCCGGTCGCGGGCCGTCGCCGCCGGCCGGCGCGAGGAGCAGGTGGATGCCGATGTCCCCGGGCTCGACCACGTAGCACTCGCTGACCCGGTCCTCCGTGGGCTCGTACGTCTGGAACAGGGCCACCGGGGTGCCGTCCAGCTCGGCGAGGAAGGCGTGGTGGGTGTCCAGGCCGGCCATGTGGGCGTAGACCTCGGCGACCTGGTCGCGCGTCAGACCGGTCATGCCCCAGAACGCGGCCCGCTCCTCACGCACCCAGCCGTGGACGACGTCCGCGTCCCCCTCGGCGTCGAGGGGCCGGATGCCGACGGTGCCGAAGCCGTCGGCCTTCCGCTCGAACACGTAGGTGGACGGGCGCTCGGACCCGTTCTGGGAGGGGTGCCCGGACGGCTGTCCGGACGCTGTCCCGTGCATGATCTCGGACGGCTGTCCGGACGCGGTCCCGTGCATGATCTCGGACGGCTGTCCGGACGCGGTCCCGTGCATGATCTCGGACGGCTGTCCGGACGCGGTCCCGTGCATGGTCTCGGACGGGTGCTCGGGCGTGGTCCCGGAGCCGGGGCTGTCAGACATCGCTCTCCTTCTTCAGCTGCGCCCAGTCGGTGACGACCGGGGCCAGCTCGCCCGTGAGCCAGAGGGGCAGCTGGTCGTGGTGGTGGGGGCTGTCGGGGCGGCCGTCGGCACCGTAGGGCACGACCCAGGAGCTGTCCTCGCGGCGGGCCAGGTCCCAGACGTAGCGGGCGGCCGGGCCGCGGGCGGCGAGGTCGGTCCAGCCGGGCACGGCGGAGGTGCACAGCACGCAGTCGTGGTCGCCGGAGAGGGCCGGGGCCTCCTGCTCGGGGTCGGGCAGGGCCCGCCAGGGGGCGAGGCGGTGCGTGTCGCCCCAGCGGGCGGCCGGCTGCCCGGCGACCTCCTCGACGGCCTCCCGGACCAGGGCGGTCCGGTCGATGCCGTACAGCTCCTCGGCGCGCAGGAGGTGTTCGAGGGCGAAGCCGACGCGGGGGAGCAGGGCCAGCCAGGGCAGGAAGACGTCGGGGTAGGCGGGCGGGGCGGTCAGCGGCGCGAAGGCCGGCTGGGCGGCGAGGCGGCGGACGAGCGCGCCGCGCAGGGCCGCGTACCGTGCGGCCTCCTGGCTGCCGGCGTCCATGTGGCGGTCCCAGCGCAGGAGGTGCTCGCGCAGGTCGGCCGCCGGGCCGGTCAGGTCGTCCAGGGCGGCGAGGTGGTCCAGCAGGGGGGCCGCGGACGCCAGGTGGGTGTCCATGTGGATCCCGGGCATGTCGGCCGCGGACCAGTCGCGGCGCCGGTCCAGCAGTTCCCGGATGCGGTCGGCGCGGTGGGGCGGGGCGAACTCGACGCCGAGCGGGCCGGCGGGGCCGCGCTGGTTGGCCATGACGGCGATGCCGTCGGTGAGCCCGGCGCGGGGGGTCTCGTGCCAGCCGGTCCACTCGTGGCCGGGTTCCCAGGCCGCCACCAGCCGGGTGCGGTTGGCCTCGGAGCGGACCGGTACGCGGCCCGCGACCCGGTGCAGCAGCCCGCCCTCGGTGTCGGCGGCCTGGACGACGTTGACGGGCTCGGCCCAGACGTCGAAGGCGCGGTCCACGTCGGCGACCCGGCGGGCGCGCAGCAGGGGCAGCAGGGCGCCGAAGCCCAGGTCGCCGGTGACGCGGGGCGGGTAGCGCAGGGCGAGGGCGAGCGGGGTGCCGTCGTCGAGGCCCTCCGGGCCGCCGGCGATCACCGGGCCGCGCTCGGTCTCCAGGACCTCCACCTCGACGGTCTCCTCGCCCGCCACGCGGACCAGTTCGGTGTGCCGGGCGACGCGCCGCCAGCTGCCGTCCGGGCCGAGGGCCTCGACGCCGGCGCCGGTGCGGCGCAGCCGTTCGCGGTAGAGGTCCTGGTAGTCGGCCATGGCGTTGGTGATGGCCCAGGCGACCGTGCCGGTGTGCCCGAAGTGGGCGATGCCGGGGACGCCCGGCACGGCGAGCCCGACGACGTCGAACTCGTCGCAGGCCAGCCGGATCTGCTGGTAGACGCCGGGGTCCTCGACGAAACGGTGCGGATCACCGGCGATGACGGCCTGCCCGGTGCGGGTGCGCTCGCCGGCGACCAGCCAGCCGTTGCTTCCGGAGGTGCCGGGGCCGTCGGTGGCGAACAGCCCGACGGCGTCCGGACCGAGGTGGCGGACGGCCTCCTCGCGCCAGAGCTTGGCCGGGAACCCGGCGAAGAGGATGTGGGTGGAGAGCCAGACGGCGAGCGGGGTCCAGGGCTCCCAGCGGCCGGGGGCGAGGCCGACGCGCGCGAACTCGGGGGCCGGGGCACCGGCGCCGTCGAGACCTTCGCCGGCGCCGTCCAGGCCCTCGTTGACGCCGTCCAGGCCTTCGTTGACGCCGTCGACGTAGGCGCGTACCCATTCGGCGGTCTCCGGGTCCCGCTCCTCCAGGGTGGTGAAGCAGCGCCGGGCCGTGTCGTCGAGGCGGGCACGGCGCACGAAGCGGTCCCAGGAGAGGGCCTCGGGGCCGAGGAAGGACGCCGAGGTGCCGCGGACGCGGTGGCGTTCGACCTCCAGCTGCCAGGCGCGGTCGCGCGCGGTCACCCGTCCCTGGAGGCGGGCGAGGTCCCGGGCGCTGCCGGCGCGCAGGTGCGGAATGCCCCAGGGGTCCCGGAAGACGCCGCCAGGAAGGTCGGTCTCGCTCGTCACCCTGCAGCTCCTCATATCTTTAGGTAAGCCTTACCTAACAATTCGTGCAGAAATCGTACGTGAGGGGTGAAGGGGCCATGGCGCTGGGGCGGGGTCGGGGTCGGGAAGGCGCGGTCCTCGCGTCGATGCGGGCGAAGGACTTCTCCCCCGCCGTCACGGGCGCCGAGGACGCCACCTCGCGCTGTCGCAGGCGCACTGTCACAGGCGCACCGCCGCAGGCGCACCGCCGCAGGCCCACCACCGCAGGCCCACCACCGCAGGCCCACCACCGCAGACGCACCGCCGCAGGCCCACCACCGCAGGCCGCACCTCACCGACGGCGGCCTGCTCGTCGGCGCGCCCCGGCGGGTACGGGTGGGTACAGGCGGGTACGGGCGGGCGGGCCGAGGCCCGCCCACCCGGGGCCCGGCGGGCACGCCGCCCCCGCGCGCGGGATGATCGGACCATGGACGTCACACTTCACCTCGCCCAGGACCCCGAGGCCGACGCGCTGCTCGGGCGCTCGCCGCTCGCCGCGCTGGTCGGGATGCTGCTGGACCAGCAAGTGCCCATGGAGTGGGCGTTCAAGGGGCCCCGGACGATCGCCGACCGGCTGGGCGCCGGCGATCTCGACGCGCACGAGATCGCCGCCCGGGACCCGGAGGCCTTCGCCGCCCTGCTCTCCGAGAAGCCGGCGGTGCACCGCTACCCGGGCTCCATGGCCAAGCGCATCCAGCAGCTGTGCCAGTACCTGGTCGAGCACTACGACGGTGACGCGAGCGCCGTCTGGGAGGGCATCGGCACCGGCACGGAGCTGCTCGCACGGCTGGAGGAACTGCCCGGCTTCGGCAAGCAGAAGGCCCAGATCTTCCTCGCGCTCCTCGGCAAGCAGCTCGGCGTGCGGCCGAAGGGCTGGCGGGAGGCGGCCGGCGCCTACGGCGAGTCCGGCTCCTTCCGTTCCGTCGCCGACATCACCGGGCCGGAGTCGCTGGCCAAGGTGCGGGCGCACAAGCAGGAGATGAAGGCGGCCGCCAAGGCCAGGAAGCAGTCCTCGGGCGGCTGACGCCTCGGTCTCCTGTGAGCCGAACGGGCGGTTCTCGCGCCCACCATGCTGAACGGTCGGCGTGTCGCGGGGAGACCACCTCCCATGAGCAGCACACGAAGCCTCCCGTTCGGCCGCGCCTGGCTACGGGTCGTCGTGCTGCTGCTCGTCGTCCTGATGCCGGGCGCCCCCGCCGAGACGGCCGCTGCACCGCCCGTGGCCGCCGCCTCGGAGACGTTCGAGTTCGACGCCCTGGACACGGCGCCGCGTCCCACCGCGGGCGGCTCCCACCGCACGGTCGCCCCGCCGCCGCGCGCCACGCCCGGGCGCACGCCGACGCCCCCCGTCCCCCCGGGCCGCCGCGTCCCCCCGTCGCACGGAGCGCCGTACGCCCCGGACACCCTGGACGCCCTGCGCACCGTCGTCCTGCGCTGCTGACCGGCCTCCGCCCGCCACCCGGCCGGGCAGAGACCAGCCAGCACCACGCGAGGAACATGCGAGGGAACCAGCCATGCCCATCGACCCCTACGCGGTCCTGCGCGCCCTGCTGCGCGCCGAGGCCGTGCGCAGTACGCCGAAGCCGCAGCTGAAGGTCACCGACCAGGAGAAGCCGCAGCAGGCCCCGAGGAACGACCGGGGCCGCTGACGCTCCGGCGGAGGCGGGCCGTGCGGGCTACCGCCTCCGCCGCGCGGTGCCGAAGAGGGAGCGGGTGATCTCCCGGCCGATCCGCGTGCCGATGGACCGCGCGAGCGACCGGAACACTTGGCTGCCGACGACCTGTTCGACGACGGAGGGCTCGTCGCCCTCGGACGCCGACCGCGGCTGCGGCTGCGGGCCAGGCTTCGACCCCGGCAGCTGCGGCGCCGAACCCGCCTCCGCCCCCGCCTCCGCCCCCGCCTCCACCTGGGCCGCCAGTCTCTCGTACGCCGACTCTCTGTCCACAGCCTGTGCATACCGCTCGTACAGCGGGGACGCCTTCACCGCCCGGTCGAGGACCGCCCCGTCGACCGGGCCCATCAGGGACTCGGGGGAGCGCAGGCGGGTCGCGGCGACGGGGGTCGGGGCGCCGTTCTCACCGAGGACGGTGACGACGGCCTCGCCGGTGCCCAGGCCGGTGAGGAGTTCCTCCAGGTCGTACGCCGAGTCCGGGAAGGTCTTCACCCTGGCCCTGAGCGCCTTCTGGGCGTCCGGGGTGAACGCGCGCAGGGCGTGCTGGACACGGTTGCCTAGCTGGGCGAGGACGTCGGCGGGCACGTCCTTGGGGGGCTGCGTGACGAAGAACACGCGAGAACCCGGCCATGCCCTGCGCCTCGAAGGCGGTGAGGGAACGGAGGATCACCCCGGCCGTGGCCGACGGCAGGCCGCCGAGGTTCCTCAGCTCCCCCTTGCCCTCGTCGGAGGTGAGGAAGGCGACGACCGACCGCAGGTCCTTGAGGTCGACCAGCTCCAGTCCCTTCTGGTCCGCGTAGTGGAGGACCAGGCCGAGGGACTGCTCCTGGGTCCGGTTGAGCTGGAGCACCTTGGACAGCAGGAGCGGGCCGAAACCGGTGATCGTGGCCCGGACGGGGACGCCCTCACCCAGGCCGCCGAGGGCGTAGAACTCGGCCGGGAAGCCGGCCGGCCGCCACTCCTGGCCGACCTCGGCGCAGCGGGAGGCGACCTTGGCGTCCGGAGCGCCCGGCGCCGAGATGCCCGACAGGTCGCCCTTGACGTCCGCGAGGAAGACGGGCACGCCGTGCGCGGAGAGCTGCTCGGCGAGAAGCTGGAGCGTCTTGGTCTTGCCGGTGCCGGTGGCGCCCGCGACCAGGCCGTGCCGGTTGAGCAGCGGCAAGGGGACGCGGACGCGCCCGTCGGGCTCGCACACCCCGTCCCACAGGAGCGCGCCCAGTTCGAGGGCCGGGCCGGCGAAGGCGTACCCGGCGGCGATCTCGGCGGCACTGGTCGGCGCATGCATCGAGAGCCCCTCGTTCCCTTTTGCCCTTGTTCGCCACGTCTTTTTCAGCGTCGCACTCGGTCGCCATGGCTGCGCCCGGAACGTCAGGCCCGGTAGGCTTTCCGTGTGATCTTCAAGCGCATCGGAAACGGCCGGCCGTACCCCGACCACGGCCGGGAAAGCACCCGCCAGTGGGCGGACGTCGCGCCGCGCCCGGTCCGCCTCGATCAACTGGTGACCACCAAACAGCAGCTCGACCTGGAGACGCTCCTCGCCGAGGACTCGACGTTCTACGGCGACCTCTTCGCCCACGTCGTGAAGTGGCAGGGCGACCTCTACCTCGAGGACGGCCTGCACCGCGCGGTACGCGCCGCCCTCCAGCAGCGCCAGGTACTCCACGCACGCGTCCTCGAACTGGACTGAGCCCCCCGCTGGGGACTGAGCCCCCGGCCGCTCGCCCTCAGTCCGCACCCAGGGGATCCTCAGCCGGCCCCCGGCCGACTCCCGGGCGACCCTCAGCCGTTTCCCGGTTGACCCTTTCGGGTCGTCCTGCACGGTGTCGAATGATCATCTAGTAGGCACGGCCGCCCAGGGCCACTACGCTGCGCTCATGAGCATGCTGACTCCCCCCGGCATGGGCGGCAAGTACCGGATCACGGGGGACAAGTACCCCAGGATGCGGCCCCATCGGCGGCGCGGGCGGCTGGTCGGCGTGGTCGTCGGCTGCGGGGCCGTGCTCGGCGTGGCCGGGTGGGGCACGGTGCAGCTCATCGACGTCTTCTCCGGCGGCGGCGAGGCCTCGGCGGCCGGCTCCGGGACCGCCTGCCCGGTCAAGTCCGGGTCCGCGGCCACCACTTCCCCCGCCGCACTGCCCCGGCCCGCGCAGATCACCGTGAACGTCCTCAACGCCACCACCCGCAGCGGCCTCGCCAAGACCACCGCCGACGAACTGAAGAAGCGCGGCTTCACCATCGGCGAGGTCGGCAACGCCGGCAAGCAGTACGACAAGAAGGTCGCCGGCACCGGCGTACTGCTCGGCCCGGCGTCCTCGCTGAACACCTCGCTGCCCGTCCTCGCCACCCAGCTCACGACCGCCGAGCGCCGCACCGACGCCGCCCGCACGGGCACCGCGATCGATCTGATCCTGGGCAACGGCTTCAAGGCGCTGACCGGCCAGGCGCAGGCCACCCAGGCGCTGACCGCCCTGACCGCGCCCCAGCCCACGGCGACCCCGAAGAAGCACTGCTGACGCACAGTCGCTCACCGGCCGGACCGCCGGCACCCGGCAACCCTCGGCCGCCCCGGCTACCCCCGGCAGATCCAGGCCGCCCCCGGCCGCTCCCGGCCGCCCCGACTACCTCGACCGCCCATGGCCGCCCCCGGCCCACCCCCGGCCACCCCCGGCCACCCCCGGCCACCCCCGGCCACCCCCGGCCGGAAGCTACTCCGCGGACCCGTACAGCCGGTCCCCCGCGTCGCCCAGACCGGGGACGATGTAGCCGAGCTCGTTGAGGTGGTCGTCGACGGCTGCCGTGACGACGGTGACCGGGGCGCCCGCCAGTTCGCGCTCCATCAGCTCCACGCCCTCCGGCGCGGCCAGCAGCACCACCGCGGTGACGTCATCGGCACCGCGCCGGATCAGCTCGCGGATCGCCGCGACCAGCGTGCCGCCGGTGGCCAGCATCGGGTCCAGGACGTACACCTGGCGGCCGGAGAGGTCCTCCGGCATGCGCGTGGCGTACGTGGACGCCTCCAGCGTCTCCTCGTTGCGGATCATGCCCAGGAAGCCCACCTCGGCGGTCGGCAGCAGCCGGACCATGCCGTCAAGCATGCCGAGGCCGGCCCGCAGGATCGGCACGACCAGCGGACGCGGGTGGGAGAGCTTGACGCCGGTGGTCGTGGCGACCGGGGTGGTGATGTCGACCTGTTCGGTCCGCACGTCGCGGGTGGCCTCGTAGGCCAGCAGGGTGACCAGCTCGTCGGCGAGACGGCGGAAGGTGGCGGAGTCCGTGCGCTGGTCGCGCAGCGTGGTGAGCTTGTGGGCGACCAGGGGGTGGTCGACGACGTGGAGACGCATGTCCACAACAGTAACCGGGCCCCACCGGCCCGGCGTCCGCACGCACGGTGACCCTCTCCCCCCTGATGGGGCCGTTCGCTGGCATCAATCCCCCCGTCGGGGGGAAGGTGGTGGGGACGGACCAGGGTGGTGGACCTATGCCTGACCTGCCAGACCGCGCGGCGCGCGACGCGGGCGAGCCGCCGGAGACGGACGCCGAGCGCCGCCGACGACGCGCCCGGTTCCTGCGCGAACTCGCCGAGGCCCGCGAGCTGCGCGACCGGGTCCAGCCCCGCCGCGCCAAGACCGCCCGCCTGCGACACGCGATGCGCATGCGAACGTTCCGCTGGTAGCCGCCCGCCCGTTGCCCGCACGGAAAAGATCGCCGACGTGTTCGGCGTTGCGGGGGTGGGCGTGCGTGGACGCATCCGAAAGCCGCGTACGATCCGCACGTGGCGGCAACGAGTGCGCTGGTGAGTTGCTTGCGGACGTGCGCACCGACGTACGCGCCGACCCGCGATCAAAACAGCCGGACACAGGGAGCCGAAGACGTCCCCTGGACGCCTTGTTTCTGCCACGATTCCGAGTGGGTGGGGCTCGGAGCACAGCTCTCCCCGCCCATAACCTCCGCCGGGGGGACCCCCAACCGGCACGCCTATGACCAGTGGGAGAGTCACGGTGTACTTCGCCGCACTGCTCGCGCGCACCGAAGACGGGTGGGAAGCGAGCGACACAGAGCTCGACGATGTGGAGACCCTGTCGGATCTGGCCGACCTGGCCCGGGAAGCCTCTCCCGACGAAGACACGGTGCTCGTGCTCATCGAGCAGGAGGACTCGTGGTTCGGGGTCGTCCGCATCGACGGCGAGGAGGACCCTCGCATCTACGTCTCCGACGCCGCCGCTGCCGCCCGCAGCTCGTACGGCGAGATCCTGCTCACCGACGAACTGCTCGGCCGGGACACGGACTCCGGTGACGACCTCGACTCCCTCGACCTCGACGGCACCGAGGACGGCGAGGACGACGACGACGAGGACGACGGTTCCGCCGCCGAGGCCGTACCGCACGGCCCGGTCGGTGACGCCGCCGTCCTCGACGACCTCGGCGTCAGCGAGAAGGAGCTGAAGTCGCTGTCGGAGGACGCGCTCACCGAGATCGCCGAGGCCCTGGGTGCCTCGGAGGTCCTGGAGACCGTCCGCTGACCGCACCCGACCCGCGTCGGGGCACCGAGGCCGACAGGGCCACCGAGGCCGTCGAGACCTCCGTGGCCCCCGGCCCCGTACCCGATGCCGGCCCCGTGCGGGATCCCGGTCCCGTACGCGCCGGTGACCCCGCACGCGACACCGAACGGGGACACGCCCCCGACCCCGACCCCGACCCCGTGCGCGACCCCTGGCGGGCCGCGATGCGGCTCGCCCTGGAGGAGGCCGTCCGGGCCGGCCGGGGCGGGGACGTTCCCGTCGGTGCCGTCGTGCTGGCCGCCGACGGCACGACCGTCCTCGCGACCGGCCGCAACGAGCGGGAGGCCGGCGGCGACCCGACGGCCCACGCGGAGGTCCTCGCCCTGCGGCGGGCCGCCGCGCGTGTGGGTGAGTGGCGCCTGACCGGCTGCACCCTCGTCGTCACGCTGGAACCCTGCACGATGTGCGCGGGCGCCCTCGTCCAGTCCCGCGTGGACCGGGTCGTCTACGGCGCCCGCGACGACAAGGCGGGCGCGGCCGGCTCCCTCTGGGACGTCGTCCGCGACCGCCGGCTCAACCACCGCCCCGAAGTGATCGAGGGCGTCCTCGCGGACCCGTGCGCGGAGCTGCTCACCGAGTTCTTCCGCTCCCGCTGAGAACCGATTTAGAAGCAGTGCCCGCCGTGCTGTAAGGTCTCCCTCGGTAGCGTGTCCGAGCGGCCGAAGGAGCTCGCCTCGAAAGCGAGTGTGGCGCAAGTCACCGAGGGTTCAAATCCCTCCGCTACCGCTCGAAGTGAAGGGCCCGGTCCGTTGGACCGGGCCCTTCATCGTCTTCGGACGACATGACGGTTACACTCGCGCCCGGCGACAGGGGGCCCGCAGCGCAGCACGCAACGCCCCGCAGGCAGTACTCACAGGGGAGGCCGCGGTGGCGGTGAACGCAAAGAAGATCGCCGTCTACCTACTCGTGGTCTTCGTGCTCTACGTGATCATCACGGACCCGGCCAAGGCCGCGGACTACGTCCAGATAGGGTTCGAGGGCATATCGGACGCCGCGAAGGCCATCGGCGACTTCTTCACCTGGCTCGCCGACGGGGCGCAGTAGCGGAAGGGGCGGCCGGAGCCGTCGCACAACGCTGGGAGTGCCCATGATCCGCCACCTGGTCCTCTTCAAGCTCAACGAGGGCGTCGAGCGCGACGACCCCCGGGTCGTGCAGGGGGAGGCGGCCTTCCGGGCCCTGGGCGACCGGATCGAGGAGCTGCGCTTCTGGGAGCTGGGCTGGAACATCAGCGAGCGCCCGATCGCCTACGACTTCGCGATCAACTCGGCGGTCGACGACGCCGACGCCCTGAAGCGGTACCTCGAGCACCCGGCCCACCAGGCGGGCGTCGCCCTGTGGCGCGAGTTCGCCACCTGGGTGGTCGCCGACTACGAGTTCTAGACCGCTCGGCGCCGCACCGCGCCGCCCACGCGCCACCCACCGGGCGCAAACCCGGGCAGAGACCCGGGCACAGACCCGGGCACAGACCCGGGCACAGACCCGGCGCGCACGCGCCGCCGCCCACCCAGCGCCCCTCAATGCGCGCCCCGAGCCCTCCGCCGCAACAGCGGAGGGCTTTCGCCTGCCCGCGCCCCTCCGGCCCCACGACGCCCCTCCACCCCCACCACCCCCACCACCCCCATCCCGCCACCACGTCCCTCCACCCCCACCACCCCCACCACCCCCATCCCGCCACCACGTCCCTCCACCCCCACCACCCCCACCACCCCCCACCACCCCGCCAAGCCCCTCCACCCCCACCACCCCACTACGCCCCTCAGCTCACTACCGCCCCCGCCCCCGGCCGCACCTCAACTTGTCGCTCAACACGGACTTATGGGGTGCTTGCACACAGTGCACATGTCTTGTGATGCTATGACCGCTTTTGATGGATGAGTGGGCCGATGACGTTCCGATGCAGCCCGGCAAAGACCGATGAGGACCGATGAAGAGGTGGCGTTGACCGTGTCGGCCAGTACTGCGCCGCCCCAGGAGGAGGCACCCGCGCCCGCCCCTGTTCCGGAGAAGCGTCGCGGCGCAGACACCCGGGCACTGACCCAGGTGCTCTTCGCCCAGCTCAAGGAGCTCCAGCCGGGCACGCCGGAGCACGACCGGGTGCGCGGGGCGCTCATCGAGGCCAACCTCCCGCTCGTGCGCTACGCGGCCGCCCGCTTCCGCTCCCGCAACGAGCCGATGGAGGACGTCGTCCAGGTCGGCACGATCGGCCTGATCAACGCCATCGACCGGTTCGACCCGGACCGGGGCGTCCAGTTCCCGACGTTCGCGATGCCGACCGTCGTCGGCGAGATCAAGCGGTACTTCCGCGACAACGTCCGCACGGTCCACGTGCCACGCCGGCTGCACGAACTGTGGGTGCAGGTCAACAGCGCGACCGAGGACCTCACCACCTGCTTCGGCCGCACCCCGACCACGGCCGAGATCGCCGAGCGGCTGCGGATCAGCGAGGAGGAGGTGCTCTCCTGCATCGAGGCGGGCCGGTCGTACCACGCCACCTCCCTGGAGGCCGCGCAGGAGGGTGACGGGCTGCCCGGCCTGCTGGACCGCCTCGGCTACGAGGACCCGGCGCTGGACGGGGTGGAGCACCGCGACCTGGTCCGCCACCTGCTGGTCCAGCTCCCGGAACGGGAACAGCGGATCCTGCTGCTGCGCTACTACAGCAACCTGACCCAGTCACAGATCAGCGCGGAGCTCGGCGTCTCCCAGATGCACGTCTCACGGCTCCTGGCGCGCAGCTTCCAGCGGCTGCGCTCGGCGAACCGGATCGACGCCTGACGGATCGGCGGCCCCGGCACGTAGGCCGTCCGGGTGGTGATCCGTAACCGAACGCCGGATCGATCGCTCACCGGTGTGAGCGAATCGCTCACCTCGGCGGATCCCGACAGATCCGGGCTGAAACACCGTCACACCCCCTTTTTCCAGGGCCGATTCATTACCAGGATGTCGACATGTCACTACAGCGTGTTGCCGACATGTGACATTCTGCGGGAAGCGCGTTTGCCGAGGCTTCGGCTCCGGTATTCAGGTGAAGGCTGACCTTCCTCTCCGGGAGAGTCCGCCGCGACCGTCCCGCGACCCAAAGGGGGTGGCATGTCCGCAGACCAGGGCAGCTCGAAGGTGCTCACGCTCACGAAGAGCGAGTCCGCGCCCGTCGAGCCCGTCACGCCCGTCGAGCCCGACCTGCTCGACGACGTCACGGCCCTCGAGGCCGCGCCGGCCCCGGCCCTCCCGGCCACCACGGGGGCCATCGACACCCGCACCCTGTCCCGCTCCCTGTTCCTGCGACTGGCCGCCCTCGCCGAGGACAGCCCCGAGCGCGCCTACGTCCGGGACACGCTCATCGAGCTCAACCTCCCGCTCGTGCGCTACGCCGCGGCCCGGTTCCGCTCGCGCAACGAGCCGATGGAGGACATCGTCCAGGTCGGCACCATCGGCCTGATCAAGGCGATCGACCGCTTCGACTGCGAACGGGGCGTGGAGTTCCCGACGTTCGCGATGCCGACGGTCGTGGGCGAGATCAAGCGCTTCTTCCGCGACACCTCGTGGTCGGTGCGCGTGCCGCGCCGCCTCCAGGAGCTCCGCCTGGCCCTGACGAAGGCCAGCGACGAGCTCTCCCAGAAGCTGGACCGCTCCCCGACGGTCGCCGAACTCGCCGCCGTGCTGGGCGTGTCGGAGGAGGACGTGGTGGACGGCCTGGCCGTCGGCAACGCCTACACGGCCTCGTCCCTGGACTCCCCGGCCCCCGAGGACGACGGCGGCGAGGGCTCCCTGGCCGACCGCCTCGGCTACGAGGACACCGCCCTGGAGGGCGTCGAGTACCGGGAGTCGCTGAAGCCGCTGCTGGCCAAGCTCCCGCCCCGTGAGCGCCGCATCATCATGCTGCGCTTCTTCGCCAACATGACCCAGTCGCAGATCGGCGAGGAGGTCGGCATCTCCCAGATGCACGTCTCCCGGCTGCTGACCCGCACACTGTCCCAGCTCCGCGAGGGCCTGATCTCCGACTAGATCTCCGACCAACTCCGACCAGATCTCCGACCAGACGGAAACCGCCGGCGAACCGCTCCGACGGGCGGCTCGCCGAGAAGCTCCGAGGAACTGCTCCGCCGAGAAGCTCCGACGAACTGCTCCACCGAGAGGCTCCGAGAGAGTTCCGCCGGGACGGACAGCACGACAGGGCCGCCGACGCGCCGTACCGGGCGCGTCGGCGGCCTTCGTCGTGCGAGGG
>NZ_JBHWKO010000035.1:0-91453 GCF_042731035.1 Streptomyces sp. NPDC059895
ATCTGGTCGAGGTGGTGATCGGGGCGCGCGCGGTCTCGCAGCGTTTCCTCCAGTTGCAGCTGGGGGCGGGCGACGAGGTGTGCGCGCTGGTCACCGGCAGGCCGACCGTGGTCTCCGGCATGGACAACGATGCCGAGGAGCAGGCCGCCGACCGCGGGGTGCGCTACCGGGTGGTCGTCGAACGGTCCGTCCTCGACCTGCCGCACGGCATCACGGAGCTGTCCGCCGCGCTGGGCCGCGACGAGGAGGTGCGGGTGGTGGACCGGGTGCCGACCAAGCTCGTCGTCGCCGACCGGTCCCAGGCCCTGGTGCCGCTGGCCTCGCCCACCGCGGAACCGGCGGCGCTGGTCGTGCACGCCGGCGGACTGCTGGAACTGCTGACGGGCCTGTTCGAGTCGGTGTGGCGGGACGCGCTGCCGCTCCGCCTCGGCACGCGCGGGATCGCCGAGGGGGAGCCCGACGGCCCCGACCTGGAGGTGCTGTCCCTGCTGCTCGCCGGGATGACCGACGCGAGCGTCGCCCAACAGCTCGGTCTGGGGCTCAGGACCGTACAGCGCCGGGTGAAGCGGCTGATGGAGCTGGCCGGGGTGACGACCCGTCTGCAACTGGGCTGGCGTGCGTACGAGCGGGGCTGGGTGACCCGGAGGTGACCTGGCCGAACCTCTTCCGTCCCTGACCCGGCGGCCCGTTACGACGGCGCCCGCCCTTGCCACTGCTGCGCGTGCGGAGCCGGCCGCTTCCCGGATGCGTGGCCCGTCAAGGGGCGGTGGCTCGGAATCCGATGACCGCGATGTCGTCCCGCTGGTCTTCGACGCGGGTGACCAGGTCGTCGATGAGGTCGGCCAGCGGCAGGGCGCGGGCGTGGGCGGCGCCGGTGTGACGGGCGAACTGCCGGAGGCCGTCGGTGATGTCCTGGCCGGGTACCTCCACGAGTCCGTCGGTGTAGAGCAGGAGCGTGTCGCCGGGAGCGAGCCTCACGTTCCAGTCGGTTCGGGCCAGGCCCGGCGCGACGCAGAGGGGCGGGTCCGCGCCGTTCGGGGTGTACAGGTACCGGGGAGGGGAGGAGGCCGGGACGAGCAGGGGCGGCGGATGACCGGCGTTGGAGAGGACCGCGTTCCAGCCACCTGTCCTGCCCCGGCGGAGTGTTGCGTGTACGGCGGTGACCAGAGGGGCGATGTCGAGCCCTTGGACCACGGAGTCCAGCCTGCTGAGGCTCCGGGCCGGGCTTTCCTGCGCGGTACAGTCGAAAATGATGCCGCGGAGCATGCTGTGCAGTTGGCTCATGGCGGTGGCGGCCGCCAGGTCATGACCGGCGATGTCCCCGATGGTGAGGGTGACGGCCCCGTCAGCCAGACCGAGCGCGTCGTACCAGTCACCGCCGATCTCGGCGGTGGAGCTCGCCGGCCGGTAAGAGGCGGCGAGTTCGGCGCCGGTGACGGCGGGCGGAGCGATCAGCAGGGCGCGTTGGAGCGCCAGCGCAGTGGCGCGTACGGATTGGTGCTCCATGGTGCGGCGCAGCGGACCGGCCATCCGGTCCAGCACCTCCTCCAGGAGGGCAAGTTCGGATTCGCTGGGCGGAGGGTTGCCGTTGCAGGTGGCGGCGGACGCGAGCGCGACCGGTTCACCGTCGATCACGACCGGGATCAGGGTGAGACTCGTGGCCCTGGCCTGCCGCATCCACTCACCGGACAGCCCGGACACCAGGTCATCGGGCGGCCGGCCTTCGGGGAAGACCAGCCGCCTGGCCCGACCCGCGCCGATCGCGCTCTGCGCCAGCGGGCCCAGCTCGAATCCGTCCTTTAGCGGGGGGATCGGGGGCAGGCCGGGGGCGAGTGAGGTACGTCCGCTGGTGGTGGCGTATCCGGCGGCGGGCGGGGCCGCGGACGACAGCTCGTCGGGCCGGCGCAGCAGGAAGACCGCGAAGGCGTCGACCAGTTCCGGTACGACCGCGGCCGCCGCCGCCACGAACACCTCGGACAGGTCGTGGGCCGTCGGGGCCTGAGCCATCCGCGCCAGCATGCGCTCCCGGGTGCGGGCCCACCATTGCTCTTCGGCGTCACGGGTGGTGCCGATCCATTCCAGCAGGGTTCCCTCGCGCAGGACCGGCGCAGCGGTGATCTGCACATGCCGGTAGCGGTCGGGTGGGTCCTGCTCCCGTACTCGGACGAGGGCTTCGAAGAGCGCCGGATCGGCGACGGCCGCCTGCCATTCCCTGGACAGCCGGGGCCGGTCCTTCGGGTGTACGGCGTCCAGCCAGGTCTGCCGGGAGCCGGGGTACCAGAGCCGTCCGGTCGGGTCGGCGGGGTTGAGCGCCAGCAGGCTGAGCTCACCGTCGAGGGCCATCCGCCACACGATCTGCCGGGATGCGGCGAGCAGGGTCTCATAGCGACGCAGTGCCTGACGCGCTTCCCTGCCCGCCGTGTCAGTCCCGGAGTCCGTGCCGGTGTCCGTGCCGGTGTCCGGCAGGGGGGTGGCCAGGATCAGCACCGCGGGCCCCTGCCGTGCCACCACCGGGGTACAACTCACCACGCAGGCGCGAACGGACTGATCCTCGGACCCCGGCTCCACCGTAGTGATCAGTGGATCGGCCGGCACGGTCGGCCGTTCCTCGTGCCGGGCCCGGTCCAGCGCCCCTCTCAGCGGTGCGAACCGGGAGCCGGGGAGAGCGTCGCCCACGTCCAGGCCCGGCTTCCATCCGCCGAACAGCTCCCGGAAGGCCTTGTTCCGCTCGATCAGCCGGTGCCGGTCGCCGGTGGTCAGCGCCGCACCGGTCGGGATGCGGTGGAGACTCCTGAGATCCAGTTCGGGGCCGGTGGAACGGGGTGCGTTGTGCCTCACCCGGAGATCTCTGCCCAGCCCCGCCCGGTTCCTCCCGGTGAGCACCCCCGGATCCCTCACCGGGAGGAACGCCGCCGAACCGGCGCCCGTTCTCGCCGCCGACGCCTTGAGAGACCCCGTACCGTACCTCTGTCCACGAGATACTCGTGACCAGAGCACGAGTCGGCGTTAGCAGATAAGAGTGCAGGCGATGCTGGTGAAGGCCAGGTAGTGGCTGGCTTTGCGCTCGTAGCGGCGGTGCAGGCGTCGGCATCCGGCGAGCCACGCCATTGTCTGTTCGATGGTCCAGCGGCCCCAGCCTCTGCCTGGGGTCCGTGCCTTTACGGGCAATCCGTGGGGTGATGCCACGGGCGCGTAGCCATCGCCGCAGGTGGTTGTAGTCGTAGCCCTTGTCGCCGTGAAGCTTGCCCGGCCTGCGCCGCCGCCGGCCACGGCGGGAACGGATCGGCGTGCCCTGCGCCAGTGGGATCAAGCCGGCCGCCCCCCTGCGGGCGAGTAGGCGCCTCAGGAACCACCCGCTGGAACAACTCCCACAGCTCATCCGGCACCAGCCGCTCAACGATCCCCACACCGGCAGGCTATCGAACACTCCAAATGAGATGACCTGTTATGCGCCTGCGGGGGAGGCGAACATGGTCGCGATCGCCTCCGCGCGGCGACCCCGCTCCCGTAGCCGACGAGGGCGGCGCCCTGGGATTCCAATGCCTCCGCCGGACTCTCGAAGGCGACGACGGCGGCACGGCGCACGCCGCCTTCCTCGACTTCCACGGCGGCGATCACCCGCGGATCACACTCTCTTGAGGGGTGCCCCCGCCGGGTCAACACGCTCGACCACGGCGCCGCCGCCGCGCTCGGATCCCGGTCACAGGGCAGTGCCGAGGGCACCGACCGGACGGTGCTGGCCGAGCCGGCCGAGCTGACGGCGGCCGCCCGAGACCCCGCAGGTCATGCCGGGGTGCCGTTCCAGTGAGTCGGGACGATGCGATGCCGGTGGCCGGTGCCGTTGATCACCGCGCCAACCAGCTCCAATGTCCCGGCAGCCATCGACAGATCACTGACGGATCACCGATGATCACCGACAGATCACCGATGGATCACCGACCCACCACCGACACCGGCCGGCACCGGCACCGGCACCGGTCCACCGGCGGCCGGTCGCCCCGCCGAGGACGGGCCATGCGCGCACGCCGTGTGGCGAGGTGCCGGACGGACGGCGAGACTGGAGCGAGCGGCACCTGATGATGGGTGGGCCATGCACAGCGTTGAGGAAACGATCGAGGTCGCGGTCCCGGTGCGCACCGCGTACAACCAGTGGACGCAGTTCAAGAGCTTCCCCCGGTTCATGACCACGGTGAAGAAGGTCGATCAGATCAGACCGGCCCTCACCTCGTGGACCATCGCCGTCGGACCGTTGCGTGGCGAGTTCGAGGCCGAGATCGTGGAGCAGGAGCCCGACTCCCACCTGGTCTGGCGCAGTCTCGATCAGCGTCCCGCCCACCGGGGTGAGGTGTCGTTCAAGCCATCGGCGGAAGGCCGCACGGCGGTCACCGTGCGGTTGGAGGTCGCGCCGCGCGGCGCCGCCGGCCTGCTCGCCGGCGTCCCGAAGCTGGCCGGTCGAGTGGTGCGCGGAGAGCTGCGGCGCTTCAAGGAGTACATCGAGGGGCTGGGACAGGAGAGCGGGGCCTGGCGGGGCACCATCCGCAACGGCCGCCTACGGCGTGCGGAACCGGAACAGCAGGTGAGCGGCGTGCCCGTCTGGCCCGTCGGCTGATCCCCCGGGGACAGCGGGAGCGAGAGGCGATCCGATGAAGAAGGCGCCCGGCGAGGAGCCGAACGAAGCTCTGACCGTGACTCCGCCCAAGGAGTGGGCCGCGGGCGTGTCCGCGGTGGTGCACGCGCTGGAGTACTCCCTGGAGGAGACGTCTCCCCGGCGCGCCGGGGAGATGCTGCTGGCCATGAACCAGGTGGACGGCATCGACTGCCCCGGCTGCGCGTGGGCGGATCCCGCGCCGGGCCACCGGCACCGCAGCGAGTACTGCGAGAACGGCGCCAAGCACATCAACGACGAGGCGACGACGCGGCGCGTCACCGCCGACTTCTTCCGCGCACACCCGGTCGCCGAGCTGGCTCGGCGCTCCGACGCGTGGCTGAACCAGCAGGGCCGGCTGACCGAGCCGATGGTCAAGCGGCCGGGCTCGGACTTCTACGAGCCGATCAGCTGGAACGACGCCTTCGGGCTGATGGCCGAAGAGCTGACCTCGCTCGACTCCCCCGACGAGGCCGTCTTCTACACCTCGGGCAGGGCCGGCAACGAGGCCGCGTTCGTGCTGCAGCTGTTCGCCCGGGCGCTGGGCACCAACAATCTGCCCGACTGCAGCAACATGTGTCACGAGTCCAGCGGCTACGCCCTGCACGAGACGCTGGGCACGGGCAAGGGGACGGTCAGCCTCCACGACCTGCACCACGCCGACCTGATCTTCCTGGTGGGGCAGAACCCCGGGTCCAACCATCCGCGGCAGCTGTCCGCGCTGGAGCAGGCCAAGCGGAACGGCGCCCGCATCATCGCGGTCAACCCGCTGCCGGAGGCCGGGCTGCGACGGTTCAAGAACCCGCAGAAGCCCCGCGGGCTGATCGGGCAGGGCATCCAGATCGCCGACCGGTTCCTGCACATCCGCACCGGTGGGGACCTGGCCCTGTTCCAGGGGATCAACCGGCTGCTGCTGGAGGCCGAGGACGCCCGGCCGGGCGAGGTACTGGACCGTGACTTCATCCGCACCGACACCGCCGGCTTCGAGGAGTTCGCCGAGCACGTCCGCGGCGTCGACTGGAGCGACATCCTCGCCGCGACCGGCCTGACCCGCGAGGAGATCGAGCACGTCCGCGACGAGGTGCTGCGCAGCGAACGCGTCATCGTCTGCTGGGCCATGGGGATCACCCAGCACAAGCACGCCGTCCCCACCGTCCGGGAGATCGTCAACTTCCTGCTGCTGCGCGGGAACGTCGGCAGGGCGGGCACCGGCGCCTGCCCGGTGCGCGGGCACAGCAACGTGCAGGGCGACCGCACGATGGGCATCTGGGAGCGGATGCCGGCCTCCTTCCTCGACGCCCTGCGGCAGGAGTTCGGCTTCGACCCGCCGCGCGGCCACGGACTGGACTCGGTGAACGCGATCAAGGCGATGCGCGAGGGCCGTGTCAGGTTCTTCCTCTGCCTGGCCGGCAACTTCGTCCGGGCCGCTCCGGACAGCACGGTCACCGAGGCGGCGGTGCGCACCTGCCGGCTGACCGCCCACATCTCCACCAAGCTCAACCGGTCCCACACCGTGTGCGGTGACACCGCGCTCATCCTGCCCACCCTGGGCCGCACCGAGCGGGACGTGCAGGCGAGCGGGGAGCAGTTCGTGACCGTGGAGGACTCGATGAGCGAGGTGCACACCTCCCGCGGGCGGCTGCGGCCGGCCTCCGCGCTGCTGCTCAGCGAGGTCGCCATCCTGAGCCGGCTGGCCCGCCGCACCCTCGGCGGAACGCCCGACATCCCCTGGGAGCAGTTCGAGGCCGACTACGGCGCGATCCGCGACCGCGTCTCCCGTGTCGTCCCGGGGCTGCACGACTACAACCGGCGCGTGACCCGTCCCGGTGGTATCCCGCTGACGAACCCGGTCAACGAGGGCGTGTACTCCAACGCCGTCGGCAGGGCACTGTTCACCCGCAACACCTGTGAGGTGCTGCGAGCGCCCGAGGGACACCTGCTGCTGCAGACCCTGCGCTCCCACGACCAGTGGAACACCGTCCCCTACACGTCCGACGACCGCTACCGGGGCATCCACGGAAGCCGCCGGGTGGTGCTCGTCAACCCGGCCGACGTGGCCGAACTCGGCCTGGCGGCCGGGCAGAACGTCGACCTGGTCAGTGTCTGGTCCGACGATGTCGGGCGCCGCGTCGAGGACTTCCGCGTGGTCCCGTACCCGACGGCACGGGGCTGCGCCGCCGCGTACTACCCCGAGACCAACCTGCTGGTCCCCCTGGAAAGCGTGGCCGAGGAGAGCAACCAGCCGACGTCGAAGGAGATCGTGGTCCGTCTGGAGCCCGCGGTACCCCGGCCGGACGGCTCCCGGGGCTGATCTGTCGGCGCCGGCCCGGGCATCGCGCCGGTCTTGGCGCGGTGCGGCGGTGATCACCGCCGTAGGAGCGGTCCACCACCTCCTGCCTGCCGGCGCACACCCGTACGCCCTCGTAGCGCTCCGCGGCCCGGTCAGCCGTACACCGCCACGCGGTAGAGAGCCGCGAGCGCGTCGTCGATGGGGTGGGGCTGCGGCACGCCCGCGGAGTCGAGCCTGTTCCACCTCTGCAGGTTCACCGCGACGGACAGCTGCCGCTTGCCGTCGGCACGGGTCATGGCCAGCGCGCCGGCACCCCAGACCGTGCCGCCATGGCCCCAGAAGGTGCCCTGCCCGGGAGCCTCCATCGGGTGCAGGCCGAGGCCGTAGTCGATCGTCCTTCCCTCCTGGGAGACGACCGGGACGGTGCGCTGCATCTGCGCCAGCGACGACGGGCTGACGATCTCGCCGGCGAGCAGCATGCGGAAGAAGCGGTTGAGGTCCGCGACGGTCGATATCAGCGAGCCCGCCGGCCCCACCCATGACATGTCGTAGACGCTGTAGTCACGCGGCGGGTCGATCATCTGGAACCACGCCTCGTACATCTGCGAGTGCGGCCCGGTGACGTACGGTCCGTCGGGGAGTTCGGTGTCCCGGAGCCCGGCGCGTTCGATGACGTTCCGGGTGATGTACCGCTCGGCCGTCGTGCCGGTCACCTGTTCCAGGAGTTCGCCGAGGAGCAGGTAGTTGGTGTTGGAGTACACCCCCGGAGTGCCGCCCGGGGCGCCGACGGCAGGTGCGGTGACCCCCATCTCGATCAGTTCGGTGGGGTGGAAGCGCGTGAGCCGGTGGTCGTCCAGGCTCTGGGGCCCGGTGTCCGCGAGGGCGGGGAGCGCCTTGAGGGAGGGGTAGGCGAAGGGGAGGTACTCGGCGAGGCCGCTGGTGTGGTTGATCAGCATCCGGACCGTGATCGCGGCACCGCGTTCTCCGGGAACCAGCCTCGGAAGGTACCGGCCGATCGGCTCGTCGAGACCGATCCGACCGTTCTCGACCTGCTGCAGGACCGCTGCGGCGGTGAAGGTCTTGGTGATGCTGCCGACGCGGTGCCGCATGTCGGCGGTGACCGGGCGTCCGGTGGCGACATCGGCGACCCCGGCGGCGCCGCGCCAGACCTGGTCGCCGTCACGCACCTCGGCGAACAGGCCCGGCACCCCGGCGCGGTGGATGTTGTCCACGGCGGCGTTCAGCTCCGCGGAATTCAGTGAGTTGCTCATGACATGCGTCCTTTCGTCTTTCCCGGGGTGGGCTTCACGTAGGTGGCCCGACCCGGGTCAACAGGGCACGAGTGGCACGCCGGGGCCGCCCGGCACGCTCATGTCCTCATTATGCACGCGGTGCGTGCAACACCAAGTGCATGGGTTAGGCTGAGTCTTGGCGAGAGGGGTGAGGATGGCAGGCCGAAGGCGCTGGTCGACCGAGGAGATCCTGGATGCGGCGGCGGAGCTGCTGCGCACGGGCGACGCCGAGTCGTTCAGCGTGCGCAAACTCGCCGCTGCGCTCGGGACCGACTCCTCCAGCCTCTACCGGCACTTCCGCAGCAAGACCGAACTGCTGCGGGCGGTCGCCGACCGGATCCTCATGGCCGCCATGGACGGCTACCGCCCCGAGGGCGACTGGAAGCGGCGCATCACGGCCCTCGCCCTGCGCGTGAGGGAGGCCTTCGGCCAGCAGCCCCAGCTCGCCGCGGTCTGGGGACGCTACGCGTCAAGCGGCACCGGTTCCCGGCTGGTCATGGAAGAGGTGCTGCAGGCCCTGCGCGCGTCGGGACTGCCCGACCAGGAGATCCCGGCGCGCTACCACCGGATCGCGGTCCTCATCGCCGCTTTGATCGCCTCCGAGGCCGGGGTCAGCGCCATCACCCCGGAGGAGCACGAACAGGGCATGGAGCTGTTCCGCGTCGCGGTACTCGGCGCCGACCCCGAACGTTTCCCCGCCCTGGCCCGCTTCGCCCGCGACGTCCGCCCTCTCGGAGCGGACCGCCACGCCGCGTTCGAGGAGATCCTCGCCGCCCACCTCGCCCACATCGAGGCCGCGATCCGCCCGGGCTAGTTGTTCACAGTTGTTCGGTCCGCACAGGTCCGCGCAGGTCCGCACAGGTCCGCCGGGTCGCTCAGGCAGCGGCGGCAAGGGGGCGTCCGCCCCAGCGGATGCCCTTCTCGCTGCGGATGCGGGCGCGTTCCTCGCGTGCGGCGGCCAGGACGGCAGTCCCGTGGATCGGCGGTCACCGGGCCCCTGTCGGCGGGTGGCCGGACCTCCTGCCTTCGTCCCTCTTGGGCGCTCATCGGCTACGCGCGGGCACGGGCGCAAGGTGCGTCACGGACCCGTCGGCTCGTCGGCGCAGAACAGTTCCACGCCGTCGTGCGTGGTCGCCGCCGGCAGGCCGCTGCGTTCCACCGGGACGACTCGCAGGCGTTGACCGGGCCGGACGGCCACGAGCGCCCCTCGGGTGGTCAGGGTCTTGTGGACGACGGTCGGCCCGCCGTGCGGTCCCGGTCCGTGCTTCTCGATGCGCAGGGAGTCGACCGCCTCGCTCACCAGGAGTTCGTACAGGCGGATCAGTTCCCCTCCGTCCTCGTCGTCGGCGCCGCCTGTGAAGACGCGGGACTCGGATTCCGAGAGGACCGTCATCGCGGCGCCGGACAGGACGGCCTCGGCCGACGCGGGGTCGTTCGGATCAAAGCCGACGAACTCTCCGGACAGGTGTTCCGCTTCCGTCCAGCGGCCGTCCGCCCCCTTGAGGGAGTAGTACAGCTCGCTGGCGACGAACCCGTCGTCCCTGCGGTGGAGCAGGAGGACGAAGCCGAGGTCGCCGTCGGTCCAGAGGTCGGCGGCGACGGGGCCGTGGCCGAGGCCCAGCGGGTGCGGGTCTCGCGGCCCTCGGGCGAGCGCTTCGGCCGCGATGCCGGCCATGCTCTTCTTCTTCACCGCACGTACCGGGTCGAGAGGCTCCACGAGTTCCTCGACGGCGACGGCAACGAGGCGCGCGGGTGCTTCACCGTCCAGCAACGCGCTCACGTAGTCGACGGCCTCCGCGGGCGAGAGCACAGGCAGCCTCTGGCGCAGTGTCCGCACAGCGTGCAGGTGCCCGCGTGTGGCGGCGACTCCGCGGAGCGCATCGTGTAGATCGTCTACCGCGGTGCGCACCGGCAGCCCGCGTATCCGGGCCCGGTAGTCGGCCTCCCACTCTCCGGTTGCCGCGGAGACGACGCCGATCCGGTGCAGTCCGCCGTCGACACGGTCGACCAGGTACGGCCCGTTGCCAACCAGCATGAGCTCCGAGTCGCGAGTGCGTACGAACTCCTCGGACTGCCAGGAGACGATCCACACCAGCTCGTGCTCCTCTACGTCGACCACAGCCATGCGCATCGCGTCCACACCCGCGGTCCGCCACTTGTGACAGTCGCGCTCCAGCTGCTCTTCGACAGCCTGAACTGCGGCTTCTCGATCGATCACGCGTTCAGCATCCCGTACGGCCCCCTTCTCGGCCAGCGAATTCGTACGGCCCGGACCCGCTACGAGGGGCCTGACGGATCTTCTGGCCCTGGAGGCCGGCGTGCACACCGGCCGGGCGGCCATCGCCGCCGCCGCGCACACCGCGGTGCCGTCCGTCAACGGCCGCCCGCGCCGGCCGCCCGCGCCGGACGCCCGGGGGCTGACGCCGACCCAGAGCTGACTGGCGAGCCGCGGCTACGTGGTGGTCACCGTGGACCACACCCATGAGACCACTCCGGTGGAGTTCCCGGGCGGCCGCGTCGAGGTGCAGAAGGAGCCGATGACCGGAGCCGAGACGGTCAAGAAGGCTGTCGACACCCGGGTACGCGACACCCGTTTCGTCCTTGACCAGCTTGCCGTGCTGCGGGCCGGCCGCAACCCCGATGCCGAGGGGCGCCGTCTGCCCCGTGGGCTGGGCGGGGTGCTCGACCTGGACCGGATCGGAATGTACGGCCACTCGGCCGGGGGTATCACCGCGGCCGAGACCATGCGCGCGGACCGTCGCATCGACGCGGGCATCAACATGGACGGCGCGCTCCAGTACAGCAGCACCGCATTCCTCCCTGTGGCCTTGGAAGGGCTCGACCGCCCGTTCATGCTCATGGGCAAGGCGCTACTCCGAAGTGCGCTTCGTCGGATGAGTGTGGCGGCCTCGGCAATGGTGCGGCATCGTGCCGCCGCCGGCGTGCGCCCGCGGCCGGTGGCGCAGGCGAGGAACATCCCGATCCCGCAGTTCTCCGTGCGTCCGGCAGCCACGGCAAACACCGTGCGGTACTGCGGCATTGCCCTTCACCCCCCGCTTCCAGGCCGCTGAAACCATCGTGAAACCGCGCTGAATGCGCCCTGCCGCAACCTCTGCGGCATGACGTCAACGACATCGCACTCACTCGCCATCGCGGCCAAGGGACTGCGCAAGGCATACGGGGGCAAGACGGTCCTCGACGGTATCGACCTGGCGGTGCCGGCCGGCACGATCTTCTCCCTGCTCGGGCCGAACGGCGCCGGCAAGACCACCGCCGTCAAGATCTGCTCCACCCTCGTCACCGCCGACGCCGGCACCGTGCGCGTCGGTGGCCACGACCTCGCCGCCGACCCGCAGGCCGTGCGGGCCGCGATCGGCGTCACCGGGCAGTTCTCCGCCGTCGACGGCCTGATCACCGGCGAGGAGAACATGCTCCTCATGGCGGACCTGCACCACCTCTCCCGCGGCGAGGGACGGCGGGTCGCCGCCGAACTCCTGGAGCGGCTGGACCTGGTGGACGCCGCCAAGAAGCC
The DNA here is from genome assembly GCF_042731035.1 of Streptomyces sp. NPDC059895. Taxonomy (NCBI): domain Bacteria; kingdom Bacillati; phylum Actinomycetota; class Actinomycetes; order Kitasatosporales; family Streptomycetaceae; genus Streptomyces; species Streptomyces sp. NPDC059895. The sequence goes on from NZ_JBHWKO010000035.1 coordinate 11,760, forward strand.
CGCCTCCACCTACTCCGGCGGCATGAAGCGCCGCCTCGACATCGCCATGACCCTGGTCGGCCGCCCGCGGATCATCTTCCTCGACGAGCCCACCACCGGCCTCGACCCCCGCAGCCGCCACACCATGTGGCAGATCATCCGCGAGCTGGTCACCGGCGGCGTCACCGTCTTCCTCACCACCCAGTACCTGGACGAGGCAGACGAACTCGCCGACCGCATCGCGGTGCTCAACGACGGCAGGATCGCCGCCGAGGGCACCGCCGACGAGCTGAAACGGCTGATCCCCGGCGGCCACGTCCGGCTCCGCTTCACCGACCCGGCCGCGTACCGGAGCGCCGCCTCCACCCTGCGCGAGGTCACCCGGGACGACGAAGCGCTGTCCCTGCGCATCCCCAGCGACGGCAGCCAGCGCGAGCTGCGCTCCCTCCTCGACCGGCTGGACTCCGCCGGCGTCGAGGCGGACGAACTGACCGTGCACACCCCCGACCTCGACGACGTGTTCTTCGCCCTGACCGGCCCGGCCGGCGTCGCCGACCAGCCCAAGGAGAACGTCCGATGAGCTCCCTCTCCCTCGCCGTCCGCGACTCGAACACGATGCTGCGCCGCAATCTGCTGCACGCGTGGCGCTACCCGTCCGGAACCCTGAACCTGCTGCTCACGCCGATCATGCTGCTGCTGCTCTTCGTCTACGTCTTCGGCGACGTGATGAGCGCGGGCATCGGCGGCGGCGGCGCCGACCGCTCCGATTACATCGCCTACATCGTCCCGGGCATCCTGATGATGACCATCGGCAGCACCGTGATCGGGGCCGCGGTGTACGTCTCCATGGACATGAGCGAGGGCCTCATCGCCCGCTTCCGCACGATGGCGGTCTACCGCGGCTCTGTGATCGTCGGGCACGTCGTCGGCAGCGTGCTCCAGTCGATCGCCAGTGTGGTACTCGTCGGTGCTGTCGGCGTGGCCATCGGCTTCCGGTCCACGGACGCCACGGCCCTGGAGTGGCTGGCGGCGTTCGGGCTGCTCGTGCTGTTCGCCACGGCGCTCACCTGGATCGCGGTCGGGATGGGCATGGCCAGCCCGAACCCCGAGGCGGCCAGCAACAGCGCGATGCCGCTGATCCTCCTGCCGCTCATCTCGAGCGCCTTCATCCCGGCCGACACGATGCCGGGCTGGTTCCAGCCGATCGCCGAGTACCAGCCCTTCACACCCGCCATCGAGACCCTGCGCGGCCTGCTCCTCGGCACCGGGATCGGCCACAACGGGTGGATCGCGATCGCCTGGTGCGTCGGCCTGACCGCGCTCGGCTACCGCTGGTCGACGGCGTTGTTCAACCGCGACCCGGAATGAGTGCGCGGGCCGCTTCCCGCAACTCGTCCCGCTCCAGGGCGGCGTACTCCGACACCGCGTCGGCGTACGCCGCCCTGTCGGCGTCCTGGGCCGCCTTCCGGGCGCGTTCCGCCGACATCGTCGGCTGGTAGTCGCGCAGCACCCGCAGCCGTTCGGCGAGCGCGATCATCCGTACGGCGGCGGCGTCACCGGAGGCGAGCCCCGCCATGCCGAGGGCGTGCAGCACCGTCCCGAACAAGGTGAGTTCCATGGGCGAGCGGGACGGACCGCGGAGCAGGGTCCGCAGCCCCTGCCGCAGCCGGTCGACCGGCTCCGCGACCAGCTCGAGGCGGCCGGCATGCGCGTGTGCCGTCACCGCCGCCGACTGGATCTGCAGCACCCACCGGTCGAAGAAGGGATCGCCGCTGTACATCGAACCGGCCTCGGCCGCCCCCGCCACGGCGCCGCGCCACAGGCCGAGCCCGGCCTCCGTCAGTCCGCGGGCGAGCGCGATCTCGGCGCGGCCGCCGAGGTCGGCGCTGTCGGAGCCGTCCTGCCGGGTGTTGGCGTCCTCCGCCTGCCGCAGCCAGTACTCGGCCTCGTCGGGGTCGCCGCGCTGCAGGCAGGCGAGGACGAGGCCCGAGCGGACGCCGATGGTGTCGTGCTCGTCGCCGAGCCGCGGCAGCGCCTCGAGCGCCGCCTTGAGGTGCCCGTACGCGGCCTCGCCCCGTTCCGTCTGCAAGCAGAGCTGGCTCAGCCTGGAGTGGCCCATGACCTGGAGGAACGGATTGTCGACCGGCGCCAGTGCGGCGATGGTCCGGCGAGCCGAGGCGAGCGCCCGGTCGATGTCGTGCTCCGACTCCCAGACGTAGGAGGCGACGCACTCGGCGACGCCGGCGAGCAGCGGCTGTTCGCTGTCGCAGAGGTTTTGCAGCACGTCGTAGTCGGGAGGCAGCATCTCGGGGACCGCGCTGAGCACTGCCGCGGTGGCGCGCAGCAGCGTGTCCGGCGGGGCCGGGGGCAGCCGCCGGAGGGTGACGAGCTGACGTACGACGTGCGGGCCGTAGCCCATGAACAAGCTCGCCGTGCACAACACCGCGGCGGCGCGGGCGACTTCGACGTATGCGGGCTCGGGGTGGTAGTGCGACAGCAGCGGGCCGGTGTCCGCGGCGAGGGCGGCGAGGCGGAGATAGTTGGAGTCGGTGGACCACAGGGCGGCGAGGACGGCGGTGAGGGCGGCCGTGGTGGGGCCGTCCGTACGGGCCAGGGCGTGCCGCAGGGCCGACACGAGGTTGTCCTGCTCGGCCCTGATCCGCTCCCAGGCGGCCAGCGGTTCCGAGCCGAAGAACCAGTCGTGGTAAGCGGTCCCGAAGTCGCGCGCCCAGGCGAGGAACCGGCCGATGGCCTCGTCTTCCTCGCCCGCCTCCGCGCGCCGGGCCGCGCTGAACTCCCGTACGCTCTCCAGCATCCGGAACCGCACGCCGACCGGGGTGTCGGCGACGGTGAGCAGCGACTGGTCGGCCAGCTGCTCCAGCAGGAACAGCGCGTCCTCGCCGAGGACCTGCTCCGCCGCCTCGCCGGAGAAGCCACCGGGGAAGACGGACAGCATGCGCAGCGCGACCCTGGCGTCCTCCGCGAGCAGGTTCCAGCTCCACTCCACGACCGCGTGCAGCGTGCGGTGGCGCTCCGGCACGTCCCGCGCCCCGCCCCGCAGCAGCGCGAACCGGTCGCCGAGGCGGCGGGCGATGTCCGGCACCGACAGCACCCGCACCCGCGCCGCGGCCAGTTCCACGGCGAGCGGCAGCCCGTCGAGGTGGCGGCACAGCTCGGCCACCGCGCCCGACGGCAGCTCCACGCCCGGCCGGGCGGCCCGGGCCCGCTGCGTGAACAGCTCGATGGAGAAGTCGAGACCGAGCTCGGGCAGCGCGTACACCGCCTCCGACGTGAGGTCCAGCGGGGCCCGGCTGGTGGCGAGCACCCGCAGGTCCTTCGAGGACGAGACCAGGGCGTGTACGAGGTCGGCGGCGCCCCGGACGACCTGTTCGCAGTTGTCGAGGACCAGCAGAGCGGGCCCGGAGCCGAGCACGCCGAGGATGCCGGACACCGGGTCGGCCGGGGCGTGGCCGCTCATGGCGCCGGGCCGTCCCTCGCCCGCGCCGAGCGCGGAGGCCACCTCCGCGGCCACGTCCTCGTCCGCGGTGACGCCGGCGAGCGGCACGAAATGCACCACGCGCTGCTCGGCCCGGCGGCTGACGGCGTGCGCGAGGCGGGTCTTGCCGAGGCCGCCGGGGCCGACGACGGTGACGGCGCGGGAGGCGCGCAGCAGCAGCCGCACCGCCGCGATGTCGTCGTCCCGGCCGAGGAGCGGGTTCGGCTCGTGCGGCACGCCGTGCCTGACCACAGGCGCCTCGCCGCTCAGCAGCTCCCGCTGTACGGCCTTGAGCCCGGCGCCCGGATCCGTGCCGAGCTCGTCGCGCAGCTCACGGCGGTAGGCCTCGTACCGTGTCAGCGCGGCGGACGGGCCCGCCGTGGCCGCCTGGCCGCGCAGCAGTTCGGCGAGCACCTCCTCGTCGCGCGGATGCTCCGAGGCGGCCACGGCCAGCGGCCCGGCCGCCTCGGCGTGCCGCCCGAGGCGGGCGAGCGCGAGCGCACGCGCGCGTACGAGCGTGCCGCGCACGGGGGCGCGCTCGGCGCGCAACGCGGTGACGGGGTCGTCGCTGTCGCCGCCCCCGTCCGTGGTCCCCTCCCACAGTGCGAGCCCGGCCTCGGCCGCGGCCAGCGATCCGGCGTGGTCCCCGGCCCTGGCCCGGTGCGCGCCGGCGGCGGCGTGCAGCAGCAGGGCGGAGCTGTCGACCTGGTCCTCGGCGAGACCGAGCCGGTATCCGGTCGGCGTGCTGAGGAGGACGTCGGCGCCCAGTTGCGCACGCGCCCTGGACACGAGGACCTGTAGCGCCTTTCCCGGCCGCTCCGGCAACTCGTCCGGCCACAGCCCCGCCACGAGCCGCTCGGTGCTGCAGCCCGTGCGCAGGTCGCCCGCGAGCAGTGCGAGGAGGGCGCGGAGCCGGGGCGCGGTGACCTCGTGTCCGCGGTAGGCGACACGCGGCAGCAGGGTCAGGTCGGTGGTCACCCGTGCAGATTAGCCAAGGCCCGCCGCCGGAACGCCCCACCGGGGGCCGACCCCCGACGGGCCGGGGCGCTGAGGCCTCCTGGCGGGTGCCGACCCCCGACCGGCCGAAGCCCCGAGCCTCCTGGCGGGTGCCGACCCCCGACCGGCCGAAGCCCCGAGCCTCCTGACGGGGGACGCCGGGACCGGCCCGCTCGTGGGCGGCGGGGGCTTCACCGGGCTGTGGACGGCCCTGCGCGCCGGTGAACGCCGCCGGGCACGTGCGTGCTCCTCATCGAGGTTGACCGGGTGTCGCCGAGCACGCTCCCGGAGGCAACGGCGGCGGCTGCGAGCGAGCTGCTCGGGCCGGCTGACGCTGCGGAGGCAGGGACCCGGTGGGGGTGGTCCGGGCGGTGCCGGGGACGGGGTTCGACGCCCGCCCAGTCGTGGATCCGCAGGCCGTGCGCACCGTTGCCGCGGGAGCGTCGCCTCCCTCTCCGGCGGGGCGGGTCGGTGATCGGGTCGCGGCCGGGATGATCGGGTGCGCCGCGTCGGTCACCACCATTGCCGTCGGTAACCCGCCTCGCTATGTTAATTGGAAATCACATAGCTCAGCATGATCGGAAACTCGGTGTTAACGCAACGGGCAAGCCAGGAGCGCCACATAGCGCTGTCTGCCTCATCAGGGAAGCAGGTAAGTCAATGGAGAACCTCAGCAGGAGAAGGGCTCTGTCGCTCGGTGTCGCACTCGGCCTCGCAGGCCTGGCGAACCCCGCCCAGGCGTGGGCGTCGACGGACTCCGTGACGGGAGCCGCCGCGGGGACCGGTCCGGAGTGGATCTGGGACGACGCGGCGGACCCTCTGATGGTTTCGATGCTCGAGAACGGACACGTGCCGGCGATCAACACCGCATGGGCGTCGTGGGTGAACAACAACGATCCGCTGCCCAGCGGCGTGCCGGCCGCGTTCGCCACGTACCTGGGGCAGGTCAACCGGCTGCCCTCCTGGGCCGACCCCGCCAAGCTGGCCCGCGCGGCCGACTTCAACCGGCGCAGGGACACGTACCTCTTCATGCTGTACGGCCTCGGCAGCGGGATCATGAGCACCGTGATCCCGCGCGAGGCCAAGAGCGTCTACTGGTCCGCGGGTGGCGCCGACATGCAGGACCGCGCGGCCAAGACGTTCACGTTCGGCTACGACCTGTCCCAGCTGAAAGCCTTCGAGCCGACGGGACAGTTCGTCGTCACCGCCAACAAGACGCGCGTGGTGCACGCCGCGGTGCGTCACCTGCTGCCGCAGTCGCCGCACTGGCGGGCGGTCGCCGACGAGACCATCCCGATCAGCGCCGCCGACATCCTGGTCACCTTCCACAGCCTGGGCACCTACGTATACCGGAAGCTGCTCGACTGGAAGATCCCGTTCCCGGCCGCGGACCAGGAGGCGTTCCTGCACTCGTGGCAGGTCGCCATCCACCTGCTCGGTGTGCCGTACGAGCACATCCCCAAGACGTGGGCGGCCGCCGAGAAGCAGTCGGCACAGGTGCTCACCCCGATCCTCACGCCGTCGACCGAGGGCATCGCACTGGCCGAGGAACTGCTCGGCCTGACCGCACAGATCGACCTCGGCGTCACGCGCGGGTTCCTGAACGAGTTCGTGCGCTACGTCCTCAGTGACGAGGTCGGCGACTGGCTGGGACTGGAGCGCGACTACGCGTCGGCGGCCCTGGTCCGCACCGCATGGCCGGCGTTCATCCTGTTCCGTGAGGGGCTGTCGCCCGTCATGCCCGGCACCTTCTACATGTTCGACCAGTTCGTGCGCGCCCTGGCCATGCTGTTCCTCAACAAGGGCTCCTCCGGGACCACCACCCCCATCACGATCCCCACCGGGAACAGGGCGGGCTGAGCCGTCGATCCCGTTCTCACCTGCCCGCCCCGCGGCAGATCGGGCCGAGGGGCGGGCATCAGGGTGACTCCCGCACCAGCCGCTTCACGGTGCGGCGCCCGCCGCTTCACGGTGCGGCGCCTCGTCGCCGCCGGGTCGCGACGGCCGTTCAGAGCCCCAGAGCGCCCAGGACCAGAGCGGTCACGGCGTCACGGTTGCCATGGCTGTCCCGCCACCGCAGTCCGCGTCCGGCCTCGACCACCACGCCGAACCCCGCGTGCACCAGTACCCGGGCCTGGCGCGGGTCCAGCTCCGGGCGGGCCAGCCGCAGCTGCTGCTCCCAGACGGCGATGTGTTCACGCTGTGCGACGACCAAGGACCGCCGCAGGTCGGCCGGCAAGCCGGCGAGCTCGGCTTCGGCGACGCTGTTGAGCGCGGTGTGCTCGAAGCTGTAGGCCACGTACGTCGCCGCCAGCGCGACGACGGCGTCGTGCGGGCCGGCCACCTCGTGAAGACTCTGGTCCACCCCCTGGGCCAGCAGTGCCGCCGCCTGAAGGCAGGCCGCCGCCAGGATGTCGACCTTGCCCGGGTAGTGACGGTAGAGCGCGGACGGGGCCAGTCCCACCGCCTCCGCGATCTGTCCGTTGGTGACGCTGGCGAACCCGTCCCGTGCGAACAGCGGGATGGCGGCCGCGAGGATCTCCGCGCGTCGCGTGCGCGGCACCGGCTGGGCGGGCAGTTCGACGGGGCGTGCGTCCCTCCGGGCTGCCGCGGGATCGGTCGCGGCCACGCGCAGCGCTGATGCCGACAGCAGGTCCTCGGCCCGGCGTTGAGCGATCGAGGTGTGGTGCATCGTGATGGACCCGATCACACCGAGGGCTGCCACGGCCCGCAGGCGCTCGTCGGGCAGTGCGTACTCGCGCTGCACCGCCTCGTCGACCCGCCCGACGACGTGACCGAACTTCGCCCTGAGACGTCGGCGGTCCTCGCCGTTGAGGTACCGGGCCTCCCATCGGTACACGCCGCCCGATGCGCGGTGCGCGACGGTGACCCGGGTGACGGCGGTGAGCACGTCCGTCAGGGGTGCCCCGGGCGGCACCTCGTCGAGCGCGGCGACGAGTCCGTCCGCCATGACGTCGGCGCACTCGGCGAACAGCGCGTACTTGTTCGGGAAGTGCCGGTACAGGGCCGCCGCGGTGATACCCACGTCGGCGGCGATCTTCTCCATGGACGCCGCGTGGTAGCCGCGCTCGCTGAAGACCCGGCCGGCCGCCTCGACGATGAGCTGCCTGCGGTTGCGGGGCCGAGTGGCGGCGGTCGGACCGGCGGTCACGGCCGAACGGGCGGATGCGGAGACGGGACCATGCGGGTCAGTCAATCACACGTGGCTCGAAGGTCCTGGGCTCCTGGGGCGCGGACTGCGCGGGAGGCGAAGACGGACTCCAGGGCGGCAAGGTGCTGGAGCGTTCTCCCGCGGGCGCTCCGCACTGATCGGGGCCGGCGGAGGAGTGTGCGGCGGGCGGAGGGCGAGCCCGCGGCCCTCGCCATGGACGTGAAGTCGGACGCCGTCCTCGTCGGGTCGCGCCGACGGGCGACGAGGAGCGACCCGCCGGGCGCCGAGGCCCCCGCCCTCCGGCGGCCTCGGTGGCGCCGTGCCCTCAGCGGCCGCCCGCGCCCAGCGCCCGTGCCGTCCGCACGAACACCTCGTGCAGGTCCTGCGCGGCCTGGGGCACGGAGTCCGCCCGGCGTCGGCGCAGCATCAGCAGCACCCGGGTCGTCTCCCCGCTGATCGGCCGGTAGGTGAGGGCGCCGCGCCGCTCCAGCGGGTCACCGGCCACGCTGAAGTCGGGCAGGACCGTCGCCCCCAGCCCCTCGGCCACCATGAGTTTGCCCATCTCCGCCCCGTCGGTGGAGTACGCGAACGAGGGCGCGCGTCCGTCGAGGAGCCGGTGCACGTAACGATGCATCACATACCCCGAGCGCATCCCGATCAGGGGTACGCCGAGCAGGTCGTCCACCGACACCGACGGCCCGGCCGCCAGCGGGCTGTCGGGCCGTACGCACACCACCGGCCGCCCCCGCAGCAGTTCGGTCGACTCGAACTCCGCGGGCATGTCGTCACCCGCCAGGTGGTTCACCAGCCCCAGGTCGAAGCCCCCCTCCAGCAGCGTCCGGTGGATGTCGGTCTGCTGGGCCGCCACCACCTCGACCTGGGTGACGGGATGCGAGGCGCGGAACGTCCGCACCGCCGGGATGAGCAGCGGCACGGTCGCCGCGTTCACGGTGCCGACGCGCACCATCCGGCTGATGCGGTGCTGCTCGCCCGCCGCCGCGCGCAGCCGGTCCACCGCGTCCAGCACCCCGATGATGTGGGGCAGCAGCTCACGCCCCGACGCGCTCATCGTGGCGCCGGAGCGCTTGCGCTCCAGCAGGTCCACGCCCAGCTCGCGCTCCAGGTTCCGCACGGTCTCGCTCAACGCGGGCTGCGACAGGCGCAGTTCCTCGGCGGCCCGGCGCAGCGAACCGAGCCGGGTGACCGCCGCTATGTATTCCAGCTGTTCTGTCCGCACGCCCGAAGAATGCGGGCACATTCACCACCTGTTCAAGGGTTTCCCTGTCACGCCTTCGTGAAATTCAATGGTCCGCGATACGAGACCGGTCGGGTTTTCCTTGACCACTGCGGCCGGCGGCTGCCACGATCGACGGCATGAAGATGCGACTGGACCTCACGCGGCGACGCCATGTCGACCTCGCGCGCGTCTCCAGCGCCTCCTGTTGCGCCGCGGCCTGATCGCCTTCCCGATCCGCCGCCCCTCTCCCGCACCGCACCCGTACTCGCCCCCCGTACCCGCACGCGCAGGCGCGCCGGCGTCCGTGCGGTCGGGTGCCGTGCCTCCCCCTCACCGCCCGAATTCACCACCCGGTGCACCGCGGCACGGATCCGCCGCACGGATCCGCCGCACGGATTCGCCGCACGGATCCGCCGCACGTCTTCGCCGCGTGTTTCCGCACCCTGAATTCGGCGTGCCCGACACCGTTTCGCGCCAGGAGTTCCGCATGCCCGCAGCGCCCGTGAAATTCGCCTACTGGGTCCCCAACGTCAGCGGGGGACTCGTCACCAGCACGATCGAGCAGCGCACCGACTGGGGATACGACTACAACCGGGAACTCGCCGTCCTCGCCGAGAACAACGGCTTCGACTACGCGCTCAGCCAGGTGCGCTACATGGCCAGCTACGGCGCCGAGTACCAGCACGAGTCGACCAGCTTCAGCCTCGCCCTGCTCCTCGCCACCCAGCGGCTGAAGGTCATCGCCGCCGTCCATCCGGGACTGTGGCACCCCGGTGTCCTCGCCAAGCTCGGCGCCACCGCGGACCACCTCTCGGGCGGCCGCTTCGCCGTCAACGTGGTCTCCGGCTGGTTCAAGGGCGAGTTCACCGCCCTCGGCGAGCCCTGGCTGGAGCACGACGAGCGCTACCGCCGCTCCGAGGAGTTCATCCGCGCGCTGCGCACGATCTGGACCGAGGACCACGCCGAACTCGCCGGCGACTTCTACCGGCTGCGCGACTTCTCCCTCAAGCCCAAGCCCCTCAACACCCCCGAGCGCCCGCACCCGGAGATCTTCCAGGGCGGCAACTCCACCGCCGCGCGGCAGATGGCCGGCCGGGTCTCCGACTGGTACTTCTCCAACGGCAAGGACTTCGACGGCGTGACCGAGCAGATCGCCGACGTACGCCGGTCCGCGGCCGAAGCCGGCCGTACGGCGCCGAAGTTCGGCCTCAACGGGTTCCTCATCGCCCGGGACACCGAGGGCGAGGCGCGCGAGACTCTCCGGGAGATCGTCGCGAAGGCGGACAGCGAGGCCGTCGAGGGCTTCGGCGCCGCCGTGAAGCAGGCGGGACAGTCCACCGCCGACGGCAAGGGCATGTGGCAGGACTCCACCTTCGAGGACCTCGTCCAGTACAACGACGGCTTCCGCACCGGCCTCATCGGCACGCCGGAGCAGATCGCCGAGCGGATCGTCGCCTACAAGAGGCTCGGCGTCGACCTCTTCCTCCTCGGCTTCCTCCACTACCACGAGGAGGTCGAGTACTTCGGCCGGCGCGTGCTGCCCCTCGTCCGCGAGCTGGAAGCACGACTTCCCGACACCGAATCCGAAACCGACACCGACACCGACACCGACACCGACAGCCCCGAGACCGACGCCGTCCCGGTCCGCGCCTGACCGCCCCCACCTTCCGCACCGCACCGCACCGCGAAAGAGGTCGACGAGCATGAGCACCGCCACGCACCCCGACTGGCAGACCCACCCCGCCCCGCAGACCCCCGAGGAATGGATCGCCCGCGCCGCCGAGGCCGCCGCCGTCCTCGCCACCGACGCCGCCGAGCGCGACCGCGCCGGTGCCACCCCGTACGCCGAGGTCCAACTGCTGAAGGACGCCGGCCTGGTCACCCTGCTCGGCCCGGTCGAGCACGGCGGCGGGGGCCAGTCGTGGCCCACCGCCTACCGCGTCGTCCGCGAGATCGCCAAGGCCGACGGCTCCATCGGCCAGCTCCTCGGCTACCACTACCTGTGGAACTGGGCCGCCCGGCTCGTCGGCACCCGTGAGCAGTGGGAGCACGTCGAGGCCGAGGCCGCGCGGGGCCGCTGGTTCTTCGGCGGCGCCGTCAACCCGCGGGACAAGGACGTCGTGGTCACCGAGGACGGCGACGACCTCGTCTTCACCGGACGCAAGTCCTTCTCCACCGGCAGCAAGGTCTCCGACGTCACCGTCCTCGAAGGCGTGCTGGAGGGCACCGACCAGCACGTGTTCGCGATCGTCCCCTCCGACAGCGAGGGCCTGACCTTCCACGACGACTGGGACAACATCGGCCAGCGGCTGACCGAGAGCGGCGGCGTCACCCTCGACGGCGTGCGCACCTCGTGGTCCTCCGCGGCCGGCTACGTCGACAAGGTGTTCCAGCCCCGCACCTACAACACCCTCAACGTCCCGACCATCCAGCTGGTCTTCGTCAACTTCTATCTGGGCATCGCGGCCGGAGCGCTGGAGACGGCGGCCGCCTACACCCGCACCAAGTCCCGTTCCTGGCTGCACGGCGGCCACGAGCGGGCGGTCGACGAGCCGTACGTCATCGACGTCTACGGCGACCTCACCGCCAAGCTCTGGGCCGTGGAGGCCCTCGCCGACGCGGTCGCCGCCGAGGGGCAGAAGCTGCACGACGACCCCGACGCGGTGACCGCACAGACCCGGGGCGACTTCGAGGTGCGGGTGGCCGCGGTGAAGGCCCGCGCCACCGATGTCGCCCTGGAGGTCTCGAGCCGTATCTTCGAGGTCACCGGCGCCCGCTCCACCGCCACCGGCGAAGGCCTGGACCGCTTCTGGCGCAACGTGCGCACGCACACCCTGCACGACCCCGTCGCCTACAAGCGCCGCGAGGTCGGCCGCTGGGTCCTCGAGGGCGAACTGCCCGAACCCACCTGGTACTCCTGACCGCTCCCCCGGGGCGCCCGTTTCGCGCGGGCGCCCCACTCCCCCGAAAGAGGACCCATGGCCACCGTCCTGTCCGTCTCCGGCAGCCCCTCCGTCTCCTCCCGCACCGGCCGCCTGCTGCGCCACCTCGACCAGCGGCTCATCGCCCACGGCCACCAGGTGATCCCTCTGGACGTGCGCACCATCCCGGCCGAGGCCCTGCTCGGCGCGGACTTCCGCCACCCCGCGATCGTCGAGGCCGCCGACCTGTTCGCCCGCGCCGACGGTGTCGTCGTCGGCACCCCCGTCTACAAGGCGTCGTACTCCGGTGTCCTCAAGGCGCTCCTCGACCTGCTCCCGCAGTACGCGCTCACCGGGAAGACCGTGCTGCCGCTCGCCACCGGCGGTTCCGTCGCCCACGTCCTGGCCATCGACTACGCGCTGCGGCCCGTCCTGAACTCCATGGGCGCGGCCCACATCGTGCAGGGCTGGTTCACCCTCGACAAGGACATCACCGCCCACGAGGACGGCTCGATCACGGTCGCCCCGGCCGCCACCGAGGCGCTCATCCAGGTCGTCGACCGGTTCTCGACCGTGCTGGGCCGTGCCCCGATCCTGGCCGCGGCGAGCTGACGGCCATGACCGCGCACGTCATCACCGACGACGCCGAGGCCGTCGCCGTCGCGGCGGCCCTGGCCGACGCGTTCCGCGGGGGTGCCTCGGCCCGCGACCGCGAGCGCAGGCTGCCCCGCGAGGAGCTCGACCGGCTCTCCGCCTCCGGGCTGCTCGCCGTCACCGTGCCCGCCGGACACGGCGGCGCGGACGTCCGCGCCGAGACCCTCGCGGAGATCTTCCGGCTGCTGGGTTCCGCCGACGGCAGTCTCGCCCAGATCCCGCAGAGCCACTTCGCCTACGTCAACGTGATCCGCCGCCAGGGCACGCCGGAGCAGCAGAAGTTCTTCTTCGCCGAGCTGCTGGCCGGCCGCCGCTTCGGCAACGCCCAGTCGGAGGCCGGCACCCGGCACGTCCAGGACATCCGCACCCGCCTGGAGCCGGCGCCGGACGGCTCGTACCTCCTCACCGGCGTCAAGCACTACTCCACCGGCGCCCTGTTCGCCGACTGGATCCCGGTGCTGGCCCGCGCCGAGGACGACGAACTGCACGTGGCGTACGTGCCGCGGGACGCCCCCGGCCTGACGGTGATCGACGACTGGGACGGCCTCGGTCAGCGGACGACCGCCAGCGGCACCGTCCGCCTGGACGGCGTGTCCGTGCCCGCCGACCGGGTCCTGCCCCACCACCTCACCTTCCGGGGCCCCCAGCTCCACGGCGCGGTCGCCCAGCTGCTGCACGCGGCCATCGACGCCGGCATCGCCGCGGGAGCGCTGGCCGAGGCCGCGGAGTTCGTCCGTACCAAGAGCCGCCCCTGGTTCGAGAGCGGGGTCGAGACGGCCGCCGAGGATCCGCTGCTGATCCAGCAGTTCGGTGAACTCGCCCTGCGGGTGCGGGCGTCCGAGGCACTCCTGCGGGAGGCGGCGCGGGCGGTGGACGCGGCGCGGGCCGACCTCACCGACGACTCGGCCGCCGCGGCGTCCGTCGCGGTCGCCGCGGCCAAGGTGCAGGCCGCCCGCGCGGCGGTGGAGGTGGCCGGCGCGCTGTTCGAGGTCGGCGGCACCCGGTCCGCGCTCGACTCCCTGAACCTGCACCGCCACTGGCGCGACGCCCGCACGCACACGCTGCACGACCCGGCCCGCTGGAAGATCCAGCACATCGGCCGGTACGCCCTCGACGGGACCAGACCGCCCCGCCACGGCCTCCTCTAGCGACACCCCCGAACGGAGACCCCTCGTGTCCCTGACCTTCCACTGGTTCCTGCCCACGAACGGAGACAGCCGCCATGTCGTCGGCGGCGGCCACGGCACCCCCGCCACCGCCTCGGGACGCGACCGGCCGCCGACGGTCGGCTACCTGAGCCAGATCGCCCGCGCCGCGGAGGATTTGGGCTTCGTGGGGGCGCTCACCCCCACCGGCGCCTGGTGCGAGGACGCGTGGCTGACCACGGCGATGGTCAGCCGGCACACCGAGCGGCTGAAGTTCCTGGTGGCCTTCCGGCCCGGCTTCGTCTCCCCGACGCTCGCCGCGCAGATGGCCGCCACCTTCCAGCGGCACTCCGGCGGGCGCCTGCTGCTGAACGTCGTCACCGGCGGTGAGAGCCACGAGCAGCGGGCCTACGGCGACTTCCTCGACAAGGACGACCGCTACCGCCGTACCGGCGAGTTCCTGCGGATCGTCCGCGAGCTGTGGGAGGGCGGGACCGTCGATCTGAAGGGCGAGCACCTGCGGGTCGAGGACGCGCAGCTCGTCCGGGTTCCGGATCCCGTCCCCGAGGTGTACTTCGGGGGCTCCTCACCGATCGCCGGCGAGATCGCCGCCCGCCACACCGACGTCTACCTCACGTGGGGGGAGCCGCCGGACCAGGTCGCCGAGAAGATCGCCTGGGTCCGGGGGCTCGCCGCGCGGGAGGGACGCACCCTGCGGTTCGGCATCCGGCTGCACGTCATCACCCGGGACACCTCCGAACAGGCGTGGGCGGAGGCGCACCGGCTGCTCGACGGGTTCGACCCGGAGACCGTGCGGACCGTGCAGGCCGGGCTGGCGCGCAGCGAGTCCGAGGGGCAGCGGCGGATGCTCACGCTGCACGGCGGGAGCCGGGACGGGCTGGAGATCCATCCCAACCTGTGGGCCGGGATCGGCCTGGTGCGCGGAGGCGCGGGCACCGCCCTGGTGGGCAGCCACGAGGAGGTCGCCGAGCGGATCAAGGAGTACGCGGCGCTGGGCATCGAGGAGTTCGTGCTGTCCGGGTACCCGCATCTGGAGGAGGCGTACTGGTTCGGGGAGGGTGTGCTGCCGCGGCTCGCCGGGCAAGGGCTGTGGACGCACCCGGCCGGGGAGAGGGCGTCGTCGGTGCAGGTGCCGTTCGCGGGCTGAGGGGCGCGGTGCGGTCGCGCGGCGGCCATGGGCGGTCCGTGGCCGCCGCGCCCACCCGGCGGAGCCGCCCATCGGCACCTGTCCCAGCGGCGCGATGCACGGATTCCGGACGGCAGCCTCTACCCCGAGGTCGACGATCATCAGAGAATGTCGACGTATGGAGACAGCAGACGATCACGCGGACGGAATCGTGCTGAGCGCTGAGGAATACGAGGCGGTATGCGCAGCCCTCGCCGCCGTCGCCGGCCCCCGGGCCGGCGGACAACCGCCCACGCTCAACTCTCTGCTGGAGCAGTGGAGCGACATCGCCGCGGAGCTGGAACAGGAAGGCTGCTCGGACTGTGCTCCCGCGTTCCGCGACAGCCTCTGGTGCCGAAGCGCCCTCGCGAGGGTCTGGCCGCTGCTGCCCCTGCGGGTCCGGTCGATCAGACAGCCCGAGCTCGACCGCGTCGACGAGCGGTATCGCCGGGCCACGGTGCCCTGGCCCGGCCGGCCCGAGGACGGGGCCGGGTGGTGGGACCGGCGGGTTCCCCGTCGCCTGGAGGTCGAGGCCTCGGAGCACCGCGGAGGAGACTGGCCTCTGGGCTGGGAGACGACACCGTTTCCCCGGCCGGCGGGCGTTGAGGTCATCACCTGGGGGTGAGCTGCCCGCGGGGAGAGCGGGCGCGTCGACTGGTCGACACCCCGGTCCTCTATCGTGCGCCGATGTCGGAGTCCGTGATGTCGGTGGGCTGGGTGCGAGGAGCGAGCGATGGGCAGGTCGGCGTCAGCCGCGTCGGGAGAGCTGAAGCGGCACCTGGGCGTGTGCGACGCCGTGGTGATCGGGCTCGGTTCGATGATCGGCGCGGGTGTCTTCGCCGCGTTCGCCCCGGCGGCCCGCGCGGCCGGCCCGGGGCTCCTGGTCGGCCTGGCGCTGGCCGCCGTGGTGGCGTACTGCAACGCCACCTCCTCCGCCCGCCTGGCCGCGCGCTACCCGCAGTCGGGAGGCACCTACGTCTACGGCCGCGAGCGACTGGGCGACTTCTGGGGCTACCTGGCCGGCTGGTGCTTCGTGGTCGGCAAGACCGCCTCCTGTGCGGCGATGGCCCTGACCGTGGGCACGTACGTGTGGCCGGACCAGGCCCACGCCGTGGCGGTGGCCGCAGTGGTGGCGCTGACCGGGGTGAACTACGTCGGCGTGCGGAAGTCGGCGTGGTTGACGCGCGGGATCGTCGCGGTCGTGCTGGCGGTGCTCGCCGCCGTGGTCACCGCCTGCCTGGCCGGCGGTCAGGCGCGGGCCCTGCGGCTGGAGGTCGGGGAGCACACCACCTTCGGCGGTGTGCTCCAGGCGGCCGGGCTGCTGTTCTTCGCGTTCGCCGGGTACGCGCGCATCGCCACCCTGGGCGAGGAAGTCCGTGACCCGAAGCGGACCATCCCCCGGGCCGTCCCTCTCGCGCTCGGCATCACGCTGGCCGTCTACGCGGCCGTCGCCGTCGCCGTGCTCGCGGTGCTCGGCGCGGACGAACTCGCCCGCACCGCGGACCCGCTCGCCGAGGCCGTGCGCGCCGCTGGTGTCCCGGGACTGGCGCCGGTGGTGCGCGCCGGGGCGGCCGTCGCGGCGATCGGGTCGCTGCTGGCGCTGATCCTCGGGGTGTCGCGCACCACCCTGGCCATGGCCCGCGACCGGCATCTGCCGTACGCGCTGGCCGCGGTCCACCCGCGGTTCCAGGTGCCGCACCGCGCCGAGTCGGCGGTCGGCGCGGTGGTCGCCGTTCTGGCCGCCACCGCGGACCTGCGCGGCGCGATCGGCTTCTCCTCCTTCGGCGTGCTGGCCTACTACGCCGTCGCCAACGCCTCCGCCTGGACCCTCACTCCCGCCGAGGGCCGCCCCGCGCGGATCGTGCCGCTCGTCGGCACGGCGGGCTGCCTGGTCCTGGCCTTCGCACTGCCACCGGCCTCGGTGCTGTGGGGAGCCGCGGTGATCGCGGCCGGCGCCGCCGCCTACGGCCTGCGCAAGGCCGCCACCCGCGCCTGACGGGCTTCCGCGGATAAAGCTGATCCGCGGGGCGGCGCCCGTACAGCGTGCCGGGACTGATCAGGTGACCGTGGCCGGCCCGCCCGGCCAAGGGCTCGCGACGGTTGAGAGAGGGCTGGTACCCGAGCAGCAGATATCCGGCGAAACCGGCCGCCGTGGTCACGAGCACGGCGAACGGCCGGTTCTCCCGCAGGGCGAGTGACAGGGCGATCACCGCGGTGAGCAGATGAGCCCACAGGTCGAACGGCCGCCAGGGCGCCGGATGGTAGAAGGCGCCGGCCAGACAGCCGGCGACGGCGAAACCGACGGCGAGGGCGACGTTGGCCGGGCGCGGGCGGAAGGCCAGCATCGCGGGCATCCGGCCATGGTAGACGACGGTTCCCAACTGATCCGCCCCTACGGAGGGTTGCAGATGATCGCCTGCCCCGCCGGTGACGTCCCGACGGGGCAGGCGGAGGTCGGTGACCGGGAAGTGGAAGTGGTCCCGGTCGAGGTCCGTCAGGAGGACATGATGAAGTCCAGGGCAGAGCCGGAGGCGGTCGTCCAGTAGGTGACGCGGGCACCGTCGTCGAACGCCACCACGCGGGGCAGGTCGACGCCGATCGGCTCGCTCCCGTCGCTGCCGAGTTCGCTGCCGTGGAGGAGGAGGGTGATGCTGTCCGTCTCGTACTGGTCCATGGGGACACCGGAGGCGAGCAGAGCGGCATACGCCTCGTCACCCGGCGCGAGAGTGAGGGGCCCCGCCTTCGGGTCGCTGTCCTCGTACACGTCGATCGGATACCGGGCCTCGGCGTAGTCACCGAGGAAGAGGTGCGGGTAGTGGTAGACGCCGCACTTCTTGTCGCCGGCGTTGGTGACGGTGATGAGGAGGTGCTTGGGGTCCTCGCCCTCCGCGTTCTCCAGCGTGGTGCCGAACGAGAGGTCCTCGGCGGCGCAGGCGGGGACGGCGGTACCGCTGCCGCCACCGTCCCCGCCCCCTGTGCTGCCGCCACCGGTGCCACCCCCTGTGCTGCCGCCACCGGTGCCGCCCCCCGTGTTGCCGTCGCCGGTGCCGCCCGAACCGCCGTTCGGCGTGGCCGCACCCGTCTCGCCCGTCTCCCCCGGCTTCGCCGGGCTCGTCGCGCTCGGTCGGCCCGACGGAGTGGAGTCCGCGCCGTCGGCCGCACTCGGCTCACACGCCGTGGACACGAGCATCGCGGCGACCGCAGCGGCCCAGACGACCGTGAACCTCCAACTCCTGGTGCCCTGGAGGCTTTTGAACGTCTTGCGGTTCTCGCGGTTCTTGCGGTTCTCGCGGTTCTCGCGGTTCTCGCGGACAGCAGTACTCATGGTGCTCCCCCGTGATCGGCCGTGCCCGGCCGCTCTCGACTCTCGGTTCTCCACGACAAGGCGAGTCCCGACATCACCTCGTGACTCTCCTCACCGGGCTGGTGCGCCGACACGTCGTCCCGGCGACGCCGAGGTTAGGAGAGCGAGGGTGTCGACGGCATCCAGCAGAGGGCCGGCGGCTCCGTCAACTTCGGGCGTCGAGCGGCTCCTCGCCGTAAACCCTGTGCCGACGGACAGGGTCATCCTCCGGTTGACCCGTCAACCGGAGGCGTGGGGGACGATGCCGTGCACGGCTCCAGGCCTCGCCTTCACGGCGTCGTCTGCACCCTGATCCGCTACCGCAGACCCGCCGCAGGAGGTGACTTCTCACGACCGTCGACGACGAACCGGTAGACGCGTGACTCGCGAGACTGGAACCCAAGCCGCTCGTACAGCCGGTTCGCCGTCTGCCGCGAAGGACGTGACGTGAGATCCACGGTGCGGGCACCCGCCTTCCCCGCGAGACGCAGTGCCTCCTCGGTCAGCACCGCCCCGACCCCATGACCTCGCGCGGCCTCGTCGACCACCACGTCTTCGATGCGAGCGCGCAGGCCGGACGGCACGGGGAACATCACCAGCGTCAGCGTCCCGACGATCTCACCCTGGACCCGGGCCACCAGCACCGTGTTCGCGTCGCTGGCCACCATCCGCGTCACCGCATCCCGGTCCAGCGGCACTGCCGTGCTCGACAGTTGCGGCAGCAGCCGGGCGAACGCCGCCACCATCTCGTCACTCGCCTCGCGAACCGCCTCGATCTCCACGCTCATGATCCCGACCCTACCGAGCACGACAGGGGCAAGGGACCACGAACCATGGGTGAGAACGCACTCCGGACAACGATCATGATCACGAACGCGGTGGTCACGAGAGCGGCGCGCCCGTGGACTCCCGCACCGTGAGACGCGGCGCCAGGATCTCGGACTCGATGTCCTCGCCGGCCATGCGGCGTACCAGCAGGTCCACCGCTCGGCGTCCCTGCTCGGCCGCGGGAGAGCGGACACTGGTCAGCGGCACGGGAAGTTCCGCGGCCAGCGGCGTGTCGTTGAAGCCCGCCGGCGCGAGCTCCCGCCCGAGTCGCAGCCCGAGGTCACGGGCCGCGCCCGCGGCTCCGATGGCCGCGAAGTCGTTCACGGCGAAGAGAGCGGTCGGCCGGTCCTCCGGCATGGCGAGCAGGTCGAACGCGGCGCGGCGACCGCCTGCCGTGTCGAAGGCCGAGTGCACGACACGCCGTGCGGGCACCGGCAGTCCCGCCTCCCGGTAGCGCTCGACGAACCCCTCGGTCCGGTCCGCTCCCGTGCTGGCGAAGGGTTCTCCGGCGATGACGCCGACCGACGTGTGTCCCAGCTCCAGCAGATGCTCGGCGACCAGCCGCCCGCCCAGCCGGTCGTCACAGGTCACGGAGGTGTGCCCGGCGCCGGTGCGGCGGTTGACGAGGACGAAGGGTGTGGTGCGCAGGGCGGGCAGGTCGAGGACGGCGCCGTCCAGGTGCGCGTCGCCGATGACCAGTCCCCCTGGAGCGTCACTGGCCCTTTGCCCGCCATGACCGTACCTGTCCCCTGTTCGACAACGCGCCCGCGCCACTGACGGCTCGTGGAAACGTCAAAGCCCGCATCGGACAAGCGAGTTGGGCATGGTGCTCGAAGGGGGCGACGTGGAACGGGTGGGATTCTCTGATCACGTGATCGAAGCGTTCAGGGAAGCGACCGAGGGCACGGGCTGGGGCGAGGCGCGTTACACAGTCGGCGGGCGGATGCACGGCGGTTCCTGGCCCGCCCTGATCACCGCCCTGTTCTTCGCGCTCCTCATCGGCGGACTGACGACCTGGGGAGTGGTGTTCTTGTGGCCCGACCTCCCGTTCCCGGCCGTCATGGGCTTGTCGCTCGGCTACCTCATGACCCTCGGGATGCTGTGGGTCGCCTTGGACAAGCGTCCCGGCATCCGGCATCCGGCGACCTGGGTGGTCGTCTGGGAGGAAGGGTTGGCGTGGCTGTCGGAGGGCGGCACGCCCGTGGCCCTGGCCTGGGACGAGGTCACGGAGGCCCGGCGCACCGTAACATCGGTGCGCGACAGCTTCGGCAAGGAGTTCGCGCGGGTACGTGCGCGCTGAGCGGTCGTACGACGGACCTGCTGTCCGCTATGAGGCGACCGCGCGGATCGCAGTCCTCGGCGAGTGGCTGCGACCGCTGACTTCGCGGATGCCTCAGCGGGCCTCCCCCGGCCCCCTCGTGTCGAACGCCTGGGCGACGGCAAGGCTGTCCTCGTAGACATGGTGCCGGGTGACGAGGCCGTCTTCGACGGTGAGGTGCAGAGCGAAGCGAGCCCGATAGGCACGTCGGGTGGAGCGGGCGCTCTGACGGATCTCGCCGAGCACGACCGCGTCGCGGCCGTCGACGAGGATGCGCTCGATCTCGGTCGCCGCCTGCCCTGGCACATGGTGCTCGACGAGCTCGCGGTAGTGGCTGACGGCATCGGCGCGGGTGGAACGGTGACGGATCCACGGGGTGGCGGTCCGACCGTGCTCGGCCTCCGGCCAGTCCAGCTTCCAGTCGACCCGCTCGGCATACATCTCGGCGATGCGCTCTGGATCGCCCTCGCCGATCCGGCGCAGCAGTTCCTCCACGACAGCGCGGGTGATCGCGGGTGCGGCTATGGACACGACTCATCACTCCGATCCGGCATCCGCGTCCGACTGACGCGGCGAGATCAGCATTGTCACCAGCGCCGGCGGATCGGCGCCATTACCTCCCGGATAACGGCACGGCGCGCCGAGATCCACTTTCGGCACGGGTTGCCGTGTCGACCGGGCGCGGCAGGCGGACCCCGCGGCTCACCGGCGCCCGGGCCCGTGCTCGGGGTACGGAGGGGGCTATGCGGCAGCCGCGGTGTGGGTGCCGTAGCGGAGTCCGTCGACGAGCAGGGCGATCATGCGCTGGGTGTAGCCGTGGTCGTCCGGTGCGACGATGTCGCTCAGCGCACGCAGCAGGTCGTACGGGGCGACGTCGGAGCGGATGTCGCCGGATGCGGCGGCAGCGTCCAGCAGTTCCGTCACGACGGGGACGAAGCGCTGCTGGAAGTAGGCGGGCAGGCTTTCGTAGGCGGGGTCGCCGGAGTGCAGGGCGGCTTTGAGGCCGCGTTTGGCTGCGACGAACTGCGCGAAGCGCCGCAGCCACCGGGTGAGGGCCTCGACCGGCTCGTACTGCTCGGCGAAGGCGGGCGCCGCCTCGGCGCAGGCGTCGACTTCGTGGCGGAAGACGGCGGCGATGAGGTCAGCGCGCTGCGGGAAGTGGCGGTAGAGGGTGCCTGCGCCGACGCCCGCCTTGGCGGTGATCTGCCGCACGGGGGCGTCCACACCGGAGGCGGTGAACACCTCGGCGGCCGCGGCGAGCAGGGTGTCGATGCTGCGTTGCGCGTCGGCGCGCAGGCGCGGGCGGGGCCGCCCTCCGTCCGTCGGGCCGTCGTTCACGTAACCCCTCCTTGCTAACCGGAACAGTGTTCCGTATCGTTGAAGTCGAACGATGTTCCGCTTGCGCGAGCATATCGCGCCGCGCGAGGTGCTGCCCGCCTCAACCATGGACCACCTCGACGACCTCCTCGCCGGCGCCGGGATCCCCCTGTCCGACGACGTCCTCGACGAGATCGACGCCATCGTGCCGCCCGGCACCGACGTCGGGACGCTCGACATGGCTTACGACCCGCCAACCATCGCGCAGGCCCCGCTGGCCGCCGCCCGGCCGACGAGCGCTCCGCCGCCTGACCCGTCCCCGGCAACGGCGGCCGCCGCGCATGACACAGGTCCAGGACGCCGTCCACCGAGGCCGCCCCTGCTCGGTCGGGTGCGGACGGCGGGATCGGAGAACGGCCGCGGGCGCCGCGGCGTGCAGCGCCATGCGGGACGCAGACCGATGACGCGCGTGTGGCGGCGCCCGGCCTGGCCGTGGTGGGGGCCGCGGCTACGCAGATCGCGGGTACGAACCACCGGAAGGCCGGATGGCCGGACCGCCGGATGGCCGGACCGCCGGTTCCTCCGGTCACGGACGTACGCCTTACGGGCGGGGTGTCTTCTCGCCGTGCACGGCCGCGTATTCGGCGGCGAGCCAGGGGCCCAGGTCGTCGATGAGGGTGCTGAGTACTGCCGGATCGGCCGAAGGTGCGCGGCCGACGGTCGCGGCGGTACGCATCTGGTCCGCATGCTCGGGGTAGTAGCGGGCGAAGAGTTCGGCGGACTCGTTGAGGTCGCTGGTCCAGCCGCCCCAGCGAGGCATGATCAAAGTGAATCCCGTGCGCACGACGCGACGGGCGACGACGCGGCTGAGGGCCCGGCGGTCGGCGTCCGTTACGGCTTCGGCGGCTCGGGTGCGCCAGCGCTTCAGCGCGAGGGCGAGGTCGCCGTTCGTCTCGCGGGCGAGCTCGCTCGTAGGGCGGTAGCGAGGAAGCCGTTCGGCGAGATCGGGGCCGAGCAGCGGGGTGCACAGGCAGGCGACGAAGAACCCGGCATCGTGGCGTTCGAGGTCGCTGAGCAGAGCACGCGTGCTGGTCAGCAGGATGCCGACGCCATCGATCTGGGGGAAGGCGTGGTCGAGTGCGACCTCGATCGCCGCGGCGTCGGCGCGGTCGGCTTCGGTGGGCTCGTCGTGGAGGGCGAGCTGGAGGTCGAGGTCGGACACTCCGGGGACGGCCGTGCCGCGAGGAATGCTGCCGTAGATGTAGGCGCTGTGCAGCCGCGCGCCGTCGAACGTCTCGGCGATCCGAGTGCGGGCGGCGCCGACAACGGGGGCGAACGCTTCCGGCACCCGGTCCAGGGCGCCTTCGCGTGCGATCGTTCCGTCACGCGCCAGCCCTTGTTCGCTCATGAGGTCCCTGTGCCTTGTGGTGCGGTGCGCTGCCCCACCGTCGTCCTGCCGACGCCGGCGCGCCCTCCGACGAGCAATACCTCCACCGACGCTATCACCCGGGACCGGGCCGGTTCCCGCGTCCGGGGAGATCCCGGGAGGGCAGCCGCGGCATGACCACACTGACGGCGGCCACCCAGAGCCGGAACAGGAAGGGAGCCCTGGGAATCGTCCCCCAGCATCCGCCCGGCAGACCGTCGGAGGCAGGGCGCACCGAAGCATCGGGCGGTGCGCGCATCACACCAGCCGGCCTTCTGGCCGGGGGTGAGCTTGTGGGTGCGGCTGGCGTGGAAGCCGGTGATGACCACGGGATCGCGTACGTCGCTGTCCAGGCCGCGGAAGCCGAGGTCCGCCAGGTCCCCGAGGCCGGCGGCACCCAGGTGGGCGGCGCCTGGGCTGCGAGCAAGGTTGACAGGTCGGCGAGCCGTTTGTACTGCGGGCGCAGTAGCCGCCGAGGTCGTACACCCGCTGGGAGACGGCCGGGCCCGCTGCCCCCTCCTCCCGCTCGGCGAGGTCCGCGGCGAGCGCGAGCCCGTGGCACCCGTCCGGCCGGCCGCCGTACCGGCCCGTCGAGAGGCGCACCCCGCCGCCGGGGACCGTGAAGTCCGCGAGCGTGACGACCGGTTCCGTGCCGTCGGCGAGGGCGACGAGTTCGTCGAGCGAGCCGGCGCCGGCGACGTCGAGCGCGTGGTCGATCCGGGGGATGCCGCGGGCGCGGACCCGTTCGGCCGGACCGGGCGTAGGCGACCGGGATCGCGCCGAGACCGGCGAGGGAGTCGTGGCTGCCGGGGCGGCCGGTCCCGATCACGCGGGCCCCGCGTGCCACCGCCGGCCGCACGGCGGCGCTCCCGACGCCGCCCGCCGCACCGCCGATCAGCAGTGTCGTGCCCTCGGCGGGAGATCGCCCGCCGCGTCGGCCGCGGGCGTCGCCACGGTCCACCGGCACTTCCCGTCCCGCGCCGACCTGGTCACCGCGGTCAGACAGCCGCAGCTCCGCACGGCACGGCCGCCCGCACGGCGCTCCGACGGGGCCGGCGAAGCCTCACACCGCCTGCACCGGATGCCGCACGACGGCGTCGAACAGATACCCCTGGGTGTTGTGGACGGTGGTGTCGGGCTGGGTGCGCCCCGTGCTGTCGGTCGCCCGCGCCAGCAGGGTGTACGCCCCGGGCGTCGGCGGAGTCCAGTCGGTGGACCAGCGGACCCAGCCCGCCCGGCGGGGGGCGTCGTGGAGACGGGCCCGGTTCCAGGTGGTGCCGCCGTCGGTGCTGACGTCGACGCGGACGACGCCGCCCGCGCCGGACCAGGAGCGGCCGGTCAGCCGGTGTTCGGCGGCCGCGGCGAGGGGCGCGTTCCAGGCCAGCTCCCAGGCGCTCTTGAGGGTCTGCCGGGTCAGCGGGGCGCTGCCGCCCTCGGGGTAGGAGGTGCCGAACAAGCGGTAGAAGTCCGTGTTCCAGGGCGAGTAGAGCGGCTGGGCCGCGACCTCGATGTCCCCGACCCACTTGATCGACGCGATCCCGATCCAGTTCGGCACGAGGACGCGGACGGGGTACCCGTGGTCGTACGGCAGCGGCTCGCCGTTCATCTCGTAGGCGAGGAGGACGTCGTCGAGGGCCTTGGACAGCGGCAGCGGGCGTCGGACGCGGCCCAGGTCGGTGCCGTCGGCGGTGACGTAGTCGGCGTCGAGGCCGCGCGGGAGGACGTCGACGGCACGCGGGCCCAGGCCCGCGTGCCGCAGGACGTCGGCCAGGCGTACGCCGCGCCACCGGGCCGTGCCGATCGCGCCCAGCGTCCAGGCGGTGCCGCTGACGCTCTGGCCCTGCTGGCTGGTGAAGAAGCTGCGGCCGTTGCCCGCGCACTCCACGAACGCGGTGCGGGTGACGGCGGGCAGGCCCTTCAGGTCGTCGAGGGAGAACACGGCGGGGGTGGTGCCGGTGAGGCCGTCGCCGTGGACGGTGAGGGTCCACTCGGCGGCGTCGAGGACCGGGGTGGAGGTGTGGTTGCGGACGAAGAAGCGGTCGTTGGGGGTGTGGTAGCCGGTGTCGGCGAGAGAGGCGAACTTCGTCTCGGCGTTGGTGCCGCGGACGGTGAACCGGTCGTCGGGGAGGGGCTTGACGATGCCGGGCGCCGTGGCCGCCGTCGCGGGGGCGGCGAATGCGGGGGCGGCGGCGGTGGCGAGTCCGGCGGCGGCGAGGAGGCGGAGCATGTCGCGACGGGAGACGCCGTCGGCGCGGGCCTCGCCGGCCAGCCACTGGCGGAGTCTGCGGCGGTCGTAGGCGGATTCGGAGACGGACGCGGGCATAAGTCTGCCTTTCTGGAGGCGGGGGTACCGGGGGACGCCTGCGTCGGACGGGGCCACCGCGTCAGGGCGTCGAGGCGTCAGGGCCTCACGGCGTCGGGAGACGGTCCCGTGTCCGGGGGCGGGGCAGGCGGAGGGTGCGGAGGATCAACAACAGCGCGGCGCGGGCACGCGGTACCGCGAAAGGGCGGGGCGGCGTCGGCTGGGGATCATGAGGCCATCGTAGGAGGGGCGGGGCCGCCTCGGCAGGTGTTCGGGCTACTTGGTCCATCGATTCCGTCGTCACCTGCGGTCAGCGATCACAGGACACGAGAGGCGATGCTCCTCTCACCGCAGGAGGTCCGACCCGCGGACCGGTCCACGGCAGCCGTCCGCCGGCGAGCCGGTTCGGCTCATGTCACTGTCCGGCGGCGTCCGTCCACGCCAGGATCTCCGCAGCGCCCCGGCGGACGGCTTCTGCCGGCTCCCGGGCGAGCCGCCCGCAGATCGTCGCGAGGTCCGGCACGCCGACCGGTCCGGCGAGCGCGTCCCGCACGCCGGTCTGCGTCCAGTCGGCCTGGCTGTCGTCGGCCGCGGCGACCGCGAGGGCGATGAGCCTCATGGCGTCCGCCGTCCCCACCCGGGTCAGGGCGTGTGCCGTGTGCCGGGTCACCGCCGTGTCCTCGGCGTCCAGCAGCAGCCTCGACAGCGCTTTCGCCGCCTCGGGAACATCGGCGGAGGAGGCCAGGGCGCGTCCGGCACGCACACGTCGCGACCACGAAGGAGACGCGGCCCCGGCCAGGGCCGTCCGCAACCCGCTCATCGTTTCCGACA
The DNA here is from genome assembly GCF_042731035.1 of Streptomyces sp. NPDC059895. Classification (NCBI taxonomy): domain Bacteria; kingdom Bacillati; phylum Actinomycetota; class Actinomycetes; order Kitasatosporales; family Streptomycetaceae; genus Streptomyces; species Streptomyces sp. NPDC059895. The sequence goes on from NZ_JBHWKO010000035.1 coordinate 37,911, forward strand.
CGGTCGGAGGATCTCATGCCCTCGACGGGGTGCCCCGCCGACGCCGCCCGGGCGGCACGCCGTACGGCGGGCCACCGAGGGGGCGAGACAGGTCGACGGCACGGTCACCGGGACCGGGACCGGCCCGGGCGTCGGCGTGCGCCGGACCGGGCCGGTGTCACAGGTCGCCGTGCACCGCCTGGCCGTCCACGAGCGTCAGGACGGGCCGGGCGGAGCTGACCGCTTCCAGGTCGGTCAGCGGGCGGTCGAGGACGACCAGGTCGGCACGGCGGCCGACGGTGAGCGTGCCGACCTCGTTCTCGGCGTGGTTGGCGTAGGCCGAACCCGCCGTGTAGGCGTCCAGCGCGACGTCCAGGTCGAGGGCGTGCTGGGCCTCCAGGGGGTCGGTGAACACGGTGTCGCCGACCGCGTGCGGGTCCTGGCGCGGGCCGAGGCGGGTGACGGCCGTGTAGATCGCCCAGAAGGGGTTGGGGTCGGTCACGGGCCAGTCGCTGCCCATGGCCAGCCGGGCGCCGGCCGCCTTCAGCTCCTGGAACGGGAAGTGCCGGGCCTCCCGTTCGGGCCCGAGGAGCGGCAGCTTGCGTTCCACGATCTCCTTGTCACGACGGGCCCACAGTGCCTGGATGTTGGCGATCACGCCGAGTTCGGCGAAGCGCGGGACGTCGGCGGGGTCGACCACGTCCAGGTGCGCGATCTGGTGCCGGTTGTCGTGTCCGGGGTGGGCCCGCCGGGCCGCCTCGAGCGCGTCGAGGCACTCGCGTACGGCGCGGTCGCCGACGGCGTGCAGGTGGATCTGGAAGCCGCGGCTGTCCAGCTCGCGGCAGATCTCCCGCAGTTCCTCGGGGTCGATGAAGGACGCGCCGGTGCCGGCGCCGTGGTGGACGTCGCCGTAGTAGGGCTGGAGCATGGCGCCCGTACAGTTCTCGCACACTCCGTCCTGCATGACCTTCACGGAGACCGGCCGGAAGCGGCCGACGGTGGTGGTGGCGCGGCGTTCCTCCAGGGAGTCGAGCTGGCCGAGGCCCTTCTCGGCGGCCCACCACAGCGCGCCGACCACCCGCGCGGTGAGTCTGCCGTCGGCGGCGAGCCGCCGGTAGACGGGCAGCGGGTCGGGCATGCCCCACAGACTGCCGACGCAGGCGTCCTGCCATCCGGTGACGCCCATCGCGTGCAGGTGGCTCTGGGCCGCCAGGAGCGCCTGCTCGGCGAACTCCTCGCTGATCGGGGGCAGCAGGTCGGTGACGAGATCGCCGGCCCGCTCCACCAGCACGCCCGTGGGCACACCGTCGGCATCGCGGTTGATGCGGCCGTTGACGGGGTCCGGAGTGTGCTGGTCGATCTTGGCCAGCTCCAGGGCCCGGCTGTTGGCCCAGACACCGTGACAGTCGTGGCTGACGAACACCGCGGGCCGGTCGGGGACCAGTTCGTCCAGGATCGTCCTGGACGGGAGCCCGCCCGGGAAGGTGTCGCCGTACCAACCGGTGCCGTTGATCCACTCCAGTTCGGGATGGTCGTCGGCGTAGGCCCGGATGGTGGCGCGGTACCGGTCGAGATCGTGGGGCAGCCGGGACAGGTCGCAGGTCAGCAGTTGCACTCCGGCGGCCATCGGGTGGACGTGGGCGTCGGTGAAGCCGGGCAGCACCGCGGCTCCGCCCGCGTCGACGATCCGGGTGCCCGGACCGGCCAGCTCGGCCAGTGAGCCCTGGTCGAGGGCGGTGATCCGTCCTGCGGTGACGGCCAGGGACGTCATGCCCGGCCGGGGGGTGCGCAGGTCGGCGTTGACGACGACGAGGTCGGGGTGGGCGGTGTTCATGGCGGTCCTCTTCTCCGTACTGCGGTCTATCGTGCGGCTGCCACGCGGACATCGGGCCGCGTCGCCTGTGCGCGTCGGGCGACGAGCCGGTAGAGGCATCCGCTGACGGCGAGCCCGACGAGCCAGGCGAGGTCGATCCCGCCGATCGCGGTGGCCACCGGACCGACGTACGACGGCAGGACGACGAAGGGGATCTGCACCAGCAGACCGACCAGGTAGACGCCCAGGGCCGGGATGTTCCAGGAGCCGTACGGGCCGCCGTCTGGGGCGAAGAAGGCGTCGACGTCGTAGTGCCCGTCCCGGATCAGGAAGTAGTCGACGAGGTTGACGGCCGACCACGGCACCAGGACGTAGAGGAGCACGGTGATGAAGTTGGTGAACGAGGTGATGAACCCGCTGGAGGCGGCCAGGGCGACGGCCGCTCCGAGGACGTGCAGGACGCCGGAGGTCACCAGGCGTGCCTTCAGGCCGGGCAGCCAGCCGGGCTTGAAGGTCTCGGCGAGGGTCAGGGTGTTGAGCGTGGCGCAGTAGACGTTGCCGGCGTTGCCGAGGGCCGACGCCCCCGCGAAGGCCAGCAGGATCGTGGTGGACAGTCCGCCGGTCAGGGAGGCGAGCCCGCCGACCACGTCGTCGCCCTCGGCGACGGCGCCGACGAGACACCCCAGGGCCATGACGAGCACGGCACTGATCACGCTGCCTCCGTACGTGGCCCAGAACGCGCCGCGCGCCCCGGAGTCGGCCGGCAGGTAGCGGGAGTAGTCGGACACGTAGGGGGCGTAGGCGATCTGCCACACGGCACCCACCGCGATCATGGAGACGAAGCCGGTGGTCGTGAAGGCGCCCGCGCCGAGCGCGCCGTCGGGCACGCCGGAGACGAGGATCCAGGCGAACGAGGCCACCACGAGCAGTCCGATGGCGACGGCACTGACCGTGATGATCAGCTTGATCAGCCGCAGACCGACGACGGTGATGGCCATGCTGAGCACGGCCGCTCCGGCGACGGCGGCGGTGGGGTCGACCGAGGGCAGGACGCCCTGCAGGGACTGCGCCCCGACCACGAGGTTGGAGATGTAGAACCCCAGGAACATCACCGTCGCGACCAGGACGACGAGGGCGGCGCCCTTCGTCCCGAACTGGCCTCGGGCCTGGATCATCTGCGGTACGCCCAGCCGCGGCCCCTGCGAGGCGTGCAGGGCCATGAAGACGCCGCCGACCAGGTTGCCGATCACGACGGCGAGCACGGCCCAGCCGAAGGGCAGCGCGAAGGCCGTGGTGGCGAGGGCGCCGGTGACGACGGTGAGGGGCAGCATGTTGATGCCGAGCCAGATACCGAAGACGCCGCGGGCGGTCCCGGTGCGCTCGGAGGCGGGGATGGGGCCGATGGTGTGCTGTTCCAGCATGCCGGTGGTCTCGGCAGCCACTGGGGGTCCTGTCCGCGCCGGGGCGGTCGCGGGGGTCCTGTCGGTTGTCATGAGAGTGCCTTTCGGTGCGGTGCGGCCGCCGCGCCCACCGGCGCGGCCGCCTCGCGGCGGGCGACGGTCATGCCGACGGCCCCGACGAGCAGCAGCACGGCGACGGTGCCGAGGGTGAAGGCCTCGAAGGAGAGGCGGGAGACGCCCCAGACGTCGCGGAAGACGTAGTCGATGCCGAAGAGCCCTTCCAGGACGCCGGGGAAGAGCGCCGACCAGGAGCCGACCAGGATCCAGGCGTAGACCAGCACCGCGCAGGTCAGGAACCCCGGGTCGCCGAAGGGGACGCGGTAGGGCCGTACGACGTCGGGGCGGCGCAGCCGGAGGACGACCAGCGCGGGGACGACCACCAGGTAGGACAGCAGCAGGGTGGTGACCGCCACGGTGAGCACGACCGCGAAGACGGCGCCCGCGTCGCCGTCGGCGAGTCGCATGGCGGCCAGCATGAACACGGTGGCCACCGCCCCGGAGAGCAGGTTGGTCCGCACGGGTGTGCCGAGCCCGGGGTGGAAGGCGCCGAGGGAGCGGGTGAAGAAGGCGCCGTCGGCGGCGGCCATGGCCTGCATGCGGTCGCTGACGATCATCCATGCGCTGCCCTGGGTGAGCAGGGCGAAGACGAACATGACGGCGGTGAGCGTCAGCAGGGGGCCGGCGGCGCCGCCGTAGACGCCGAAGACGAGGCGGGCGCCCTCCATGAAGCCGCCGATGCCGGTGACCTTGTGCGCGGGTACCACGGCCAGGAGCGCGAGGACCGGCAGCAGGTAGCAGCAGGCGGCGATGGCCGCGGAGCGGCCGAGGGCGGTGGGTACGTCGCGCCGCGGGTCGTGCATCTCCTCGCCGGCGGCGTTGGGGGCCTCGAAGCCGACGTAGGCGAACAGCAGGATCGGGACGAGGGCGAGGAAGCCGGCCGTGGTGGGGGTGAACCGGGTGTCGGTGAGTCCGTGGAATCCGTGCTCGATGCCGTAGAGCACGGCGGTGAGGGTGAACAGCGCGAGGGCGAGGACCTTCACCAGCGCGCCGGCCGTGGTGATCCACTTCCCTCGGCGCAGGGAGACGACGGCCGTGAGGATGGCGGTCCACACGAACAGCAGCTTGAAGACGTAGTCGGCGACGGTGCCCGAGCCCAGGGGGAAGACGAAACCGTCCCAGGTCTCGGCGGCGAGGAAGACGAGGGAGCCACCGAGCCAGATGGGGTTGGTGACCCAGTAGAACAAGGTCGTGAGCGCCGCCGCGGGCCGGCCGAGGGCCAGCTTGACCCACACGTACGGGCCGCCCTCCTGGGGGAACGCGGCGCCGGTCTCGGCGAACAGCAGGGCGTAGGGGATGAGGAAGAACAGGGCGACGACCGCCGTCCAGGTGGCGGCCTCGCCGCCGCCGGTGGCGATCTGTCCGACGGTGTCGAAGGAGATCACGGCGGCGACGGCCATGGCGGTGATGTCGAAACGCTTCAGACTGCGCTGCAGACCGGTGGCGGTGTCCGGTGTGCGCGGGTCTGCGGAGGTCAGCTGGGAGGACACGGGCAGTTCCTAGGACGGGGAGAGGGGACTGCGAGAGGGCGCGTGCGGGCGCGGCGACGGCGTGGGGTTCCGTGTCGGGTGGTGCTGGGCGGGGAGGCCCGGTGGTGCGCCGGGCCTCCCGTGGGTGAGGTGTCAGGCGGGGCGGATCTCGCCGCGGGCGTCGGTGCGTTCCAGGACGCCGCGCAGGGCGCAGGCCGCTTCCTTGGCCTCGGCCTCGGTCATGATCAGCGGCGGGGACAGCACCAGGCTGTGGGCGGAGTCGCGGACGATGACGCCGGTCTCGCGGCGGATGACGTCGTGCGGCATCCGGTCGGGGTTCAGGGGCAGGGGGGTGCGGGTGGTGCGGTCGGCGACGAGTTCGACGGCGAGCATCATGCCGACGGAGCGGATCTCGCCGACGATCGGCAGGTCGCCCAGCTGGGCCTGGAGTTCGGCGTGGAGGAAGGCGCCGAGGCCGGTGGCGCGGGCGAGCAGGCCCTCCTTCTCGATGATGTCCAGGTTGGCGAGGGCGACGGCGGTGGCGACCGGGTGGCCGTTGTAGGTGTAGCCCATGGGGAAACCGTGGTCGCGCAGCAGGACCTCGGCGACGTGGTCGCCGACCAGGAGGGCGCCGAGCGGGACGTAGCCGGAGGTGATGCCCTTGGCGGTGACGATGATGTCGGGGGTGACGCCGAAGTACTGGGCGGCGAACCACTCCCCCACGCGTCCGTACGCGGTGACGACCTCGTCGAAGACGAGCAGGATGCCGTGCCGGTCGAGGACCTCGCGCACCCGCGGCCAGTAGTCGGCCGGCGGCACGAGCATCCCGCCGACGCCCATGATGGGCTCGCCGATCATCGCCGCGATGTTCTCCGGGCCGATCTGTGCGATGCGCTCCTCCAACTCCCGGATCAGGAAGTCGGTCGGGTCCTCGCCGCCGTACAGCTCGGTGCGGTACGGCCACGGCGGGGTGAGGTGGGAGACGTGCGGCATCATCGGGGCGAAGCCCTCGTGGTAGAGGGGGAAGCCGGTGGCCGAGCCGCCGCCGTAGCCGATGCCGTGGTAGGCCTTGCTGCGCGCCAGGATCCAGGTCCGGCCGCTCTCGCCGCGGCGGTGGTGGTAGTAGCGGGCCATCTTGATCGCGGCCTCGTTGCCCTCCGAACCACCGGAGGTGAAGTACACGTGGTTCAGCGGGTCGGGGGCCAGGGAGGCCAGCCGGGAGGCGAGCGCGATCGCGCGGTCGTTGGAGAACTCCCAGAAGCTGGTGAAGTACTCCAGCTTCTTCATCTGCTCGTGGGCGATGTCGGCCAGCTCCGTGCGGCCGTGGCCGACCTGGGCGAGCCACAGGCCGCCGGTGGCGTCCAGATAGCTCCGGCCCTCGGAATCGGCCAGGCGACAGCCCGATCCCTCGGTCATCACGACGCGCTCGGTGGCGCTGCCCGGCAGGTAGGGGTGGATGATGTGCGCTCGGTCCAGGCGGGTGAGGTCGGCGGCGTCGAGGGTCATGGGGGGTGCGTCCTTTGCTCGGTGACGGTGGCGGGTGCGGTGGCGGGTGCGGTGGCGGCCGGGGCCGGGGGCCGGGGGCCACAGGAGGCCAGGAGCCGCGGGAGGCCGGGGCCAGGGAGGGGCCGGGTGGGCGGTCGTCGGCCCGGTCAGCCGTAGGCGATCCAGGTGGTCTTCAGGCCGGTGTACTTGTCGAAGGAGTGCAGGGAGAGGTCGCGGCCGTGGCCGGACTGTTTGAAGCCGCCGAAGGGCGTGAAGGGGCTGAGCGCGTCGACGGTGTTGACGGAGACGGTGCCCGCCCGGAGGGCGTCGGCGACGCGGTGGGCACGGCCGAGGTCCCGCGTCCACACGGACGCGGCCAGGCCGTAGGCGGAGTCGTTGGCCAGGCGGACCGCCTCCGCCTCGTCGCGGAAGGGCAGCACCGCCAGTACGGGGCCGAACAGTTCGTCGCGCACGAGCGGGGCGTCGGGGGTCAGGCCGGTGACGACGGTCGGGTCGAGATAGGCGCCGTCGCGGTCGGGGCGGGTGCCGCCGCACACGAGCGTGCCGCCCGAGGAGCGCACCGCGTCCAGGACGCGTGTCACCTGGGCCCCGTCGACCAGCGGGCCGAGCCGGGTGGCGGGGTCGAGCGGGTCGCCCGGCAGCCAGGTGCGGGCGTGCTCGGCGACCCGGGCCGTGAACTCCTCCGCGACGGACGCCTCGACCAGCAGGCGGGTGTTGGCGGAGCACACCTGTCCGGCGTTGTAGGCGAAGCCCCAGGCGGCACGTTCCGCGGCGGCCTCCAGGTCGGCGTCGGCGAAGACCAGGTTCGGGCTCTTGCCGCCGGCCTCGGGCCACACCTGCTTCATGTTCGACTCGGCCGAGTAGGCGAGGAACCGCCGGGCCACGGCGGTGGAGCCGGTGAACACCAGGGTGTCGACGTCCGGGTGGAGGCCGAGGGCGCGGCCGGTCACCTCGCCGGGGCCGGGGACGACGTTCAGCACGCCGTCGGGAAGTCCCGCCTCCGCGGCGAGTTCGGCCAGCCGCAGCGCCGACAGCGGTGACTGCTCGGCGGGCTTGAGCACGACGCTGTTGCCGGCCGCCAGGGCGGGCGCCAGTTTCCAGCTCGCGAGGTCGAGCGGGAAGTTCCAGGGCACCACCGCGCCGACGACGCCCAGCGGGGCGCGGCGCACCAGGGCGAGGTTGCCGGGCGGGGCCGGCGCGACCTCGTCGTAGAGCTTGTCGACGGCCTCGGCGTACCAGGCGAACACACCGGCGGCGCCGGGCACGTCGGTGCCGTACGACTCGGCGATGGGCTTGCCCATGTCGAGGGTGTCGCAGAGGGCGAGCTCCTCGCCGTGGGTCTCGATGAGACGGGCCAGCTCCAGCAGGACCCGCTTGCGTTCCGCGGGGGCGGTGCGCGACCAGCGGCCGTCCTCGAAGGAGGTGCGGGCCGCGGAGACGGCCCGGTCGACGTCGGCGGCCGAGGCGACCGCCACCTCGGCGGTTGTCCTGCCGGTGGCGGGGTTCACGGTGGGGAGCCACCGGTCGTCGCGGGGGTCGGTCCACGTTCCGTCGATGAAGAGGCGCGTGCGGGGCGCGAGCTCGGCGGCACGCTGCCGCCAGTGCGAGTACGTCGTCATGCGGTGGCCTTCGATTGCGTTGTGGGACCCGGGCGAACCGACGCCCGTCCGGGTCTCGTGGCCGGGGCCGGGTGGGAGGTGCTGCCGCGGAGGCCGGGCAGGGCGGGGCGGGACAGCTCCGCGCAGGAGGTCCGGACCAGTTCTTTGAGCTGAGATTCAAACAATCGGTGAACCGGTCGTCAATGCTCTGGGCGCGAACTTCTTGCGGAAAATGGTCCGAGTAACAGAGAATTAACCGCCATGGGCAAAGTCGGTAGACCACGCAACCAGACGGCGCGCAGAGAAGCCCTCGTCTCCGCCGCGGGGCGGGCCATCGCCGAGCGCGGGCTCGAGGGCCTGCGCATCAAGGACATCGCGGACGCGGCGGGCGTCTCCCAGGGCTCGGTGCTGTACTACTACCCGGAGCTCGACGACCTCGTGCTGGAGGTGCACCGAGGAGCGGTGGAGGGCTTCCTGGCCTCCCGGCAGCAGGCGTACGACGGAGCGGCCGCCGGCGATCCCGCGGCGAGACTGCGCGCGCTCCTCGACAGCGGCCTGCCCGACACCGCGGAGGACCCCGTCCACGGGCTGCTCTACGAGCTGCACCGGCGCGCCGGCCGCAGTCCCGGCCATGCCGAGCTGATGACCTCCCTCTTCGCCCGGGAGGTGGCGCTCTACACGACCGCCCTGGAGGTCGGCGCGGCGACCGGGGTGTTCTCCCTGGCCGCGTCCGCGCACGATCTGGCGCACGGGCTGGTGGCCCTGGAGGACGGCTACGGGCTGCACATCGTCAGCCACAACGCGGCGCTGCGCCCCGACAGGGCCCGGGGACTGGTCCTGGCCCATGCGCGGGCGGTGACGGGCTGCGCCGGCCTGTAGGGCTCGACGGCCTGCCGGGCGCGACGGCCTGTCGGGCTCAACGGCCTGTCGGGCGCGACAGCCTGCCGGGCGCGACGGCCTGCCGGGCGCGACAGCCTGCCGGGCGCGACAGCCTGCCGGGCGCGACAGCCTGCCGGGCGCGACAGCCTGCCGGGCGCGACAGCCTGCCGGGCGCGACGGCCGCCGCACGGGTCCCTCCCCGGGGAGTGTCCGCCGGTTCAGACCTCGGTGGACCGGGCGGCGATCTCCCGCAGCAGGTCCATCACCGCTCGCGCGCGGGCCGTCTGGGTCACGCCCCCCACGGAGGCGATCTTGACTTCGAGCGGGGGGCCGCCGTCCAGGAGCCGGAGTTCCGCGACCTCGCCGCCGCCGTAGGTCTGACTGGTCGCCGGACGCTGGTTGAGCACGGAGTATCCGAGTCCGCGGGCCACCAGGGAGCGTACGGTCTCGTAGCTCTGGGTGCGGTAGCGGACATCGGGCGCGGTGCCGGTGGCGGCCACCAGCGAGTGGAAGTAGTCGCGGCTGTGGGGAAGGTCCAGCAGGACGAGCGGTTCCGTGGACAGCTCGGTCAGCTCCACACTGCCCCGACCGGCCAGCGGGTGATCGGCCGAGACGATGACGTAGGCCGGGGCGCGGGCGATCGTCTCGCCGCGCAGTTCCGGCTCGGCCGACAGACCGAGGCCGTAGGTGAGGGCGAAGTCGACGCGCCCCGCCGCCAGGGCGTCGACGAGCCGGTCCGTCTCCGCCTCCACCACGTCGATCTCGATGCCCGGATGGCGTCGGGTGCACTCACTGAACAGGGGCGGCAGGTAGTAGGGCGCCAGGGTCACGAAACAGCCGACGGCCACCGGCCCGGAGAGGGCCTCACCGTCTCCCCGGGCCTCCCGTTCGACCTCCCGGGCGCGGGCCAGCAGATCCCGCGCCTGCTGTTGCAGCCTCTCCCCCGCGGGCGTCAGGGTCAGCCCCCGGCCCCGTCGGCGGATGAACAGCTGCACCTGGAGGTCCCGCTCCAGGTTGTAGACGGCCGCGGACACGGCGGACTGGGCGATGTGCAGCTCCGCCGACGCCTCCGTCATGGATCCGCGCTCGGCGGCGACCAGGAAGTAGCGCAGCTGAACGAGGGTGAAACCCAGCGGTGACGTCATGCCAGACCCTTGTGCCCGGTGAACCGTGTCCGGGCCCGACCCTATGCGGCGGTGCCTCCGACACGCTCGCGGGGTGCGTCGGGGACGTCCTCGGGGCGCAGCAGCGCGGAACCGGCGGTCTCCTTCAGGGACAGGGCGGCGACCAGGCCGCCCACGGCGAACACCATCAGGTACGGGCCGGGCACCAGTGTGCTTCCCGTCACCGAGATGAGCACGGTCATCAGGTAGGGCACGGTGCCGGCGAACAGCGCGGCGGTGATGTTGTAGGCGACGGACAGTCCGCTCTGACGGGTGCGGGTGGGGAAGATCTCCGCCGACCACACCGCGTAGGTGCCGAGGATCGCCGCGAGGATCACGCCGAGCAGCAGACCGGCGATCCACGTTCCGGCGAGCCCGGTCCGCATCAGGAGGAAGGCCGGGGTGGAGACGACCAGCAGGGCCGCCGTCGCCCCGACGAACACCGGCTTGCGTCCCACGCGGTCGGACAGCATGCCGAACAGCGGCACGAGCACCAGCCCCAGCAGCGAGATGACGGTGGACAGCAGGGCCGCGCTGTCGGCCGAGTGGCCCAGGTGGTCGGTCTCGTAGGTGACGAGGTAGGTCAGCACCGCGTAGAAGGGGACGTGCATGGCCGCCATCAGGCCCGCCGCCTGGAGCAGCTGCCGTTTGTGGGAGCGCAGCAGCTCCCGCGCGGGGCTGCTCGGGACGGCGCCGCCCGCTTCGAGCGCCCGGTACTGCGGGGTGTCCTCGATCTTGTTGCGGATGATGAAACCGATGACGCCGAGCGGTGCGGAGACGAGGAAGGGGATGCGCCAGCCCCAGGAGGTGAGCTGGTCGTCGTCGAGTCCGGTGGACAGCAGCAGGAAGACGAACGAGCCGGCGAGGAAGCCGAGCAGGGAGCCGACCTCCAGCCAGCTCACACCGAATCCGCGACGGCGGCGCGGCGCCGTCTCGGCGAGGAAGCCGGCCGCGCTGCCGAACTCGCCGCCCGCGGCGAAGCCCTGGACCAGGCGCAGGACCACCAGGAGCACCGGGGCGGCGATCCCGATCGACGCGTAGCCGGGAAGCAGACCGATCGCCAGGGTCGCGCCGGACATCATGAAGATGACCAGGGACAGCGTGCGCTTGCGGCCGATCCGGTCGCCGAGCGGTCCGAACACCAGGGCGCCGACCGGCCGGATGCCGAACGAGACGGCGAACACGCCGAACACGGCGAGCAGTCCGGTCGTGGCGTCCCCGGCCGGGAAGAACACGGTCGCGACGGTACCGGCGAGATAGGCGTAGGCCGCCCAGTCGAACCAGTGCACGAACACGCCGACGGCTCCCGCGGCGACGCTCCTGCGCAGTGCCGCCGCGTCGGTGGCGGGCTCGGCCTCGGTCGCCGTCGGGGCGCCGGTCTTACAGGTGGGCATACGCGCCTCCTTGTGGGGATGGATGGAGAAGCCGGAGCTGTGCGGGTGCCGCCGGCGCCGTGCCCTCAGAGCGCGGGCGGGCCGGTCGGGGAGGCGGGGCCGGTGAGCTCGCGGAGTGGCGCCCAGGTCAGCGCGCCCGGGCCGCGCGCCCAGGGCCCTCGTCTCGGCTCGCGCCCGCCCGCTTCCGTCACGCCGCCCCTCCCCCGGCCGGCGCGCCCCGGTCCACGCCGGTCCAGGCCAGCGCGACCGCTCCGTCGAGGAGGGCCCGCTGTGCCGGCCCGCCCACGCAGTGCGCGGCGAACTCGTGCTGGTGGTTGGTGGCGGGCAGCGAACCGATGCCGATGTAGGGGTGGATGGCCGGCACCACCTGCGAGACGTTGCCCATGTCGGTGGAGGCGCGGTTCATCCGTGCGGCCCGGCCGGGCGGCGCGAACTCCCGGCCCAGGGCGAGGGCGTTCGCGCGGTAGTGCCCGAGGGCGGTCTCGTCCGCGCGGAACTCCGCGTACGGCTTGCTCTCCGGCTCGATCTCCAGGGCGCAGCCGGTCGCGAGGGCACCCGCCTCGAAGGCCCGCATGACGCGTGGCTCCAGCTCGGCCAGTTCGGCGAGCGTCTCGGCCCTGACGTACCAGCGTCCGGCCGACCGCTCCGGGATGGCGTTCGGGGCGTCTCCGGCGTGCGTCACCACGCCATGCACGCGCGCCGAGGCCGGCAGCTGCTGGCGCAACAGCCCGATGGCCACCTGGGCCACGGTGAAGGCGTCGGCCGCGTTGATGCCGGCCTCCGGGTAGGCGGCGGCGTGCGCGGACTTCCCGGTGTAGGAGATCCTGGAGTGGCTGACCGCGAACGGGCGGGCCTCGGCGACGTCGACCGGCGCCGGATGCACCATCATCGCGAGGTCGACCCCGGCGAAGGCGCCCCGGTCGAGCATCTCGATCTTGCCGCCGCCGCCCTCCTCGGCCGGGGTGCCGTAGACCTCGACGGTGAGGCCGGCGTCGTCGGCGACGGCGGCCAGGCCGAGCGCGGCGCCGACCGAGCTCGCCGCGATGAGGTTGTGCCCGCACGCGTGACCGAGGCCGGGCAGCGCGTCGTACTCGGCGCACAACGCGATCCGGACGGGCCCACTGCCGAACCGGGCGAGGAAGGCGGTCTCCAGGCCCAGGTAGGACGAGGTGACGTCGAATCCGGCGCGGTCCAGCAGCTCGGGTACGGCGGCGGCGGCCCGGTGTTCCTCCCAGGCGGTCTCCGGGTCGGCGTGCAGCCGCTCGGACAGGCCGATCAGCTCCTCGGCATGACGGTCGACGGCCTGCCGGGCCGCCCTTTTCAGCGCGCCCCTCACCGGTCGCCCGGAACGCCGTACGAGGGGGCGGAGGCGGGGTCGAGTCCGCGCCGCACATAGTCGTCCCGCTGCGGCAGCCAGACGTCGAGGAGCTCACCGAGCCGGTCCACGGGGTCCTCGGCCCAGTCCACCCGCAGGTCGGTCACCCGCCAGCCCACGTCCGCGACGACCGTTAGGCCCGCGGAGTACACCGGCCCCTCCTCGCCGCCGGCCGCGACGGCGGCCTTCATCGCGGTGAGCAGCCGCTGCTCGAGCTCGCCCGTGGCGGCGGAGTACGCGTCGAGGAGAACGCCGGGGATGTGTTCGCCGGACAGCATGTTGCCGGCCGCCACGGCGCCGTCCGCGGTGGCCGAGGCGTGCCTGCCCAGCGTTCGCGAGCCGCTGTGGGCGAAGCCGGGCCCGGAGCGGCCCAGCACGGTCAGCTGACGGTAGGCGATGGTCGTGGCGTTCCGTGCCGCGCCGGTGACGTCGGCCAGGGCGCGTTCCGCGTCGCCGTGGTCCGTCAGCGCGTCCAGCAGGCTCGTGCCGAGTGTGGGGTCGGTGATGTTCTGCGAGGCGGCCGCGCCGACGCCGGGCCGCAGATGGGCGACCCGGGCGGCGACCGCCGGACTCGACGAGCTCGCCGCGACACCGAACCGCTCACCGTCGCGGACCACCAGGGAGAACGTCATGCCCGGTCCTCCCCGGGGATGACGGCGACGGCGTCGATCTCGCAGAGCCACTCCGGGCGGGCCAGCGCCGACACCACCAGGCCGGTGGAGATCGGGTGGACGCCCTTGGTCCAGCGGCCCACGGTGCGGTACACCGCCTCGCGGTAGCGCGGGTCGACCAGATAGATCGTCAGCTTGACCAGGTGCTCCATCCGGCTGCCCGCCTCTTCGAGCAGCGTCCTGATGTTCGCCATCGCCCGCTCGGCCTGCGCCTCGGCGTCGCCGATGCCGACCGACTCGCTGGTGTCGAGGTCCTGGCCGATCTGGCCCCGGACGTAGACGGTGTGTCCGGCGACGACGGCCTGGCAGAGGTCGTTGTCGAGGTTCTGCTCGGGATAGGTGTCACGGGTGTTGAACGGCCGGATCCGGGTGTGCCCGCCGGCGACGATCGGGGCCTTCACCTGGCGGCCCTCGCTCGTGGAGGTCATCGTCCGCTCCTCAGTCGTTCCGGGTCGCCGGCGCGGTGCCGGGCCGGTCGGTGGTGCCGTACGCGAGGTAGCCCCGCCGGGTCGCGATGTGGTCGGCGACGTACCGGGCGTCGTGCCAGACACCCCAGATGAAGCTCGACCCGCGCCGGGACAGCCAGGGCAGGCCCAGGAAGTAGACGCCGGGCTCGCGGGACACTCCGCGGCGCTGGTCCGGTCGGCCGTTCTCGTCGAACGCGTCGACCTCGAGCCAGCCGTAGTCGGCGGCGAAGCCCGTCGCCCAGACGATCGAGGTGACGCCGGCCTCGGCGAGGTCGAGCTCCAGCCGGGGGTCGGTCACGCATTCCGGGTCCGGCCCGAGGACGTGGGCCTCCGGCTCCTCGGGGAGGTCGAGCCCGTTGCGCTCGACGTACGCGTCGGCCGCCCGCAGGAGCGCGAGGTACTTGGCGTCGCCGAGCGCGATGTTCGTGGCGAGATCCGGCGCGAAGCGCAGGACGCCGTCGTCGTGGGACACGGTCAGGCCGACGAGCTCGATGCCGGTGCCGGCCAGGGCACGGAAGTCCACGGTGTGGCCGCCGCGGGCCCCGCTGACCGCGATGGTGACGTGTTCGGCACCTTGGGGAGGCGTCTCGGCGTCCCAGAGCCCGAGCACGCCGAGCCACCAGCAGAAGTCCCGTCCGCGGTATCGGCGGGGAGGACGGTCGTGGGGACCGACGGAGAGGAGGACCCGGCGACCGGACCGGCGCAGTTCGTCGGCGATCTGGACCCCCGAGGAGCCGGCCCCGACCACGAGGACCGCGCCCTCGGGCAGTTGCTCCGGGTTGCGGTACCCGCTGGAGTGGATCTGCACGGGGACGGCGCCGTCCGGGACGACGGGCGGGATCACGGGCCGCTGGAACGGTCCGGTCGCCGCCACGACGAAGCGCGCGTCGAGGGAGCCCTCCGACGTCTCGACCCGGAAGCCGGGCCGGCCGGCTTGCCTGCGCACCCTGGTCACCTCGACACCGCACCGGACCGGGGCGGCGATCTTGTCGGCGTACGCGGCGAAGTAGTCGGCGACCTGTTCCTTCGAGGCGAAGGCGTCGGGGGCGACGTCGGGGAACTCCAGCCCCGGGAACCGGTCGTGCCACGCGGGCCCGTTCGCGACCAGCGAGTCCCACCGCTGCGAGCGCCACTGCTCGGCGATCCGGTGCCGCTCCAGGACGATGTGCGGTACGCCGTGGGCTCCCAGGTGCTCGCTCATCGCCACGCCCGCCTGGCCCGCCCCGACGACGACCACTTCGGTTTCTTCACTCGGCACTTCAGCCTCCACTCAGGCGGTAGTCCATCCCGGTGTCGCGTTGACTGTGCTACCGCACGAGTCATCCTGGGGCGCGGCTGAAAGCCTGTCCAACAGATGTTTCCGCTGTAGGCGATCTGATTTTCAGATGTGGGAGGGTCGGTCGCCGGCGCGGCGAGCGACGCACCGCCGGCCCAAGCGCGGCGGTCCGACGAGGACCGGGCCTTCCGTCTCGACCGCACCGCGGACGTACGGGCCCTGCCCGGCTCGTCCGGGCCGCCCGCGGGTGCCGGTCCGGCACAGCCGGCTGCCGGCGTGGCAGGCGGTTGTCTGGTGTTCACCGACCCCTACGTCCGCGACCTGCTGCCGGACTGGGAGACCACCAGCCGCCGCTTCCTCGCCGAGCTCCGCGCCGAGGCCGGGCCCCGCCTGGGTGACCTCGCCCGCTCCCCCGCCGTCCAGCGGCTGCTGGACACCAGCGAGACGTTCCGTGCCGCCTGGCAGGACCACCGGATCGAGGGCTTCACCTCCCGCCCGCGCGTCTTCCACCACCCTGCCCAAGGCGTCCTGCGCTGCGAACACCACCGCCTCGCCCCCGCCGACCACCCCGACCTGCATGTCGTGGTCTACACCTGGCACCGCACGCGGACACCGACGCGTGGCCCGTGAACACGCCTGTGGGAACACGCCTGCGTGAACACGCCTGACCGAACATGCCTGAGCAGCGGGAGCGAGTGCCGCTACGCGGAGGCCACGACCTCCCCTGCCGTGATCTGGGGAGGGTTGGGGAGCAGGGACGCGAGGTTGTCGCGCACGAATTCCGCCGCTCTCGAGACCGATTCCTCGACACCGGCCCGGTCCTCGAAGACGCTGGTCGAGACCATGACGCCGTCGCCGGCGTCGACCCAGTAGTAGGCCACGAAACCGGGGATCCGGCGCACGAGCGGCAGGAACCCCTCGTTCACCAGGCGCCCCGCCTCGGCCGGATCGGTCACCCCTTCATACCTCCGGACTGCTGCGTACACGGCTGTTCTCCTCACGAGTTGCGGGTCCGTCCTTCGCTGAGACGCCATACCCGCTGCGACAGCCGGCGCTCGCGAGGCGTCCGACGTTCATCACCAAAGGCCGCCCGTGTGATCCGAACGGCGCTGCGCCCGTCCGGCCTCGATGACACGCGCGGCCACACGGCCGGGCTCCTCCGAACGTGGGGATCGCGTGGAGTCGGGAACCTTCACCACTCCGCACCACCTCCCATCCAGCCACGGGCTCCGTTTATTTGACCGAACGGTCCAGACTCCACTAGGGTTTTGACGTGCCCAGGACCAAGGAATTCGATCCTGACGCCGCGTTGCAGTCGGCTCTCGAGCTGTTCTGGCGGCGCGGCTACGAAGCGACGTCGCTGACGGACCTCGTCGAGCATCTCGGCATCGGCCGTGCCAGCCTCTACGCGACCTTCGGCAGCAAGCACGAGCTGTACCTGAGGGCCATGGACCGGTACACCGAGACACGCGACCCGCTCCTCCTGGCCGAGCTGTCCCAGCCGGGCCCCGCACTGCCCGCGGTGCGCGCGGTGGTGCGCCGCTTCGCCGCGGAAGCGGCCTCCCCGCAAGGGGTCGACGGCTGCCTCGTCACCAACACCGCGGCCGAGCTGGCCCCGCACGACCCTGCCGCCGCCCGCCGGGTCGAGCTCAGCTGGGAGCACGTCGAGACCCTGCTGCACTCCGCGCTCGTCCGCGCCCAGGCCCAGGGCGAGCTGGCAGAGGACCGCGATCCACGCGCGCTGGCCCGCATGCTGCTCGTCCTGCTGCAAGGAGTCCGGATCGTCGGCAAGGCGTCGAGCGATCCCGCCCGGGTGCGGGACGCGGCGGAACAGGCGCTGGCCCTGCTGGACTGAATCACTGCCGCCGCAAGCCGTCGGGCGCGCTTTCCCATGCCCGAATACTGAATCGATCGGTCAAGAACAGGGGTGACATGACCGCAACCAGTACCGTCCGCGTCGCCACCACGCAGCACCGATACGCCTTCGTCCTCCTCGGCGGCGTCCAGACCACGTTGATCTTCACGCTCGCCGCGCTCGCCGTGCCCTTACCCCTCATCGGGCGCGAATTCGACCTGCGGCGCGCCGACCTGATCCTGCTCAGCGCCGCCTACGGGCTGACCTTCGCCGCGCTGCTGCTCTTCGGCGGACGCCTCGCCGACCGTTACGGCGGGCGGCGCGTCCTCACCGCGGGCCTCGTCGTCTTCGCCGCCGCCTCGGCCGCCGCCCCGCTCGCTCCCGGCTTCTGGGGACTGCTCGCGGCGCGCTCGGCCCAGGGCACGGGCGCGGCCCTCATCGCGCCGGCCGCCATGGCCGTACTGCGCGCCGTCCTCCCCTCCGCCACCGCGTACGGCAGGGCGATGGCCACCTGGGGCGGGCTCTCGGTACTCGGCGCGACGGCGGGAAACCTGCTCTCCGGCGTCTGCGCGCTGCTCTCCTGGCGCTGGACCTTCGCCGTACCACTCGTGGTGGCGGTCGCCGCCCTCGCCCTGGCGCCCCGGCTGCTTCCGGACACCGCACCGAACCGGGGCAGGTCCCTCGACCTGCCGGGTGCTCTGCTCGCCACCGCCGGGATCACCCTCGCCAGTTACGGGCTCGTCGTCACCGACGCCCGCCCCTGGGCGTCGGCCGACGTGCTCGCGCCGCTGCTCGCCGGGACCGCGACTCTGGCCGCGTTCTGGTACGCCGAGCGCCGTGCCCGCGACCCGCTGCTGCCACCGCGCTTCCTGCTCGACCGGCGGCGGGCCCTCGCACTCGCGGCCATCGCGCTGAGCGCCTGTGCCACCGCGATGACGTTCGTGGTCCTCTCGCTCCACCTCCAGCAGGCGCGCGACTGGTCACCGCTGCGGACCTCGGCCGCCTTCGTGCCCTTCGCCGTCGTGCTGATCGCCTCGGGCCGGGCGGCAGGGCCGCTCATCGGCCGGTACGGGGCCCGAGCCGTCACGACCGCCGGGCTCGGCACGGGCGCTGCCGGGCTCGCCCTGCTCGCGCTCACCGGGACCGACGCACACATCCGCTACGCGTACGGACTGCTGCCGGGCCTCGTACTGCTGCCCGCCGGCACCGCCGCCTCCTTCGGCGGAGCCGCCGTGCTCGCCACCGAAGGCGTGCCGCGGCAGCGGACCGGGCTCGCGGCCGGGGTGCTGAACACCGCGATGGAAGTCGGCCCGACCGTCTTCTTCGCCGTTCTGCTCACCCTCGGCAGCGACGCCTGGTCCCTGGCCGCGACGGGGGCCGCCCTCGCCGTCGTCGCCCTCCTGCACCACCGCACCACGTGATCCGTCACCCGGGCACGTGATCCATCACCCAGGCACGTGACCTTCACCCAGGCACGTGACCATCATCCAAGGGAGCCGACGCAATGAACCGCTTCACAGGCAAGACAGCCCTCGTCACCGGCGCGGGCTCCGGGCTCGGCCGCGCCATCGCGCTCGCCTTCGCCGCCGAGGGCGCGTCCGTGGTCGCCGCGGGACGCACCGAGGCCTCTCTGGACGAGACGGTCGGCCTCATCGAGGCCACCGGCGGCACGGCCGCCGCCGTCACCACCGACGTCACCGACTCCGGCCGGCTCCAGCACCTGGTCCGCGAGAGCGTGTCCCGCTTCGGTGGACTGGACGTCGCGGTCAACAACGCCGGGATACTCCGCGCCACCGTACCCGTCGGCGAGGTGAGCGAGGAGGACTGGGACGCGGTGCTGCGGACCAACGTCACCGGCGTCTGGCTGGCCATGAAGCACGAGATCGCCCACATGAAGGAGAACGGCGGCGGCGTCATCGTCAACATCTCCTCCAACCTGGGCGCACACCTGCGCGTCCCGAACACCGCCGCGTACCTCACCTCGAAGGCAGCCGTCTCCGCGCTGACCCGCGCCGCCGCTCTCGACCACATCCACCAGGGCATCCGCATCAACGCGGCGAGCCCCGGCGCAGCCGCCGCTCCCATGTCGCTGCGGCCGGGCGAGACCGAGGCCGACCGAGCCGAGCGGGTCAAAACGGAGAACCCGCTCGGCCGGGTCGCGCAGGCCGAGGAGGTGGCGGCGGCGGTCCTCTACCTCGCCTCGCCCGCGGCCGGCTCGGTCGTGGGCACCGACCTGGTCATCGACAGTGGAGCATCGGCCTGACGGCTCGTGGGCGCCGGCGGCACGCTCCCGGTCAGGGACCGTCGTGACGGCGTCGGACGGGTGATGCCTCACCCCTGAGCGAAGGGGCCGCCCCGGCGTGACCGGCGGTGCGCGTCGTGCCGGTCGGCGGCGCAGCGGAAGCGGCAGGCCTTCGCGGGCCGGCTCAGCGGGACGCGCCCGCGGGCCACAGGACGCGCACCGCGGTCGCCTGCCGCTCGGCGTGGGCGACGACGTCGGCGGTGCCGCCGTACCCCCGGGCGGGCCGGCCGTCCCATACGGCGAGGAGTTCGTCGACCAGGCCCACGAGGATTTCGCTGCCGGCCATGTAGGCCTGGGGGTCGGAGGCGGTCATGCCGGTCGTGTGGACGTCGGCGGCCTGCCCCACCAGCCGGTCGTAGGTGGCGTGCTGCCAGTCGGGAAGGCTGTCGCGGTACTCGGAGGCGGGGACGACGACCTCGATGCGTCCGCCGTGGTCGAGGACGGCTTCGGCGAACCAGGAGTCGGGGCCGTCCGCGACGCACGAGACGCCGACCAGCTCGGCCGGGGCGTACTCCGCCACGGCCGCGGCCAGCAGCGCCCGCACGCGCCGGGCGACCTCTTCGCTCAGGCCGCGGTGCCCGGTGATCCCCACCCGCATGTCCCTCACCCCTTCTCACGGACAGACGCCGTGCGGGCCTCGTCGAAGTCCCGCACCGCCTTCGGCGGGTACGACAGTGCCAGGGAGCGCCGCTCGGCGCGAGCCCTCCCGACGATCCTCCCCGCACGTGCCGCGGGCCTGCCCGCGGTGCCCGCCCGGCCGGGGAGAGCGCGCCCTCGGTCTGTCGCGCCGTCAGGTGCCCGGCGGCGGCGTCGAGGCAGCAGCGGCGCCCGCAGCCTGGCGTGTCCGGTGGCGAGGGCTTCCACGTCGTCGCCGGGGCCGCGGTGACGGCGGCGCCGCGACGGGCGCGGGCGCAGCCGCGCTCGCCCCTGTCCCGGCACCGACGGCGGAACCGAGGTGGTGGCGGCCTGTTCCGTACCCTGGCGGCATGCGCATACGCCCCACTCTGAGCTGGACCCCTGCCGAGGACCTGCCGCCGGGCACCACGGAACTGGAGCCGGTCGCCGATGTCCTGAGCACCGGCGGTGTGCTGGTGCTCAGCGGGGCGGGCATCTCCACGGAGTCGGGCATCCCCGACTACCGGGGCGAGGGCGGGAGCCTGAGCCGGCACACCCCGATGACCTACCAGGACTTCACGTCCGACGCCCGCGCCCGGCGCCGGTACTGGGCGCGCAGCCACCTCGGCTGGCGCACCTTCGGCCGCGCCCGCCCCAACGGCGGGCACCGGGCCGTGGCCGCGTTCGGGCGGCACGGCCTGCTCTCGGGTGTGATCACCCAGAATGTGGACGGCCTGCACCAGGCCGCCGGCAGCGAGGGTGTCGTGGAACTCCATGGAAGCCTGGCCCGGGTCGTCTGCCTGTCGTGCGGCGCCGTCAGCCCTCGCCGCGAACTCGCCCGGCGGCTGGAGGAGGCGAACGTGGGCTTCGAGCCGGTGGCCGCGGCAATCAACCCGGACGGTGACGCCGACCTCACCGACGAACAGGTCGGGGACTTCCGCGTGGTGCCCTGCGCGGTCTGCGGCGGCATCCTCAAACCGGACGTGGTGTTCTTCGGCGAAGCCGTTCCGCCGCGGCGGGTCGAGCACTGCCGCACGCTGGTCCGTGAGGCGGCCTCGCTGCTGGTCCTGGGCTCCTCGCTGACGGTGATGTCCGGGCTCCGGTTCGTCCGCCAGGCGGCCCAGGCGGGGAAGCCGGTGCTGATCGTCAACCGGGACCCGACCCGGGGCGACCGGCACGCCCTCACCCGGGTCGCGCTCCCGCTGGGAACAGCCCTCACCACCGTGGCCGGTCGGCTGGGCGTCCCCGTCGACGGTCAGGCTGCGGGGCACAGCTGACGCCCCACGGGCGCGAGCCCGGGTGAACCGTCGCCGCCGTACGTCTCCGAGACGACGTACGGCGGCAACGGTTCACCCGAAGCGGCAGCCCGATCCGGCAGACTACGGGCATGAGCACCCCCCGCCGCGCGCTCGGCGTCGGACCGATGAGCACCACGACCGCACCGACGCAGGGCCGATCGCCCCGTCTCCTGCCCGCCGAACTTGCGGACACCGACCACGACCAGGACCCCGAGCCCACCCCCGGTCGAACCCCGGAGGCCGGCGGATCCGGTCGCCGGACCCTCGGCACCCGGGGACGGCAACACCCGGGCGCGGCAAGCAGCCCGGACTGATCACCGACGGTCGACCGGAACGGCTCCCGTCGCCGGCGGGAGTTCCGCCGGTGAGCCCGCGTGACACGGACGGCTCATGTGCCTCGGACACAGCACCCTGGCCGGCCCGCTCCGACCGGCCACCTCGGATCGGTCAGGAATCGAGAAGCGCGGGTCGAGGAGCCCGACCTAGCCTGACCGTCATGGATATCACCATTCACACGAGCGTCCTCCCGCATGACGACCCGGACGCGTCCCTGGCCTTCTACCGCGACATCCTCGGCTTCGAGGTCCGCAACGACGTCGGACAGGGCACGATGCGCTGGATCACGGTCGGCCCCGTCGGCCAGCCCGGCACGTCCATCCTCCTGGCGCCGCCGGCCGTCGACCCCGGGATCACCGAGGACGAGCGCCGCACCATCGCCGAGATGATGGCCAAGGGCACCTACGGCTGGATCCTGCTGGCCACCCACGACCTCGACGGCACGTTCGAGAAGGTGCAGGCCCGCGACGCCGAGGTCGTCCAGGAGCCGACCGAGCAGCCGTACGGCATCCGGGACTGCGCCGTCCGCGATCCAGCGGGCAATCTGGTCCGCATCCAGGAGCTTCGCTGAGCCTTCCGGCGGGGTTCGACCCGCGTGGACCCGACGAGCCCTGCCGTCCGTACGTGCTGACGCGCGACGGCCGCCGGCACGGCTGCGGGTGACCGGGGGCACGGTTCCGTGCGGTGTGCCCGCCGGCTGACCGGCCGGCCCGCATGCGCCTGCCCCCGCTGCCCCCGGTGACAGGTCAGTACGCAGGATAGGGGCTAAGCCACTGCCCCGCGGGCCGTTTCGTGACTTCGGCGTCAGGGGCCGGGGGCGCTTGCTAGCGTCGCGCCGGCAGTACGTCGAGGGACGGGGAGTGTCGTGGCCGACATTGTGGAGTTGCCTGTTCAGGGCGGGGAACCGATCCTTTTGGAGGTGGACCGTCAAACGGTCCGGGTCGGTCGTGGCCAGGATCGGATCGACGCCGCCGGTGACACCCTCCAGGGCAGTCTGGGCCGGGTGCGGGACGTCGCCGGGCACGTCTTCGACAGGCTGTCCGCGATGCCGCGGAAGCCGGATCGGATCCGCGTCGAGTTCGGCGTCAAGCTGACGGCCGACGCGAACGTCATCCTGACGCGCACGGCGGGCGAGGCCCACTTCGTCGTCGAGATGGAGTGGGAGGCCGGGCGATCGGACAGCGATGCCGGGGCCTGACTTCACCGAGTCCGTCGCCCGGGTGTGGGGAGCCGGGTCGGAGCCGGTCGGCTCCGCGTTCCTGGTGGGGCCGCGCACGCTGGTGACCTGTGCGCACGTACTGGCGCACGCACGCGGTGCACGGACCCGGCGCCCGGCCGGCCGGCGGCCCGTCGTACCGCGCGCGGGGTGGGAGGTCGAGGTCGGCTTCCACCGGCACGGGCCGGGGCGGTTGCGGGCGGAAGCCGTCGCCGTCGAACCTCCTGACGGACTGTACGGCGACATCGCCGTCCTGGAACTGCTCGACGAGGCACCGGCCGGCATCGCCCGGCTCGTCCTGCACCCCTTGGAGGACCTGCGCGCCCGCACGTTCCTGACCTTCGGCCACCCGGCCGACTTCGACGACGGGCGCCACGCCCAGGGGCTGCTCCGCGGCGCGGTGGGCGCCGGGGGCTGGCTGGAGATGTCGAGCGACGAGGTCGAGCCCGGGTTCAGCGGAGCGCCGGTCTGGGTGGACGACCTGAGCGGCGTCGTCGGCATGGTGGTGGCCCGGCACGGATCGGACCGGGCCTACGCCATCCCGGTCCGCAGCCTCCTCGAAGCCCACCCGCCGCTGCGGCGGATGGCCTTGCCGCCGTCGCCGTACCGCGGGCTGAACCACTTCGAGCAGGAGGACGGCCCGCTGTTCGCCGGCCGTGACGGTCTGGCCGAGAACCTGGCGGCCCTCGCCTCCCAGCACGCCGTGACGACCGTGTACGGCCCGTCGGGGGTGGGCAAAACCTCGCTCGCGCGAGCCGGTGTGCTCCCGCGGCTCGCCGCAGCCGGTGCCGCGACCGCCGCCGTGCGGCTCCACCCCCGTGTCGACCTCGCCGCCGCGATCGCGGAGGCCTTGCGGATCGACGGGCAACCGGCGGCAGCCGAGGTACGGGAGCGTCTGGCCGGGCTGCTGCGGTCGGCCGGGCCGCCCGCCGCGGCGGCCGGACTGCGGGCCTGGTTGGACGACGTGGGGGCCACGCGGCTGGCGGTGGTCCTCGACCAGCTCGACGAGGTACTCGCCGCCGAACCTGCCGCCGCCACCGCCATCGACGCCTTCGTCAGCAGGTTGACCGCCCCCGCCGACGGCCCACCGGCCGTCTGTGTGCTCGTCACGGTGCGCGAGACCTTCCGCAAGGCGGCCGCCCGGCACACGCGGACCGTCTTCTCGGCGTGGGACGCGCGGGGCATGCCCGTCGGGCCGCCGACCGACGAGCAGCTGCGGGAGATCATCACCGAACCGCTCCGGACCGTGCGGTGCGCCATCGACGACGCCGTCATCACGGAGATCATCGAAGAGACCCAGTTCAGCACCTCGGCGCTGCCCCTCGTCGAGGAGACCCTCGCCATGCTGTACCAGCGGCAGGAGGCGGGCAGGCTGACGATCGACGCCTACCACACGATCGGCCGCGTCACGGGTGCCCTGCGGCAGCGGGCCAACGAGGTGGTGCGCCGCCTTCAGTCGTTGGGCGAGGACCCGTCTGCGGCGCTGGTCCAGCTCGTCCGTCCGGACGACGACCCCCAGCGGCAACCGGACGGGCGACCGCAGGACGTCCGTCGCGTGGCCCTGCGCGAGGACCTCGGCGACGAGGAGTGGCGGACGGCGGAGCACCTGGCGACGGCACGGCTCGTCGTCACCACCGGGGCGGCGGGACCCGGGTCCGGGACCGCGGAGCTGGCCCACCAGGCTCTGATCGACCAGTGGAAGGAGCTGGGCCAGTGGATCGACGACGCGCGTGACTTCCGGGTCTGGCAGGAGCAGCTGCGGACCGCACGCCGCAGGTGGCTGGCGGCCGGCACCGACCGCGACCGCCGCCGCGCCCTGCTGAGCGGCGCCGACCTGCGCAGGGCCGGGAAGTGGCTGCGGGAGCGGGGCGACTCCGTCAGGAAGCACGAACGTGACTTCATCGACCTGTCCCGGCGGCGCCGCACCAGGATCCTCAGCCGGTCGGCCGCCGCCGTCGGCACCGTTGTGCTGGTCGCCGGGTACGGGGGTCTGCGGACGTACCACCGGTTCCAGCAGAGCGAGGAGGCGGGACGACGGTCCGCGAGTGACGCCGCCCGGCAGCACGCCGTCGCGCTGTCCCGCCGGCTCGCCGCCGACAGTCTCGCCCTCGCCCCGACCGGTCCCCTCACCGCGCGCCAACTGGCCGCCGCGGCATGGCGGGTCGCTCACACCGACGAGGCCGCGGCCGCCATGTCGACCCTGCTCGCCGAGCAGCGGGGAACCCTCCTCGGGCACACCAGCACGGTGAACGCGGTGGCGTTCAGCCCGGACGGCAAGCTGCTGGCCACCGCCGCCGGCGGCCGCTCGGGACACCACGACGACCGCACCGTACGGCTCTGGGACCCGGCCACCGGGCGCCCCGTCGGCAGCCCGCTCGTCGCCGACGCCGGAGCGGTGTACGCGGTGGCGTTCAGCCCGGACGGCAAGGTGCTGGCCAGCGGTGGTGAGGACGGCGCGGTCCGGCTCTGGGACCCGGCCACCGGACGCCAGAGCGGTGCGCGTCTCACCGGCCACACCGGTCCGGTGTCGTCACTGGCCTTCAGCCCCGACGGACGGTTGCTGGCCAGCGCCAACGGCAGCGGCAGCGTCGTGCGGGGGGACGACTCCGTCCGCTTGTGGGACCCGGCCACCGGACGGCCGGTGGGCAAGCCCCTCACCAGCCACTCCGGGGACGTGTTCGCGCTGGCCTTCGGACCCGACGGCACGTTGGCCTGCGCGGGCGCGGACGGAAGCGTGCGGTTCTGGGACCCGGCCACCGGACGCCAGTCGGGCACAGCGCTCACCGGTCATTCCGGGGAGGTGTTCGCGCTGGCGTTCAGCCCGGACGGCCGCCTGCTGGCCAGCGGGGGAAGGGACGGCGACGTGCGCTTGTGGGATCCGGTCGGCAGACGCCCGGCGGGCACCGCGCTCAGCGGGACGAACGGCGTCGTGCAGGCGCTGGACTTCAGCCCGGACGGGCACGTCCTGGCCACCGCGGGCACCGGCGGGGCGGTGCGGTTGTGGGACGTCACCACCCGCCGCGGGGTCCGCGACGTGTCCGTCGGTCCCCAGGCCGTCTACGCGGTGAGGTTCAGCCCGGACGGCCGCCTCCTGGCGACCGGCGGCGACGACGACACGACACGGCTGTGGGTTCCCGACACCGGGCGCCGGGCCGCCACCCTGCTCTCCCACGACACCGGGGACGTCGTCGCGGTGCGGTTCAGCCCCACCGGGAGCCGGCTCGCCGTCGCCACCATGGGACGGACGGTGCGCCTGTGGGACCCGGTGACCGGCCGGACGGCCGGTGAGCCCCTCGTCGACCCGCACTGGTTGCAGTCGCTGGCGTTCAGCCCGGACGGCCGCGTCCTCGCCACGGCCACCGCGGGCATGGCCGTGCGGCTGTGGTCCGCCGACACCGGGCGGCTCCGGGGCACCGTGCTGGCCGGTCACTTCCCCACCGATGTGGCGTTCAGCCCCGACGGGCGGCTGCTGGCCGCCGGCGATCCGCGCAATGTCGTGCGGCTGTGGGACCTGGCCGCCGGACGCCAGGCCGGACCACCGATCAACGTCACCACCGGATACGTCGACTTCAAGACCCCGCTGGTGTTCAGTCCGGACGGGAAGCTGCTGGCCACCGGCAGTCCGGACGGCGCCGTCCGATGGTGGGACCCGGCCACCGGCCACCAGGTCGGCGAGGGCGTGGTCACCGCACGCCCCGACACGGTGAACGCGCTGGCGTTCAGCGGGGACGGCCAGCTGCTGGCCGCCGGTGACTCGGCGGGGACCGTACGGCTGTGGGACCCGGACACCGGACGGCAGGTGGGCCGCCCGCTCACCGCCGGCGGTGGTGCCGTGCACGCGGTGGCGTTCAGCCCCGACGGCCGTCTCCTGGCCACCGGCGGCGAGGACGGCGCCGTACGGCTGTGGGACCCGGCGTCCGGACGCCCGCTCGGGGCTCCTCTCACGGACGGCAGCCCCGCCGTCGTCAACTCCGTGGAATTCAGCCCGGACGGCCGTCTGCTCGCGAGCGGCGGCACCGGCGGCGGCGTGCGTCTGTGGAACACCGCGGTGTTCACCGATCCGCACGCGGCACTCTGCGCGCAGTTCGGAGAGCCCACGGAGGAGACCTGGGAGAAACACGCCCCCGGTGAGTCGCCCGCTCCCGGATGCGGCTGACCCGTGGCCGGGGGTTCGCGCGGTGGTGCGTGGCGTGCTCAGGGCACGACGATCACGGCCTTTCCACGGGCGTGGCCCCGCTCCACGTGGCGCACGCCGTCGGCGGCGTCGGTCAGGGGGTAGGTCCGGTCGACCACCGGGGTGAGCCGGCCGGCCTCGATGAGCGCGGTGACGGCGAGCAGGTCCTGGTGGGTCGGCCCGGCAGGGGCCGCCGGGAGGATCGGGCGGAGCCGCTGCCGGACGAACGTGTCGACCGCCGTCAGTCGCAGCATCGAGCCCAGTGCCCCGAACACCCGGCCGGGCGAGCCGCCGCCGTTGGCCACCAGGGTCCCTGCCGGGGTGAGCGCCCGGCGCAGCAGGCTCAGCGGGCGGTTGCCCACGTTGTCCAGGATCAGGTCGTAGCGCACGCGCCCCTCGGTGAAGTCCTCCCGGGCGTAGTCGACGACGTGCGCGGCGCCCAGCGAGCGCACCAGTTCGGCGTTGCGGGCGCTGCACACCCCGGTGACCTCCGCGTCGAGGGCCGCGGCGATCTGTACGGCGAACGTGCCCACGCCGCCGCCGGCCCCGTTGACCAGCACCCGCTGCCCGGCCCGCGCCCGTCCCACGGTCCGGATGCCGCGCAGGGCGGTGACCGCCGCCATCGGCACGGCTGCCGCCTGTTCGAAGGTCAGTCCCGCGGGCTTGGCCACCAGCAGCTCCGCGGTGGTGCGGGCGTACTCGGCGAAGGAGCCCGGGCAGAAGCCCAGCACCTCGTCGCCGGGCCGGAGTCCGTGGACGCCGGGGCCGACGGCCTCGATCTCCCCGGCCGCGTCGATCCCCGCCACCCGTGACTTCGGCCGGGTCAGCCCGACGCCCCCCGACAGCCGTGCCACATAGGGGTCGCCGCGCATCATGTGCCAGTCGTACGGGTTGAGCCCGGCGGCGCGCACGCGTACCAGCACGTGGCCGGCCCCCGCCTCGGGCCGGTCGGTGTCCGCGAGCCGCAGGATGCCGGGCGGACCGAACCGCTCCTGAACGATCGCCTTCATCGGGTCTCCCCCCTGTCGCGCACGGTAGGTGTACGCCGTACACCCGTCAAGGCGTTCAGCGGGCCGCATACGCGGCGTGCCGTTCAGGCGGGTGCCACCGGGTTCCTCACCGGTGGGTCAGAGCGGAGCGCAAGGTCCCGATCATCGAGTCCAGGTACTCCATCACCGCCGGGGTCGGGACGGCCCGCGCCCTCATCCTCGACTCGATGACCCCGGACGCCCACGGGTGGCGCAGCAGCATGCGCCGCGCCGACAGCACCCGCCGGCGCACGGCCGTCTTCCAGCCGATGCCGGCGTCCGGCGGATCGATCTCGCCCACGAGTACGTCGATCATGCCGTCCAGCAGCTCGTTCTTGTCGGCCACGTGCTTGTACAGCGCCATGGGCACGACACCGAGCGTGTGCGCGATCCTGCGCATGCTGAGCGCGTCGACCCCGCCCTCGTCGGCCAGCTCGACGGCGGCGCCCAGGATGCGCCCCTTGCTCAGGGGGGCGCGACGCTGTGCGGCGGTGTCGGCCTGCGTGGTCATCTCGGTCATCCCCTCTCGTACGGGCAGGAGCCGTGGAGCCGACCGTTCTTCATCTCGACGGGTGTACGGCGTCCGCCTACCTTGTGGCCTGCTTGTCGCCCGGAGCGGTTCGCGGGACGGTCCGCGGAGTGGTCCCGCGGAGTGGTCCCGCGGAGTGGTCCCGCGGAGTGGTCCGCGGAGTGGTCCGCGGAGTGGTCCGCGGAGTGGTCCGCGGAGTGGTCCGCGGAGTGGTCCGCTGCGGGACGAAGCGCGCCCGGGCCGACTGCGGCCTGAGGGCGTGTCACCTTTCCCCGCGGACGGGAGCCTCCCGTGCCGCCGGCCCTCGTCGCCCCACGCCGGCCCGACACCACCGGGTGCACAGGACACGTACTCTCAACAGTTGAGACAAAAACCGGATCGTCCCCGGTCAGCGGCACCGCGGGCGTATCATCACCGGACCGGCAGCCGATCCGGGACAGTGAGGCACGTGATGACGACACCAGGCGCGACAGCGATGCGCATGCTCCGCATGCGGTGCTGTACCGGCGCGGCGTGTCGCGGCTGACGTCGCCTCCGGTCCCCTCCTCCCGGACCGTCCGCCCCAGCGCGGCACCGCGCCCCTTTCCCACTGCGCCCGTCCGGTGCTCGTCCCGGTATCCGGACTTCCCTTCCAGCCCCGTGGAGTTCCCATGACCCTGCTGACGACCTGGTCCGAGTCGGGCCCGGAGACCCTCGTCCGCCGTACCTCCGACCCCGCCGAGATCGCGGCGGCCCTGGCGCCGATCGGTGTGCGCTACGAGCAGTGGCCGATCCGTGAGGACGTCCCCGCCGACGCCGACAGCGACACCGTCTTCGCCGCGTACGGCCCGGAGATCGAGCGCCTCAACGCCGAGGAGGGCTTCACCACCGTCGACGTGCTCGGTCTGCACCCCAGCGACGACCCGGAGTACCCGGTGAAGGCGAAGGCCGCCCGGGAGAAGTTCCTCCAGGAGCACACGCACGACGACGATGACGAGGTCCGCTTCTTCGTCTCCGGCTCCGGCATCTTCTACCTGCACGTGAACGGCGAGGTGCACGCGGTCTTCTGCGAGAAGGGCGACCTGCTGGGCGTGCCGCGCGGCACCACGCACTGGTTCGACATGGGCACCGAGCCGGCGTTCACCGCGATCCGCTTCTTCCACGAGGAGGACGGCTGGATCGGCAACTTCACCGGCTCCCCCATCGCCTCCCGCTTCCCGGACTACGACACCATCGCCGCCGGCTACGCGAAGGACCGGGCCGCCGCGTGAGCCTGCGCTTCGACGTGGACGCCGTGGTGCTCGACATCGAGGGCACCACGAGCGCCACCGGCTTCGTCGTGGACGTGCTCTACCCGTACTCCCGGGCGCGGTTCGGTGAGCTGCTGACGCGGCGCGCCGACGAGCCGGAAGTGGCGCGGGCGGTGGCGCAGGTGCGCGAACTGACCGGCGATCGCGCCGCCGACGCGGCGGCCGTCGAGAAGACGCTGGGCACCTGGCTCGACGAGGACCGCAAGGCGACGCCGCTGAAGACCCTCCAGGGCATCATCTGGTCGGAGGGCTTCGCGCGCGGCGACCTCGTCTCGCACTTCTACGACGACGTCGTACCGGCCCTGCGCGCCTGGCACGCGGCGGGCCTGCGGCTGTACGTGTACTCCTCCGGGTCGGTCGCGGCCCAGCGCGCGTGGTTCTCCTCGACACCCGAGGGCGATCTGCTGCCGCTGGTGGCCGGCCTGTACGACACGGAGAACGCCGGCCCCAAGCAGGAGCCGGAGTCCTACCGCCGCATCGCGGAGTCGACGGGCCTGGCGCCCGGCCGGCTCCTCTTCCTCTCCGACCGTCCCGGCGAACTGGACGCGGCCCGCGCCGCGGGCTGGCACACCGTCGGCATCCGGCGGCCCGGGGAGCCGTACCACGAGCAGGGCGTCGGCGACCACGCGCAGGCGGGGACGTTCGACGAGATCAGCGTCAACACCTCTGGGAGCACCGCATGACCGCCGACATCACCGCACGCGATCTGGAGGAGGCGGGAGCCGTCCTGGCCGCCGAGTCCGCCCGGTTCGCCTCCTTCGGCTGGATGCGGGGCACCTCCGGCAACCTGTCGGTGGTGCTCTCCCGCGACCCGCTGCGCCTGGCGGTCACCGCCAGCGGTCACGACAAGGGCGAACTGACGCCCGCGGACGTGGTGCTGGTGGACGGACAGGGCGCGGCCGTGCAGGGCGGCAAGCCGTCCGCGGAGGCCGAACTGCACGCGCGGGTGGCCGCGCTGACCGGCGCGAACGCCGTCGTGCACGTCCACACCGTGGCGTCCGTGGCCCTGGGTCACCGCCACCCCGGCGGAATCGCCTTCAAGGACCTGGAGATGCTCAAGGGCGTCGGCCAGCCCGCGCACGACGTCGAGGTCACCCTGCCGGTCATCGCCAACAGCCAGGACATGAAGGTCCTCGGCGACCGCCTGGAGGCGGCCCGCGAGCCCAGGATGCCGGCGGTGGTCGTCGCCGGGCACGGGCTGTACGTGTGGGGCGACGACCCGCGTCAGGCCCGCCACCACACCGAGGTCGTGGAGTGGCTGCTGGAGCTGGAACTCACCCGCCGCTGACCCGAGGCACACATGAGTGAGGGCACCGGCGGCCGGCCGGTGCCCTCACTCACATGCCTCAGATCCGAGGCTCACCTGACGTCTACCGCAGCCGGTCCCCCGGCAGGTCTACCGCAGCCGGTCCCCCGGCAGTTCGCCCGCCGACACCTCCAACACGCCCCGCTCGGTGACCAGTCCGGTCACCAGGCGCCCCGGAGTGACGTCGAACGCCGGGTTGTGGCCGCGCGACTCGGCCGGCGCGGTGCGTACTCCGCCCCACTCCAGCACCTCGTCCTCGCCCCGCAGTTCGATGGGGATGGCGTCGCCGGTCGGGGTGGACAGGTCGACCGTGGTCGTCGGCGCCGCCACCAGGAAGGGGATGCCCGCGTCGGCGCAGGCGAGCGCCACCCCCACGGTGCCCACCTTGTTCGCCGTGTCGCCGTTGGCCGCGATGCGGTCGGCGCCGACGATCGCCGCGTCGACCTGCCCGCGCAGGATGGTGCCGGCCGCGGCACCGTCGGCCTGGACACGGTGCGGGATGCCCTCCTGGACCAGCTCCCAGGCGGTGAGGCGGGAACCCTGGAGCAGGGGGCGCGTCTCGTCGGCGTAGACGACCTCCAGCCGTCCGCGCGCGTGCAGTTCGCGGATCACCCCGAGCGCCGTGCCCCAGCCGGCCGTGGCCAGCGCGCCGGTGTTGCAGTGGGTCAGGATGCGCAGCGGCCGGTCCTCGCCAACCTTCTTCAGCAGCCAGTCGGCGCCGTGGGCGCCCATCGCGCGGTTGGCCTCGACGTCCTCGCGCTGGACGGCGGCCGCCTCCTCCAGGACCGCTTCCAGTCCCTCCTCGAAGCGGGTCATCACCCGGTCCACGCACACCATCAGGTTGACCGCGGTCGGGCGCGCCTCGCGGACGCGGGCCACCTCCGCGCGCACCCGGTCCCCGGTCCAACCCTCGCGCTCGCCCTGGAGCATCGCGAGGGCGACCCCGTAGGCG
The DNA here is from genome assembly GCF_042731035.1 of Streptomyces sp. NPDC059895. Taxonomy (NCBI): domain Bacteria; kingdom Bacillati; phylum Actinomycetota; class Actinomycetes; order Kitasatosporales; family Streptomycetaceae; genus Streptomyces; species Streptomyces sp. NPDC059895. The sequence continues at coordinate 69,918 of NZ_JBHWKO010000035.1, forward strand.
CCGGCCGCGCCGATCGCGGGGGCGCCGCGCACCACGAGACGCCGGATCGCGTCCACCAGGGTGTCGGTGTCACGGACGTCCACCGTCTCGGCGCGGTGCGGAAGCAGGGTCTGGTCGATCAGCGCCAGGCCCGATCCGGTCCACTCGACGGCACGCAGCTCCTGGGACATTACGGGCACTCCTGATCTTCCGATGGTGTCCGACACCGTACATGACCTGGAGGAACCACAGTTCGAGACGATCGAGCAGATGTCCGGAAACGAGTGTTACAGTCCAGCCCCCGCATCTCGTGGGCCGAGACGACGAAGGAGGACGTGTGCCACTCACCAGGCGCCGCTTCCTGGACTTCGGCCGATGTGCGGGCGACGGCTGTCGTCGCTGACGCCGGCTCCGTTCATCCCTCACCGGCCCGCCCGGCTTCCCACCCCAGCACCGCGCGCTTCCCGCGCAGCGCCCTTGCCGTACCCGGAAGGCTCCCGATGCACCGCAGACACCGCCGCTCCCTGCACCTGACCGCGCTCGCCGCCGGCACCGTGCTCCTCGCCACCGCCTGCAACGCCGCCGCCACGAAGGACGACGCGTCCGCCTCCGCCGGGAGCGGCGGCGCGTCCTTCACCCTCGTCACCCCCGACCCCGTCGGGCAGAACGAGTTCCTCAAGCTCGCCGTCGACGGTGTGAAGGACGCGGCGAAGCAGCACGACGGAACGCAGAAGGTGTACCAGTCCTCGGACACCGCCTCCCAGCAGCAGAACGTCCAGGCGGCGGTGGACGCCGCGCCGGACGTCATCGTGCTGGTCGGCTTCGAGTTCGCCGACATCGTGGCGCAGCAGGCCGAGAAGAACCCCAAGCAGCAGTTCCTGATCATCGACGCCTGCACCACCAAGACCTTCGACAACGTCAGCTGCGCGGTCTTCCGCGAGCACGAGGGTGTCTACCTCGCCGGCGCCGAGGCGGGTCTGCTCAGCAAGAGCGGCAAGGTCGGTGCGGTGGACGTGCTCGACACGCCCCAGTTCCGCCGCTACAGCGATCCGTTCGCGGCCGGCGCCAAGAAGGTCGCCGCCAAGACGGAGTCCTCCACCCGCTTCGTCGGCGGCCAGTCCCCCTTCGACGACTCCGCGCGCGCCAAGGAGCAGGCCAACACCCTGCTGTCCAAGGGCTACGACCACATCATGGCGGCCGCCGCGGCCGGCAACTACGGCGTCTTCGAGGCCGCCAAGGCCAAGGGCGCCTTCGCGTACGGCGTCGACGTCAACCAGTGCACCGCGGCGCCCGGCACGGTCGTCGACAACGTCATCAAGCGCACCGACGTCGCCGTGAAGGACGGCATCGAGACGGTGCTGGACGGCACGACCGGCACGACCGTCTCCTACGGCCTGAAGGAGGGCGGCATCAGCCTGACCGGCCTGGAGGACGGCGTCGACTCCTCCCAGTGCGTGATCGCCGACCACAAGGACGTGCTGACGAAGGTGAAGGCCCTGCGTGACCAGATCGTGTCCGGAGAGCTGAAGGTCGATGACCCGGCAGCGAGCTGACGACGGGACGGCCGTCGAGCTCCGGGGAATCACCAAGCGGTTCCCCGGCACGCTCGCCAACGACGCCGTCGACCTGACGGTCCGCCGCGGCGAGATCCACGCCCTGATGGGCGAGAACGGCGCGGGCAAGTCCACGCTGATGTCGGTCCTGTACGGCATGGAGCGGCCGGACGCCGGCACGATCCGGGTCGAGGGGCGCGAGGCGGTCTTCGCCAGCCCCGGCGCCGCGATGGCCGCCGGGCTCGGCATGGTCCACCAGAGCTTCAAGCTGTTCGACTCGCTGACGGTCGCCGAGAACGTCGTCTACGCCGCCGAGCCGCGCCGCTTCGGCCTGGTGGACCGGGCCGCGGCCCGCCGCCGGGTGCGCGAACTGGCCGAGGAGCACGGGCTCGCCGTCGACCCGGACGCCCGGGTCGGAGACCTGCCGGTGGGTCTGCGCCAGCGCGTGGAGATCCTCAAGCTGCTGCACCGCGGCGCGCGCACGCTCATCCTCGACGAGCCGACCGCCGTGCTCACCCCGGCCGAGGCGGACGCCCTGTTCGCGGTGCTGAAGTCGCTGGCCGCGCAGGGCCGTTCGGTGATCCTCGTCACGCACAAGCTGCGGGAGGTCCTCGAGGGCAGCGACCGGGTGACCGTGCTGCGCGACGGCCGGGTGGTGGCCCGGCTGGTCACCGCCGAGACGTCCGCCGACGAGATCGCGGCCGCGATGACCGGCCGCGCGGTCGAACTCGACCGCGTCCACGCGCCGGGCACGCCCGGTGCGGTGGTCCTCGACGTGACCGGACTGGGCACGGACGCCGTGCACGCCGTCGACCTGACCGTCCGCACCGGGGAGATCGTCGGCATCGCGGGCGTCGCCGGCAACGGGCAGAGCGAACTGGTCGAGGCCCTCGCCGGCCTCAGGCCCGTCACCGCCGGGCGGGTCGCCCTCGCCGGCGAGGACGTCACCCACGCCTCGGCGGCCGAACGGCGCGCCCGGGGCCTGGCGTACGTGCCCGAGGACCGGCACGCCGTCGGTACCGCGCCCGCCGCGTCGGTCGCGGACAACCTGGCGATGGGCCACCACCGTACGTCCCTGTCCACCCGCGGCCTGCTGCCGCCCGCGGCGGTCCGGGCCCACGCGCGGCGCCTGGTGGAGCGCTTCGGCGTCAAGGCGTCCAGCCCCGAGGTGCCCGCCTCCGCGCTGTCCGGCGGCAACCTGCAGAAACTGCTGATCGGCCGCGAACTCGCCCATGAGGCACCGCTGCTGCTCGTCGAGCAGCCCACGCGCGGTGTCGACATCGGCGCCATCCAGAACATCCACGACCAGCTGATCGCCTACCGCGACGCCGGTCACGCCGTCCTCCTCGTCTCGGCCGAGCTGAGCGAGATCCGGGGGCTCGCGGACCGGGTGCTGGTCATGTACGAGGGCCGCGTCACGGCGTCGTACACCAAGCAAGAGGCGGACGAGAGGACGCTGGGGCTCGCCATGGCCGGCGGCGCCCTCACCGACCCCGCCCCGGCGGAGGCCGTCGACTGACATGACCAACCGCATCACCGGAGCCCTGCGCTCCCCCCTCACCTTCTCCGTGCTCGCCGGACTCCTCATCGGGGCGCTGTTCCTGCTCGGCACGGGCGCGAACCCGGTCACCGCCTACGGCGAGGTCCTGACCGGTTCGCTCGGCGGCGACGGCATCGGCTCGACGCTCACCACCGGGACGAGCGTGCTCGGCCTGGCGCTGGCGCTCGCCGTCCCGCTGCGGGCCGGGCTGATCAACCTCGGCGGCGACGGGCAGATGGTGCTCGGCGGTATCACCGCCGCCGTCACCGGTCTCTACTCGCCGCTGCCCGCCCCGCTCACCGTGGCCGCCGCGCTCCTCGCCGGGATGGCGGCCGGTGCCGCGTACGCCGTGCTGGCCGCCCTGTGCGAGAACCACCTCGGCGTCCCGCTGCTGGTCAGCAGCCTGCTGCTGAGCTACCCGGCGGTCTCGCTGGCCTCCTACCTGGCCCGCTATCCCCTCAAGGAGCCCGGTTCCAGCCTGCCGCAGACCCGCGCGCTGCCCGACGGGGTGGCCCTGCCCGCCTTCGGCGACTCGACGGTGACGGTGGGTCTGCTCCTCGTCGTGCTCGCGGCGACCGCGTACTGGTTCACCGACCGGCGCACCGCGTTCGGCTACGAGATCCGCATGACCGGCCTCAACGCGCGCTTCTCCGCGTACGCGGGTGTCGAACGGCGCGGTCTGACGCTGAAGCTGATGTCCGTCTCGGGCGCGCTGTGCGGGCTGGTCGGCGCCATCGGGGTGCTGAGCTTCCCCTACCGCTTCGTCGACGGCTCGCTGACCGCGCCCGGCTACACCTGGACCGGTCTGACGGCCGCGCTGCTGGCCGCGGCCGCCCCGCTCGGCACGGTGATCGCCTCCTTCTTCTTCGCCGTCCTCCAGGTCGGCGGACTGGCGATGGAGCGCACCACCGAGGTGCCGCGGGAGCTGACCCAGGTGCTCCAGGCCATCGTGATCGTGTTCCTCGCGGCCCGGCTGCGCTTCCCGCGCCGCCTGTTGCGGCAGAGGCAGAAGGAGACCGTGTGATGTTCTTCGACTCCGACCTGCTGATGTCGGCGCTGCGCGCGCTGACCCCGATCCTGCTGGCCGCGCTGGGCGGTGCCCTGTGCGAACGCGCGGGCGTGTTCAACATCGGCCTCGAGGGCATGATGCTGCTCGGCTGCTTCACCGCCGTGGCCACCAGCTGGTTCACCGGCAGCCCCTGGCTGGGGGTCGTCGCGGCGGCGCTGGCGGCGGCCGCGTACTCGCTGATCCTGGCCGTCGGGGCGGTCACCCTGCGCGGGGACGCAGTGGTGCTGGGCATCGCCCTGAACCTGCTGGCCGTGGGCCTGACCAGCTTCCTGCTGCGCACCGTCTTCGGTGTGCAGGGCACCTTCGACGACCCCGCCCTCGCGGGCCTGCCGCTGATCGGCGGCTTCACCCCGCTCGCCTACCTGTCGTGGATCGCGGTCGGTGTCGCCGCCCTGCTGCTCTCGCGGCACGTGTGGGGGCTGCGGCTGCGCGGGGTCGGCGAGGCCCCGGACGCGGCGGCCACGCTCGGCGTGAGCCCGGCGAGGTACCGGTACGCGGCGATCCTGGCCTCCGGGGTGCTGTGCGGCCTGGCCGGGGCCCAGCTCGCGCTGGGCAACGTCACCCTCTTCTCCGAGAACATGACGGCCGGCCGCGGCTGGATCGCGGTCGTCGCGGTCATGCTCGGGCGGGCCGCCCCGCTCGGTGTGCTGCTCGCCGCGCTGCTGTTCGGCCTCGCCGAGGCGGCCGGCTTCCGCCTCCAGGGCATCGGGCTGCCGCAGCAGGCCACCGACGCCGCGCCGTACGTCGTCACGCTCGGCGCCCTCTTCCTCACGACGGCCCGCCGCCGTCGCCGTACCCGCACCACCGGAGCCGTCTCATGACGCAGGACCTGCTGCCCGTCACCCGCATCCCCCGCACCGGCCTCCCGGAGCGTGCGCTGGTCGTCGGCGACCCGGCGCGGGCCGCCGCGGTCGCCGCGCTGCTCGACGGCGCCGAGGAGGTGTCGTACCACCGCGAGTACCGGGCGTTCCGCGGCACCTGGAAGGGTCTGCCGGTCACGGTGGCCTCGCACGGGGTCGGCGCTCCGGGGGCGATCCTGCTGTTCCAGGAGCTGGCGGACGCGGGCGTGCGCACCGTTTTGCGGTTCGGCACGGCGGGTGCGATGAGGACGGGGATCGCGGACGGCGACCTCGTCATCGCGGAGGCGGCCGTGCGCGACGACGGCGTCACCCACCAGCTGCTGCCGCCCGAGTATCCGGCCGTGTCCGCGCCGGAGGCGGTGTTCGCGTTGCAGCGGGCGGCCCGCGGGATCGGCGCCCCGCACCACCGGGGCCTGGTGTGGACGCGGGCCGCGTTCCAGCCGGGCCTGCTCCCGCTGTTCTCCTACGAGGGCGCCGGGCTCGCCGCGATCGAGATGGAGCTGTCGGCGCTGCTGGTGACGGCCTCGCTGCGCGGCCTGGTCGCGGGCGGCGTACTGGTGATCGACGGGGCGAACGCCGACGAACTGGTCGACGAGGAGACCACCGGCGGCTACAACCCGCACCGGGACGTCGTCGCCGCCGGTGTCGAGCGGGGCGCCCTCGTCACGCTGGAGGCGCTGCGGCTGCTGGCGGAGGAGGAGCGGGCGTGAGCATCGACCTGCTGGTCCGCGGCGGTGACGTGCTGACCGTGGACGACGCCGGGACCGTCGTCCACGACGGTGCGGTCGCCGTCCACGGGGGCGAGATCCTCGCCGTCGGCCCGGCACGCGACCTCACGGCCCGCTACACGGCGGACGAGGTGATCGACGCGACGGGCTGCCTCGTGCTGCCCGGCCTGATCAACGCGCACACCCACCTCGCGATGACGCTGCTGCGCGGCCGCGCCGACGACGTCACCCTCCAGGGCTTCCTGGAGCGGGTGCTGACCTGGGAGTCCGCGCTGCTGGCGCCGGACAGCGTGGCGGCGGCGGTCCGGCTGGCCGTCGCGGAGAGCGTCCGCGCGGGCGTGACCTCGGCGCTCGACATGTACTGGTTCCACGAGGCGGCCGAGACGGTGGCCCGCGAGACCGGCTGGCGGCTGCACACCGGCCCGACCTTCATGGACGTCCCGGACCCGGCCGACGGCATCGCGTACGAGGAGCGGCTGGCGTGGGCGCGGCGGGACCTTCAGGCGCGAGGACCGGCCGCTCCCGGCCGCCGCCATGTGCTCTTCGCGCACTCCGCCTACACCCTCACCCCGTGGCAGCTCACCGAGGTGTTCGCGCTGGCCCGTGAGTTCGGCGCGCTGGTGCACACCCACGCGGCCGAGAACGCCACCGAGGTCGCCACCGTCCAGGACCGGTACGGCAAACGGCCCGTCGAGCTGCTGGACTCGCTCGGGCTGCTCGGTCCCGACGTGCTGCTCGCGCACACCGTGGACCTGACCGGGACGGAGATCGCGGCGCTGGCCCGCACCGGCACGTCGGTGGCCCACTGCCCGGTGTCGAACCTGAAGCTGGGCTGCGGCATCGCGCCGGTGCCGGGGCTGCTGGGCGCGGGCGTGACCGTGGGCCTCGGCACGGACGGCGCCGTCAGCTCCAACACGCTGGACGTCCTGGGCGCGGTGCGGCAGGCGGCCCTGGTGCACAAGGCGGGCGGCGACCCCACGGCGGTCGGCGCCGAGACGGCCGTCCGCATGGCGACCGTCGAGGGCGCGAGGGCCCTCGGACTCGGCGGGCACCTGGGCTCGCTGGAGGCCGGCAAGCGGGCCGACCTGATCGTGCTCGACCTGCGCGCGCCGCACCTGACGCCGCCGCACGACCCCTGGTCGACGGTCGCCTACGCGGCGCACGCGGCGGACGTGCGGGACACGGTGGTCGACGGACGCGTCCTGATGCGCGACCGTGTGCTGACCACGGTCGACGAGGCGGCGACACGGGCGGACGTCGCGCGGCGCGTCGCGCGGGGCTGACGGCGGGCCCGGAGGCTCCGGGCCTCCGGGTCTCCGGGCCTCAGCCGAACCGTTCGATGCGGATGCGGTCCACCGGCTGGCCCGCCGCCACCAGCAGCCGTGAGGCGTGCTCGGCGAAGGCGTTGGAGCCGCAGACGTACGCCTCCCATCCTCCCGCGGGCGGCTCGGCCATGAGCGGCGCCAGGTGCGCGGCCGTCAGCCGCCCCACCGGTACGCCGTCCGGCGCGCTGCGGGTGAAGACCGGTGTCGTCTCCGCACCGTACTCACGCGCGTAGATCAGCTCCTCCGGGCTGCGCGCGGACACCAGCAGCCGCAGCGGCACCGTGAGCCCCCGGGCACGGTGGTGCCGCACCATCGACATCAGCGGCACGACCCCGGAACCCGCGCCGACCAGCAGCGCGGGCCGGTCGCCCGGCCAGGCGAAGAAGCCGCTCAGCGGCCCGCGCACCTGTACCCGGTCGCCGATCCGGGCCTCGGTGTGGAACCACCCGGACACCTCGCCGCCCTCGACGTGGTCCAGGGTCAGCTCGATGTGCCCCGGCTCCTCGGGCGCGGACGCGATCGAGTAGTGCCGCTGGGCCGTGTAGCCGTCCGGGGCGGTCAGCCGCAGCATCAGATGCTGGCCGGGCAGATGCCCCGCCCAGGCGGGCACGGCGAACCGGAAGGTGGCCGCCCCGGGCGTCTCACGGCGGATGTCGGTGAGCGTGGCGGTCTGCCACAGCGCCGCCGCCCGGTTGCTCACGGCGATCCGCCCGGGCACGGCGAAGCGCGTGGGCGGGACGAAGGCCGTGGGCGGGACGAAGGGCGTCTCGGCCAGGGCCCCGGTCGGGGCCTCGGTCAGGGTCGGCTCAGTCACCGGAGTACCTCTGCTCCTCCCAGGGGTTGCCGCGGGCGTGGTAGCCGTTCTGCTCCCAGAAGCCCGGCTCGTCGTGGTCGAGGAGCCTGAGGCCCGCGATCCACTTGGCGCTCTTCCAGAAGTACAGGTGCGGCACCAGCAGCCGGGCCGGTCCCCCGTGCTCCGGCGGGAGCGGCTGACCGTCGTACTCCCACGCGATCCAGGCACGCCCGCCGGTCACGTCCGCGAGCGGGAGGTTCGTGGTGTAGCCGGTGTGCGCGTAGGCGACGACGTGCGTGGCGGAGGGCAGGGGGCGCACCGCGTCGAGGAAGGTGTCCAGGGACACCCCCCCGAACCGCACGCCGAACTTCGACCAGCTGGTCACGCAGTGGATGTCGCCCTCGTACGCCGACGCGGGCAGCGCGTGCGCCTGGTCCCAGGTCCAGGTGCGGGGCTCGGCGACCAGCCCGTCGATGCGGAAGGTCCAGTCGGCGGCCGCCAGGTCGGGCGTGACCTCGGCGGACAGGACGGGCCAGTCGTCGCCCGCGTCGTACTGGCCGGGCGGCAGCCCGGGGTCGGACACGCGCGGGCGCCCGGTGAAGCCTCGGGTGATGTTCATGCGGGTGGTGCCTGCCTCCGTAGCAGCGTCTGCTCGTTTTTTCCTCCCCCATCTAACCGCACCCGGGTCGTACACGTGTGCCACCCTCGGTCCCGGACTGACCGCGTGGCCGCGCGGTCGCACGGAACGACACGACGTCGTCCCGGAACGAGGCAGGTTGCGCCGACCGGTGCGGCGCGTGCACCACCGCGGCGCGCACCGCGACGTCGGCCCAGCGCCTCGGGGGTCAGGACGCGCCCCCTGCCGGCGGGGCGGGAAAGGTCATGCTGATGTCCAGGCCGCCCTCCGGGCCCGGGCGGGTGGTCGACTCGGCGTCGTGGGCGGTCGCGATGGCCGCGACGATGGACAGGCCGAGGCCGTGGCCTTCGTCGCCGCCGGTGCGGGACTCCAGCCGCTGGAAGGGTGTGAAGAGGTCGTCGATGCGGTCGTGCGGAACGTGCGGGCCGCTGTTGACCACACGCAGCAGCGGCTGGTGGTCCCGCACCGAGGTCGTCACCCGCACCCAGCCTTCGCGGAGGTTGTGCCGTACCGCGTTGTCGACCAGGTTCGCCACCAGCCGTTCGAGCAGCCGTGGATCGCCGTGCGTCACGGCCGGGCCGAGGGACCGCTCGATGCGCACGCCACGCTGCGGCCGGGGGGTGTCCAGCACCGCCTCGGCGATACGCGCGAGATCCACGGGCTCGCGATACTCAAGGCCGCGCTCGCTGCCGGCAAGGGTCAGGAGCGCCTCGATCATGCGCTCCTGGTGCTCGCCATAGGCCAGCACCTCCTGGCACGCCTCCTCCAGCGACTCGACATCCCGGTCGGGATCGGTCAGCGCCACTTCGAGCGCGACGCGTTGCAGTGTCAGCGGGGTGCGCAGCTCGTGCGAGGCGTTGGCGACGAAGCGCTTCTGCGTCTCGAAGGCGGTGTCCAACCGGCCCAGCAGCCGGTCGAAGGTGTCGCCCAGCACCTTCAGCTCGTCATGGGGGCCGGCCACGGCGAGACGCTCGTGGAGGTTGCGCTCGGAGATCCTCAGCGCCCGATCGGTCATGATCCGTACGGGGCGCAGGGCACGGCCGGCCATGATCCAGCCGAGCCCGACGGCGACGACGGACATGATGCCCAGGGCGATGGCGGACTCGACGACCAGCAGGCGCAGGGTCGCGCCCCAGTGCCACACCACCTGGGGCCGGCTGCCGCCCTCGGGGAGGCGACCGCCGTTGCCGACCTCGGTCATGAACAACTCGGGCTCGGTGCCGGCGACCAAGAGGTAGGTGATGGCGAGCAGCGCGACCCCGCAGACCAGGAAGAGACCGCCGTACAGCAGGGTCAGCCGCAGTCGTACGGTCCGGCGCGGCCGGCGCGGGCCGGTGGCCGGGTCAGATGCGGTAGCCGGCATGGGGCACCGTTTCGATGATCTGCGGCTCGCCGAGTTTGCGGCGCAGTCGGCTGACGGTGACCTTGACCGTGTGGGTGAACGGGTCGGCCGCGTGGTCCCAGGCGCGCTCCAGCAGTTCCTCGGCGGAGATCACCCGGCCCTGCGCTGTCATGAGCAGTTCCAGGACGGCGAGCTCTTTGGGGGTCAGCTCCAGCCGGCGTCCGGCCCGGCGGGCGATGCGGCGGCTCGTGTCGAGGGTGAGGTCGCCGTGGGCGAGGACCGGCGGCAGGGCCGGCTGACTGCGGCGGGCCAGGGCGCGAATACGGGCGATCAGCTCGGCGAAGGCGAACGGTTTGGCCAGATAGTCGTCGGCGCCGAGGCCGAGGCCGTCGACCCGGTCCTGCAACGTGGTGGCGGCGGTGAGCATCAGGATGCGGGCGCGGCCGTCGGTCTCGACGAGGGCCTGGCACACGTCGTCGCCGTGCAGCTTCGGCAGGTCACGGTCCAGGACGATCACGTCGTAGTCGTAGACGGACGCCATGTCCAGCGCCTCCTGCCCGTCGAAGGCCGTGTCGACGGCCATGCCGGAGCGGCGCAGACCGGTGGCCACCTTCTCGGCCAGTGTTCTGTGGTCCTCGACGATGAGTACACGCATACGGAAGAGCATGCCGCAGGGGTGGTTACCCGGGGATAACAAGGCTTTGTTCCCTTGGTGTAACTGCCCGCGCACTAGTCCTGGATCCATGAAGCTGTCATACGAACGCAAGAGCGTACGGATGCTGTCCCTCGTCCCGTTGCTGCTGTCGGGTGTACTGCTGACGGCCTGTTCGGGCGGTGCCTCCCCGGCGGACTCCGGTTCCGGCTCGGGTGCGTCACCCACCGGCGCCGAGGACAGGCAGCTGGCGTTCGCCCAGTGCATGCGGGAGAAGGGGGTGCCGAAGTTCCCGGACCCCGACGAGGACGGCAACTCGATCATCGGCAAGGACTCGGGCGTCGACCCCGACTCCAGCGCCTTCAAGAAGGCGAGCGAGGCGTGCAAGGACCTCGCTCCGCAGGGCGAGGGCGCGAACGCCGGCGAGCCGCTCGACCCGGCGAAGGTGGCGCGGTGGGCGCAGTGCGTCCGCGACAACGGCGTGCCCGCGTTCGCCGACCCGCAGATCGACGGCGACACGATGGAGATCGACCTGGAGGCCGCCGGGATCGACCCGGAGAGCCCCGAGCTGGAAGAGGCCATGGAAACCTGCCAGGACAAGGACCCCGGCGGCAAGATGAAGCCCGGCGGGGCGCAGTGACCGGCCGGCAGCGGTCCGACGCGGCGCACACCCCGGCCGATGGCACGGGGGTCGATGGCACAGAGGTCAAGGGCACAGAGGTCAAGGGCACGGAGGGCAAGGGCACGGAGGCCGCCGGTTCAGAGGCCGCCGGCACACCGGACGTGTTCTCCGACACCGGTGACCGGTCCGATGCCGCGCAGGTCGCGCCGTCGCGGCATCGGAGGCATCCGCTGCGCAGGTCGCTGATCGTGGTGGCGGCCACCGCGGTGGCGGCGGCGGGCGGCCTGGCCGCGACCGGTGCCCTCGGCGGGGACGGCGGTGGATCCGCGGCGGCCGCTCCGTCCGGCCCTGCGCGCACGGCGTCGGTGGAGAGGACGACACTGACCCGCAGCGAGACCGTGGAGGGCACGCTCGGCCACGGCGACCCGACCACGGTGCGGGCCGCCGGCGCCGGGAGCGGTGAGCCCGCGGACTCCGGCGAGGGCGGGACCGGGGGCGGCGGCTCCGGCGGCGGGACGCTGACCTGGCTGCCCGCCGAGGGCGACGTGATCGAACGCGGCGAGCCGGTCTACCGCGTGAACGAGGACAAGGTCCCGCTGCTGTACGGCTCCCTCCCCTTCTACCGCACCCTGGACGCCGGCGCCGACGGCGCGGACGTGGAACTCCTGGAGGAGAACCTCGCCGCCCTCGGCTACACCGGCTTCACGGTGGACGACACGTACACCTCGGGCACGGCGGCCGCCGTGCGGGAGTGGCAGGAGGACCTCGGCCGCGAGGAGACCGGCACGGTCGCCGCCGGCGACGCCGTGGTCGCCGCCGGCGCCCGACGCGTCGCCGGGGTCACGGCCGTCCGCGGCGACGCCGCGTCCGGCGAACTCCTCACCTGGACCGGTACGCGGCGCCTGGTCACCGTCGATCTGGAGGCCAAGTACGAGGACCTGGTCGAGGAGGGCAGCAAGGCCACCGTGCGGCTCCCCGACGGCACCGAGGCCGAGGCCACCGTCACCGACGTCGGCAACGCCGCCACCGCCAAGCCCTCCGGGAGCGGCGGCGACGGCGGCGCCGAGGAGGCCACGCTGCCGGTCGAGCTGTCCGTCGAGGACCAGAGGAAGCTGGGCCGCTACCAGGCGGCCCCGGTGGACGTGACCCTGACCGCGGAGAGCCGCGAGAACGTCCTGGCCGTCCCGGTGACCGCGCTCGTCGCCCGCAAGGGCGGCGGCTATGCGGTGCAGGCCGTCACCGGCTCCGGGGTGGAGTACCGCCCGGTGGAAGTCGGCCTGTTCGCCGACGGCCTGGTCGAGGTGGACGGGGACGGCATCACCGAGGGCCTGAAGGTGGGGATCCCGCAGTGAGTCCGATCATGCCACCGGTCGTCGAACTGGCCGCGGTGTCCAAGACGTACGGCGACGTGGCCGCCCTCGCGGACGCCCGTCTGGTGGTGCGGCGCGGGGAGATGCTCGCGATCGTCGGCCCGTCCGGCTCCGGCAAGTCCACCCTGCTGAACATCATGGGCACCCTGGCCCGCCCCACCGCCGGCACCGTCCGCGTCGACGGCCACGTGGTGGACGACCTGTCCGACCGCGAGCTGTCGGCGCTGCGCGCCCGCACGATCGGCTTCGTCTTCCAGTCCTTCCACCTGGCAGCCGGGGTCCCGGCGCTGGAGTCGGTCGCCGACGGCCTGCTCTACAGCGGGCGGCCGCTGCGCGAACGCCGCCGGCTGGCCGAACGCGCCCTGCGCCGCGTCGGCCTGGGCCACCGCCTGTACAACGAGCCGCACCAGCTCTCCGGCGGCGAGAAGCAGCGTGTCGCGATCGCCCGCGCGGTGCTCGGCGACCCGCCGCTGCTGCTGCTGGCGGACGAGCCGACCGGCGCGCTGGACTCCCGCTCCGGAGCGGTGGTGATGGAGCTGCTGCACGAGCTGCATCACGCCGGGACCACGGTCGTGGTCATCACACACGACCAGGACATCGCGGGAGCGCTGCCGCGCGAGGTACGCATCAAGGACGGCCGGATCGCACACGACTCGGGCGCCCTGGAACGGGTGGGCGCATGACTGTCCTCACCCCGCCCCGCCCGAGGCCGGCCCGGCTCGGCCCCGCCGACGTGATCCGCACCGGCGGCGCCGGGCTGCGCTCGCGGCCCATGCGGGCCTTCCTCTCCGCCCTGGGCATCGCGATCGGCATCGCCGCGATGACCGGTGTCGTCGGCATCTCCAGCTCCAGTACCGAGCAGCTCGACCGCAGGCTCGCCGCGCTGGGCACCAACCTGCTCACCGTCACGCCCGGCCAGTCGTTCAGCGGCGGGGCGGCCCATCTGCCCGACGAGGCGGTGGAGATGGTCCGCCGCATCGAGGCGGTCGAGTCGGTCTCGGCGATCGGCAGGACCGACGCCAAGGTCTACCGCAACGACCGCGTTCCCGAGGAGCGGACCGGCGGCCTCGCGGTGTACGCGGCACGTACCGACCTGCCGAAGACGGTCGGCGTCGACGTCGTCGACGGCCGCTGGCTCGGCCCGGCCACGGAGCGCTATCCGGCGGTCGTCCTGGGCGCGCGGGCCGCGGAGCAGCTCGGCGTGTACGCGGCCGGGACGGAGGTGCAGGTGTGGCTCGGTGACCGGTGGTTCACGGTGGTCGGTGTGCTCGCGGCCAACGAGCTCGCCCCCGAGCTCGACTCGGCGGCGCTGATCGGCTGGCCGGCGGCCGAGCGGGAGCTGGACTTCGACGGGTACGCCACGACCGTCTACACCCGGGCCGAGGAGGCGTCCGTGGCCGATGTCCAGGAGGTGCTGGGCGCCACCGCCAACCCGGAGAACCCCAACGAGGTCGACGTCTCCCGGCCGTCGGATGCTCTCGCCGCGAAGCAGGCCACGGACGACGCCCTGTCCGGACTGCTCCTCGGGCTGGGCGCGGTGGCGCTGCTGGTCGGTGGCGTCGGGGTGGCCAACACCATGGTCATCTCGGTGCTGGAGCGCAGGGCGGAGATCGGCCTGCGCCGCTCGCTCGGCGCGACCAGGGGCCAGATCCGTACCCAGTTCCTGTGCGAATCGCTGCTGCTGTCCGCCCTCGGCGGCGTCGGTGGTGTCGCCCTGGGCATCGCGGTGACGGCCGGCTACGCCGGATACCAGGGCTGGCCGACGGTCGTCCCGCTGTGGGCGATGGCCGGTGGCGTCGGCGCCACACTGGTCATCGGCGGCCTGGCCGGCTTCTACCCCGCGGTACGCGCCGCCCGCCTTCCGCCGACCGAGGCCCTGGCCGCGTCCTGACGGCGCCCGGGGCCACGACGCCCGCGCTCGCCCCGTTCCCCGGGCGGCGGGGGCGTCGTCACGCGCGCCGGCACACGGAGACCACCAGGTTGCCGGAGCCGGCCCGTCGGGGACGCGGCGCGGAACCGCCGGGAGCCCCTCACCGCGTCTCACATCGCGATATCAAGTTTCCGAAACATAAGATGCCTGAGATCGTTTGCGGTGCCCGCACAGTGCGCGCGGTCTTTCGGCGAGGGGAGGCGTGCGCGGGTCCGGGCCCTCGGCAACCGATCTCCACCTCGCGCGAAAGACCGAGCGATGCCCGCACCAGCCACCGGCTCAGCCCCGACCCCCGTCAACCCGCGCTCCCGCGTGCTCATTGCCAGTCTGATTGGCACGACCATTGAGTTCTACGACTTCTACATCTACGCGACCGCCGCAGTTCTGGTCTTCCCCTCACTCTTCTTCCCCAGCGGTGACCCGACCACGGCGCTGCTGTCGTCGTTCGCGGTCTTCGGCGCCGCGATGGTCGCCCGCCCGATCGGTGCCGTCTTCTTCGGACACCTCGGCGACCGGCTGGGCCGCAAGAAGACGCTGGTGGCCTCGCTGCTGACCATGGGCATCGCCACGTTCCTCATCGGTGTCGTGCCCACCTACGCGCAGGTCGGCTGGATCGCCACCGCGCTGCTGGTGCTGATGCGGCTCGCGCAGGGCTTCGCGCTCGGCGGTGAGTGGAGCGGTGCGGCACTGGTCGCGACGGAGAACGCCCCCCGCGGCAAGCGTGCCCTGTACGGCACCTTCCCGCAGCTGGGCGCCCCGCTCGGCTTCATCATCGGCAACGGCCTGTTCCTCGTCATCGGAGCCCTGCTGCCGTCCGGGGCGGGCACCGACCCCACGCAGCCCTCCGACGCCTTCCTCAGCTGGGGCTGGCGGATCCCGTTCCTGTTCTCCGCCGTCATGGTGGCGATCGGCCTGTGGGTGCGTTCTCGGCTGGTGGAGTCGACGGTCTTCTCCAAGACCCGCGAGACCGGGAAGGTGCGCAAGCTGCCGCTGGCGACCGTGGCCCGCGGCCACTGGAAGCAGCTGATCCTCGGCACCTTCTTCATGCTCGCGACGTACGTCCTCTTCTACCTGATGACGACGTTCTCGCTGAGCTACGGACGCACCGCGAAGGACGCCGCCGTGCCCGGTCTGGGCTACAGCTACACCACGTTCGTCCTGATGATGATCTTCGGGGTGCTGTTCTTCGCCGTGTTCACCCTCGTCTCCGGCCCGCTCGCCGACAAGTACGGACGGCGCACCACCCTGATCTGGGTCACTGCCGCGATCGTGGTCTTCGGGCTGCTCTGGGTGCCCCTCATCGGCCTGGGCACGCTTGGCGTGGTGCTGTGGCTCGTGCTGGGCTTCACCCTGATGGGCATGACGTTCGGGCCGATGGGCGCGCTCCTGCCCGAGCTCTTCCCCACCAGCGTGCGCTACACCGGATCCGGCATCTCGTACAACGTCAGTTCCATCCTCGGTGCGGCCGTCGCCCCCTTCATCGCGGTCGCGCTGTGGGAGACCGGCGACGGCTCGCCGTGGCTGGTCGGCGTCTACCTCTCCACGATGGCCGTACTGACGCTGGTCTCCCTCCTGCTCGGCAAGGAGACCAAGGACGTCTCCCTCGACGACGGCGAGACCGCCTCCGACGGCGACGACACCCTCGTCACAGCCCAGCGCTGAAGGGCGTCGCGGAACGGCCCGGGAGGGCCCCGGGGGTGAGCGGCCCGCGGCCTGGTCGATCAAGCCGACCAGGTCGCGGGCCGGGTACGGGCCTGCCCGTCCAGCCTTCCGGGTTCAGGCGTCCGTGACCGGGCGGACGAGTCCGGGCCCGCACGGCCGCCGCGGCAGAACCTCAGGCCCGGGCACCGAGCAGTGTCTCGGCGAGATGGTCCACCGACAGGCGGACGACGGCGTCCACGTCGGCGCACCCGGTGAAGATGTGCCCGGCACCGTCCACGGGCACCAGCCGGACCGGCACCCCGCACGCGGTGAGCGCGGCGGCGAGCGCCTCGCTCTGCGCGTAGGGAACGAGCCAGTCGGCGGTACCGTGCACGAGCAGGAACGGCGGGGCGTCCGGCGTGACGTGCGTGATCGGACTGGCGTCGGCCCGGCCCCGGTCGTCGAGCCCGCGGACGATCTGGTCCTCGGGCGGGGTACGCAGCTCTTCCGGCAGCTTGGCGAGCACCTCCGGCGGCGCCGGCATCCGCGGCATGGTGGACAGGTCGGCGACGCCGTACCAGTCGAGGACGGCGTCGACGGCGCTGGACGGGCCCACCACACCGTGCGAGCCCTCCAGGTCGGGACGGTGGGCGGTCAGGCCGACGAGGGCGGCGAGGTGGCCGCCCGCGGACTCGCCCGCGACCGCGACGCGCGAGGTGCCGATCCCCAGCTCCTCGGCGTGCGCGCGCAGATACCGGACGGCCGCCTTCGCGTCGTGCAACTGGGCCGGGAAGGACGCCTCCAGCGCGTGCCGGTAGTCGATCGTGGCGACGGCGAGACCGGCGGCGAGCAGCTCGTCGAACATCTGGTGGGGGCGCAGCGTCTCCGGCAGGATGCGCCGGTCGCCGAACATCCAGCCCCCGCCGTGGATCCACACGACCAGCGGCGGCCTTTCGGCGCCGGCCGGCACCCAGAGGTCCAGTTGCAGCGGACGGTAACCGAACGCGACCGCGTACGTCACACCGGCGTAGTGGCGGCTGCCGTCCGGGCGCACCGCGGGTTCGACCGGTGGCAGGAAACGAGCCGGGCCGGCCCATTCGTCGTCGGGGGTCTCATCGCTGTCGAGGCGCTGGGTCGTGGTCATCGGGATGACGGCTCCGTCCGGTCTCATCGATGGGACGCGGGGGCACCGCGTCCTGTCAGGGCGCCACGCCGGCCCAGCCGGCCCTGCACCGACTCGGGCAGGGCGACCGGGGGGCGGGCCCCGCCGGGGCCGCCCGGTGCCGTGCGCGTGCGCACGCGAAGTGATGATGAACCGAATAGCTGGCGGTTACTAGGTTTTCACCGCGTTACCTGCGCCACATACCCGGTGGACGGCGACACCTGTGATGCGTGCCGCCGCGCTGCGGAGAACGCCTCGGTACAGGGAGAGCACACCCTGACGGCAACGACCGTGTCCGGCGACCGCCTTGCCGGCCGCCGGACACGTCTGATGCGCGTTTCCCGAGCGCGCGCCGCCCCGCGCCGACCGGGGTGTTCAGGGAGTGGTGTTGAAGCCCTTGTCGAGGTAGGGGTACTGGTCCACGACGAAGCCGTCGTCCTGGACCAGGCGGGCGATGCCGCCCTGGTCGCGCCAGACCTCCCCGGCGGAGCCGAAGGAGAATCCGCCGAACTCCTGGTGACTCTCGTTGGTGTAGACCCGGTACCGCTGGCCGGGCTGGATGAGCGTCCCCTGCGGGAAGGCGTAGGTGTGCCCGGTGGTCTTGCACTCCACGACCCAGCCGGTCAGATCCTGGGGCGCGCCGCCCTTGTTGAAGATCTCGACGTACTCGTCGGGCTGGCTCGCGCCGGTGCCCAGGTAGCGCAGGTCGGAGATGATCACGTCAGGCTCGTCGAGCGTGAACATGCAGACGACCTCGGCGAAGTTGACGCCGCCCTCGGGGCTGCGGAACTGCCGGACGATGCGGCCGTTGCGCTTGAACCCGCTCAGGACCGCCCGGTACTGCTTTCCGTCGACCGTGACGGGCTGGGGGTGGACGAAGGTCTCCAGGTCGACCAGGTCGTCGTCCGCGGGACTGCTGTTGGTGGTGTTGGGCGTCTCGTTGTGGTGGAAGCTGAAGTCGAGGTCGGTCGTGCTGCCGTCCTCGAAGACGACGTTGACCCTGAGCTTGACGTCGAACTGGGTCGGGTCGACGTTGGTGGGCAGATTGCGGTGCACGAAGGTACCGACGACGAACTCGGTGCCGTCGAGCTGCACGTCCGCGGCCGCGCCGCGGAACTGGTACCCGCTCTGGGATCCGCTGCTGCCCCACCTGACGTCGGGAGTGCCCAGCCCGTCGGCCTGGGAGAGGGACGGGACGGTGGACGGGAAGACGCCGGAGGTGACGACGGTGGTCATGGTGTCTGACTCCTGCTCTCTCTAGTCCTCGTCCTCGATGACCTCGGCCTTGAGCTTGGCCGGGGGCGCGGTGCCGATCTGGGCGGCACCGTCGGTGTAGCGGCCCGGCCTGGCGCCGTCGACGGCCTCCAGTCCGCAGGTGTACACGATGCAGTCCTTGTCCTGATCGCCCGTGTTCAGGTGCACGTGGTAGGTGAAGGTCAGCGTGCGCCCGTCGTCGCTGACCTTGGCCCGGACCGGCGGGAGGTTGCCGCCCGTGGTCTGGTTGATGCGCTTGTACTGGGCGCCCACCGTGCCGTTCCAGCGGAATCCGGTGGGGGCGGTGAAGACGTGCTCGCGTTCCCCCGCGTCGACGGTCTCGCTCCAGTTCGGGGTGCGGACACAGACGTTGATGGTGGCGCCGAGGCCGCCGGGGGCGTCCTCGACCCCGCCTTCCTGCCACACCACGAGATCCAGCTTCTGTGCACGGCCCTGTTCGTAGCCCCAGTCGTAGCCGTTGGCGTACTGGTCCTTCTCGCCGCGTGTGCCGTCGCGCGGGGGGTCGGCGTACGGGCGTCCGGCGAGCGCGTCGGCGCGTCCCTGATCCTCTCCCCGTTTGTAGGCCTGCTTCTTCGCGGACTGCACGTCGGTGGTCATCTCCGGGTCCTCCTGGGTTTGTGATCGAAGGAGTGCGGTGGAAAGGGAGCCTGGGGCGCGGTCACCCCGGTCCGCGGGCGGCGGGCCGGGCCTGGCGCCGCGCGCGGCGTGGTGCACGGAGCGCGGGATTCCGCGGGGCGGTGTGAAGGGAGGCGGAACACTGAGTGCCGCCTCGGCTCCGGACAGGGCGTCGCTCGGACGAACGGCATGCACAGGGCCGTCATCTGGGTCCATGGTTAGCCGGTGCCCGCGGGCGGTATGCCGTCGTTCCCCCGTTCGGTAGCGCGGGATCGATTCTGCGTCGCTGGTTCGGGTGGAGCGGAGGCACGCGGGGGCGCACGGATGCGGAGCGCCGCAGCCCGCGTCCACTTGACCCGTCGGCGTCCTGCGGCGGTGCGCCTCGGCCGGAGCCCGGGCCACTGCCCGCCCCCGGTGCTCTTCCCTCGTGCGGGTGGAGCGGTCGGTGCGCTGCTCCTGCGGGTGCGGCCCGGCCGGTATGCAGGGCATGCCGAAGACGGACCGGAGACAGGAGACGGACATGCGGGCGACGAAGGTGTGGACGGTGACAGAGGCCGCCCATGCGCCACTGCGGTGGTGCCGGGCGGTGACGGCGTGACGGCGAAGGCCTCGGCCCCCGAGCGTGAGCCCGTTCCCACGGACGGGCACGACCCGCTGGTCACCGTGGCGGGCAGCGGCACCGCCGGATCCCGCGGGGACGGAGGGCCTGCCCCGGAAGCGCAGCTGGCTTTCCCGGCGGACGTGGCCGTGGGACAGGGGGGTGTCCTCATCGCCGATCACGCCAACCACAGGGTCCGCCGGGTCGACGGCTCCGGCGTGCTCACGACGGTCGCCGGGGACGGGCTGCGGGGCTTCGCCGGGGACGGCGGGGAGGCGGTGCGGGCCCGCCTGGGCTTCCCGGCCGCCCTCGCGGTCGACGCGGACGGGGGCGTGCTCATCGCCGACGAGATGAACCACCGGGTCCGCCGGATCGACTCCTCGGGTGTCATCACCACCGTCGCGGGAGACGGGTGCCGCGGCGGCGACGGCGACGGCGGCCCCGCCGGCAGCGCCCGGCTGGACGCCCCCTGCGCCCTGGCCGTGGACCGCGCGGGGACGCTGTACATCGGCGAAGCGGGCACTCCCCGGGTGCGCAGGGTCGGCGGGGACGGTGTCATCAGCACGGTCGTCGACGCGTCCGGGCGCAGCGGTGCGGCCGACGCGGGCGAGGCGTTCCTGCCCGCGGGCCTGGCGGCCGACGCGTCGGGTCAGCTGTACGTCGCCGACCCGGTGGGCCGCCGGGTGCTGCTGCTCGGCGCGGACGGGACACTGCGGGTGCTGGCGGGACCGCCGCGCGGGAGCGCCGGCGCCGCGGCGGTCGACTGGAACGCGCCGTGTGCCGTGGCGGTCGACGCCCAAGGGGCCGTCTACGTCGCCGACATGACCGGACACCGCGTATGGCGGCTGTCCGACGGAGTCGCCCGCGTCATCGCGGGACCGGCCCTGCCCGCGGGCGTGGCTGCCGACGGGACGGACGAGACCGCCGCCGATGGCCCGCTGGCCTATCCGTGCGGCCTGGCCGTGGACCCGGCCGGGCGGCTGCTGGTGGCGGACAACTTCCACCACCGGATCGCGGCCCTGCCCCTGACCGGCGCGCTTCACGAGGCCACCGATCCGGAACCGGTCACCGATCCGGAAGCGCCCACCGATCCGGCACCGGAAGGGAATCCGGAGCCGGCGGATGCCGATCCGCAACCGGCCGAGGATCGGGAACCGGACGCCGATCCGGAACCGGCCACCGATTCGCACCCGGACGCCACCGACTCACCCCCGGATCCGGATCCGGATCCGGATCCGGATCCGCAACCGCACACCGATCCGCGGCCGGACGGCGGAGCCGGAGGCGCTCAGGACGCGGACCGGGACGCCGCCGCGGCGACGGCCGCGCGGCTGCTGGTACGCCAGGAAGTCGGGCTGGAACTGCCCCGCGGAGGCAGCGAGTTGATCCATGTGCGGGTCTCGTCCGCCGATACCTGGGCTCCCGGGCGCGTGGAACACCGCTTCACCGCTCCGACGGGTCTCTTCTTCGACGGTCGGGCGACGTGCGCGTACTACCACGCCGACGGATCCGTGGCCGCCGCCGCGGAGCCGTCGGCGGCGGTGCGGGAGGGCGGCAGGTCGCTGTCCGTGGTGGACGAACCCCGTCTGAACACGCCCGGCAACGCGGCGGCCGCCCTGGTGTACACCCTCGGCGTCCGGGCAGCGGCGGATGCCGAGCCGGGCCGGTACACCGACGGACGAGCGGTGATCGCGGGCCGGCCGGAAGTACGTCTGAGGGCAAGCGTTCTCGGGGACGACGAGGACTAGCCGCAATGCCGCTCGGTTAGCCGTCTGGAGTGGTTGGCAAGGGGTTGATCGCGATCCGGACGGTGGTCTTGTGCGTTCGGTGGTCGACGGCGCGGCC
>NZ_JBHWKO010000036.1:0-59252 GCF_042731035.1 Streptomyces sp. NPDC059895
TTCCGACTCTATCAGATCTTTTCTCGATCCGATTTCCTCGGTGCTTTCCAGGTTCCCGCTTTTGTTTCGCGGTTTCCTTTCCGGCGGTTCCGACTCTATCAGACGCTTTTCGTTCCGATTCCCTGTCGGCGGGATTTGCCTGAGGCCTTCTGGCTTGCGCCTGTCAGCCTTTCGACATTCACTACGTTAGCCGATTCCCTCGTGAGCTCATAATCGAGTTCCGCCGAGTCGAATTCGGGCATGCGGACACGCCGAATGAGACCCCGCTGAGGGCTGTACTAGATAGTGGGTTGGCCGCTTCCGGCTGCAGGCGAATGCCGTACCCGGTTCAAGCGGCTCGGGCTACGTTACGCCCCGCTCCAAGGCGAGTCAACTTCGGCGGCGCCTCGGAACATGGGCACGGTAAGGGCTCACCGTCGGGTCGTCGGCGACCCAGTAGCGCCACGGGTGGACGGCTCCGTCGCCGGAGACTCCCGTCCGGGGGCCGTTGCGCACCTGCTCGGGGGGGTACGGGGGTGCCGGCCAGGATGCGGAGGGGGGTGTCACCGGGGGTGCAGGCGTCCGTGCCGTCGAGGGCGCGGTCCACGTCCAGGGCCGTGGCCAGACGGGCGGGGCCTTTGGCCAGTTGCTCAGGCGCTGTGCGACCGGAACGGCTGGTCCGTCGTAGCCGTGATCGTCGAGAAGGACACGTCAGCCTCGACCAAGCG
Source organism: Streptomyces sp. NPDC059895 (assembly GCF_042731035.1). Taxonomy (NCBI): domain Bacteria; kingdom Bacillati; phylum Actinomycetota; class Actinomycetes; order Kitasatosporales; family Streptomycetaceae; genus Streptomyces; species Streptomyces sp. NPDC059895. Next base: position 708 of record NZ_JBHWKO010000036.1, read on the forward strand.
GGGAGCCAAGCGAAGCGACGAGTGGGAGCGCGTCAAGGCTCTGGTGGAGGACGGCAGGGCAGACGCCATCGTGTCTCGCCACTTCGACCGCATGTACCGCACCCCCTGGGATCTTGAGGACCTGGTGGACCTGGCCGAGTCGACCGGCGTCACGCTGGCCGCCGCTCAAGCTCAGGGGGTGCTCGACCTGTCCACCCCGTCCGGCCGTCTCGCTGCTCGCATCGGCGCTGTGGTGGCTCGCAACGAGACCGACATGCGAGTAGAGCGTCAGGTACTCGGACACCAGCGCCGTAGAGAGTCGGGCAGGCCCTTCTGGAGTACTCGCCCCTTCGGCTTCGAGCGCGACGGCAGGCATCGCAAGGCAGAGGCGGAAGCCCTACAGCAGGCGTACCGGGATGTCCTGACCGGTCTCTCCCTCTGGTCCATCGCGAAGGACTGGAACGCCCGTGGACTGCTCTCGCCGCACGGCAAGGAGTGGCGCAGCTCGAACCTTCGGGGTGTCCTCTTGAAGCCGAGGAACGCGGGAATCCAGACGTACTCGCAGTGGGTCGAGAAGCCGGACGGGAAGCGCGTGCGGCTGACCGAGGAGACCGGTGCGGGCAACTGGGAGGCGATCGTCTCCGAGGGCATGTTCCGGGCACTGGTCCGCTACCTGAGCGATCCCGAGCGCAACACGGGTGGCGGCGGCAAGCGCAAGGCCCTGTTGTCCGGCGTCGTCCGCTGCTCGAAGTGTCAGGCCGTCGCCACTCAGGGGTGGAGCAAGAAGAACGCGGCAGGCGAGCGGTACCGCATCTATACCTGTTCAGGTGGCCGGTGCATCACCTGCCCAGCAGATGCTCTTGACTCCTTCGTGGTCCGGAAGGTCATCGACAAGGCCGAGGAGTGGAACGCGGCACCGGCCACGGACAACGGAGACGAGGAGCGAGAGGCCGAACTGCTGGCCGAGGAGACTGCCACGTCCGAGAGGCGCACCGCCCTGGCGGAGATGTTCGCTGTAGGAGACATCGACGGGTCGACCCTGCGGGCGGGCATCGGCAGGTGTGACGCCGACCTGACCAAGATCCGGGCCGAGCTGGCAGACCTGGCAGCGAAGCGGGTACGCGTCGACCTGGGCGACATCGAGTACCTGTGGGAGGAACTGGACTACGAGGACCCCGACCGCATCGACTACGTGCGGACCGTCGTCACCCAGGTCTGCGAGCGAGTCGAGCTGATACCGCGCGGTCGAGGGGGCCGAAGCTTCAAGGCCGAGCACTGCCGGATCACGTTCCGGAACCCCTGAGATCCCAGCACGGAGAGCCGAGTCGGCCGTCGGCGCTCAGTGAGCACGGGCCCTGTCTGACGAGTGTCGGGCAGGGCCAGAGGACGCGAACGCTCGCGCAGGTCGGAGCCAGTGCCGGTACACGCCAGACGTGCTCTGACTACACGCCCAGCATGTAGCTACCGGTCTTGAGGGAGTCGGCAGGGGACCGGCGCAGCCTTGCCCTTCTGGAACAGATGAGACGGAAGCACGAGGCAGGCGGCCCCGATCGGGGCGAAACAAGGTCCAGCTTCCTGGCGCGGGCCACCGCGTTGCGGGTGCTCTGGCCGGAAAGCGGCTTGCCCTCCTTGCCCAGCAGCGCGGCCAGCCGGCCGGGATCAAAGCCTGCTTGTCCTTGCCGGTCTGCCCATCCGATGGCGGCGAAGTGCACGCGGTAGGCGAGAGGGTGTCCCGGGTGCTGCGCCATGCGCCGGTACTCGTGCTGGGAGACACCGCCCCACGGGCGGTCATGGCCGAAGCTGATAGCCACCGAGTGTGGCCCCTTCCTGTGAGGCGCACACGCGTGCGCCAGTGACCCCCGCCGGATGGCGGGACATGCGCCTCCCTTTCATTGCGGGGGTGGACCGTGCCCGGAGGACGCGGTCTCTCTTCACAGGTGGACGCCCAAGCCTTCGGGCCTGGACTCGGTCTCGTGCGGTCGGGAGCGACGGCGGCGACCTGGCCGAGGGATCGGCCACGAAGGAGGAAGGACCCTGTTCAGGGAGCCCTCCCTCACCGCTCACCGGATAGAGCGCTCAGCCTGAGGCATCCTCAAGCGGAAGGTGGTCTCGGAAGTACTGCGACTCCAGCCACTCCTCCTTGACGAAGAGTGGACGTGTAAGGCGCGCGTTCCCAACTCGCTGCGAACGCAGAAGAAGTCCGAGATCGGTCAGGGAAAGCGACTCCTCAGGGGTGTAAAGAATCCAGTTCCCATGCTCCGCGGCGTGGTCCAGCAGAAACTGATGGCCCTGCACTGGATCGCTCCCCGCCAACGGGAAGGCGGCCAGGAAGACCTGCGGACCGGTGACTGCATCCAGCGCGACGCATGCGAGCTTGCCCGCGTCGTAGAACGCCTTCACCCCGTCCGGGAAGTCTTCCTGCTCATACGGACCACCAACCCGTGCCAGAGGCCCCGAGACCAGCAGTGCGTCGGCGACCTCGGCTGGAGACATCCCGAACCTCAGCGGCCCCACGCCTTCTCCAGATCGCAGCTCCCAGCGCTCCCGCTCCACATCTGCGCCCATCCACCCGCCCCTACGTCTGACCGGCCCAGATCTGTGTCTGTTGCTTTGGTTCGCATGCACCAGGCAGGGACAAGATCCCAACTCAGCTGCTCAAACGCCAACTGGCACACTCAGTCACACCCACCCGTCCGGTCCGAGTCGGCGCACGTCAGCAGTCACTCGACCGGCCAGGAACGCGTCACGCGCCGCGCTCGTGGACGATCACGCATCACCTGACCCGCTTCCGCACCGACTCACCGGCAGGCCGGCAGCAAGGCGCACAGCGGCTCAGGCTCCGGCGGGCGGTTTGGCTCGCGGGCTCAGTCGGTACGCCGAGACCGTTGGATCACCGGCGAGGTAGAACCGGTGTTGCCAGTCGTGGGCCTTGCTCACACCTACCCGAGGACCAACCCGGATGAGCGCGGCAGGCACCGACTCGCCCCCGGACAACATGACCGAGGTACCTGCCAGGAGGTCTGCGCCGTTGTGCTCTCCCGTGATGCCGAGCGCCTGGCAGAAGTTCCCCGGACCTCGGGCAAGACGTGGGCTCGCGACCCTCTCCCCTCGCCGCTGGCGTGCCAGGTCTTCCCCCTCGATGACCCTGCCTGCCCGGATGAGGACGGCCGAGGCGATGCCGTCCGTCCCGGTGACGACGTTGGCGCACCAGTGGAGGCCGTGGGACCGGTAGACGTACAGGTGTCCTGCGGGTCCGAACATGACGGCGTTACGGGGTGTCTGGCCTCGGTAGGCATGGGAAGCTGGGTCAGCCGTACCGGAGTACGCCTCAGTCTCCGTGATGGCGATGCTCACGGTTCCCTCGGGGGTCTTGCAGGTGAGGACGCTCCCGAGCAGCTTGGGGGCGACTTCTTCGGCAGGATGCGCGAGGAGGGCAACGTTCATGCTGACCGCCTTGACATGCCGTAGGTGAAGTAGACGTACACATGTCCGGGCGGGCCGAACATCACGCTGTTGCGGGCGGTGCGGCCGCGGAAGGCGTGGGAGCCCGGGTCGTTCGGGCCGTCGTAGGCCTCGACCTCCGTGAGGCGCAGGGTGATCGGACCGTCCGGGGTCGTGCGGACGAGAAGGCGGCCTAGGAGGCCGGGGGCGACCTCCAGGACAGGGCGGTCGAAGAAGGACCGGGGAAGGGGCGTACGGTCGGAGGTCGCGATCATGCCCTCCGAGCGTAGTGCAGACGGGTGGGAGCGTCGGGGTGGTCGGCGGGCCCTCGGCTTGCCAGGGTGTGTGTGACGGAACCGGCCACGGCCGGGTCGCGTTTAAAGGATCAAGGATCCAGTCGTAGAGGTCGTAGAGGGGAAGTCATGGCGTTCAAGAAGCTGCTCGCGAGTCTCGGGGCCGGCGGGGCTTCGGTCGAGACGGTGCTGACCGAGGTCAACGTCGTTCCGGGCGGCGTGGTCCAGGGCGAGGTGCGGATCCAGGGCGGGTCCGTGAACCAGCAGATCGAGGGGCTGTCCGTCGGGCTCCAGGCCAAGGTGGAGGTCGAGAGCGGCGACCAGGAGTACAAGCAGGACATCGAGTTCACCAAGCAGCGTCTGGGCGGGGCCTTCGAGCTGTCGGCGGGTGCGGTGCACGCGGTGCCGTTCGGCCTGGAGATCCCCTGGGAGACGCCGATCACGACGATCGACGGGCAGGCGCTGCGCGGGATGAACATCGGTGTGACCACCGAGCTGGAGATCGCGCGGGCCGTGGACTCCGGCGACCTGGACCCGGTGAACGTGCACCCGCTGCCCGCGCAGAAGGCGATCCTGGACGCCTTCATCCAGCTGGGCTTCCGTTTCAAGAACGCGGACCTGGAGCGCGGCCACATCCGGGGCACGCGGCAGAAGCTGCCGTTCTACCAGGAGATCGAGTTCTTCCCGCCGGCGCAGTACCGGGGCCTGAACCAGGTCGAGCTGAGCTTCGTGGCCGACGCGCAGGCCATGGACGTCGTGCTGGAGATGGACAAGAAGCCGGGGCTGTTCGGCGAGGGAAGCGACACCTTCCGCTCGTTCCAGGTGGGACTGAACGACTACCAGGGGACCGACTGGGCGGCGTACCTCAACCAGTGGCTGTCCGAGGTCGGCAGCAAGCGCAACTGGTTCTAGGCTCGGAACCACTGACTCCAGAAACCGTTCAGGAGGTACCGAGGTGACCGAGCACAAGAGGCGGCCGCTCCCCCACGACTTCCATCCTCCCGTTCCGTCGTTCACGGTGACGAGCGAGGACGTCGAGGAGGGCGCGACCCTCAAGAGTGCGCAGGTCCACGCGGAGGGGAACACCTCGCCGCAGCTGCGGTGGGAGGGCTTCCCGCCCGGGACCAAGAGCTTCGCCGTGACGTGCTACGACCCGGACGCCCCCACGGGCAGCGGGTTCTGGCACTGGGTCCTGTTCGACATCCCGGCCTCGGTGACCGAGCTGCCGGTGGGCGCGGGCAGCGGGAAGTTCGACGGACTGCCGGAGGGCGCCGTCCACGCGCGCAACGACTACGGGACGAAGGACTTCGGCGGCGCGGCGCCGCCGCCCGGGGACGGTCCGCACCGCTACGTCTTCACCGTCTACGCGGTGGACCAGGACAAGCTCGGTCCGGACGCGGACGCCTCACCCGCCGTCGTGGGCTTCAACCTGCGGTTCCACACGATCGCGCGCGCCCAGCTGATCGGTGAGTACGAGAACCCCGCGCGGAGCTGACGCCGTGAGGTGAGTGAGCTCATCGTTCAATCAACGTTTGTCCGCCCCTGGTCTTGGAAGTGATCAGGGGCGGGCGTTTTTGTTGCCGGGGGTCGCGGGGGTCACCCCCCGTGGGAGCAGCAGATATTGCGTTGTCCATCTCGGCGTGCCCGGCCAGAGTTGATCCCAGCCCGCCAGGGGGTGGGCCGGTGCATACGGGAGGTGGGCTGGTATGCGGGACACGCTGGTACTCAACGCGAGCTTCGAGCCGCTGTCGACGGTGACGCTGAACCGAGCCGTCGTTCTGGTGCTCCAGGACAAGGCCGTCGTCGAACAGTCCCACCCCGAACTGCGGATGCGGGGGGCCGCCGTGGACATACCGGCGCCCCGGGTGATCAGGCTCTGCAGGTACGTGAGGGTGCCGTTCCGAAGACAAGCACCGTGGTCGAGGCGGGGTGTGCTGGTCAGGGACCGGCACCGGTGCGCGTACTGCGGGCGGCGGGCGACGACCGTGGACCACGTGGTGCCGCGGGCGCAGGGCGGGCAGGACTCGTGGCTGAACACGGTCGCCTCCTGCGCGGAGGACAATCACCGCAAGGCGGACCGCACTCCGGAGCAGGCGATGATGCCGTTGCTGCGGCTGCCGTTCGAGCCGACTCCGCAGGACGCGATGCTGTTGGCTCTGGGGCAGGAGGACCTGGCCGCGCTGCCGGAGTGGTTGTCCGTGGACGCGGCCTAGCGGTTCGGCGTCGGGCCCGCGTGGTGTCGACAGAGCCCCGCACCCCCTTCTGACGGGGTGCGGGGCTCTCTGCTGTCCGGTGCCGTCAGTCGATCGACGGCTTCTCGCGGCGCTCCGGGACCCTCTTCTCGGTGCCCCCGCCGTTGGAGCCCGAACCGCCGCCCATCGCACCGAAGTTGCCCATCGCGCCGGAGAGGCCCTTGAGGGCGTCGCCGATCTCGCTGGGGACGATCCAGAGCTTGTTGGCGTCGCCCTCGGCGATCTTCGGGAGCATCTGGAGGTACTGGTAGGAGAGCAGCTTCTGGTCCGGGTCGCCGGCGTGGATCGCCTCGAAGACGGTACGGACCGCCTGGGCCTCGCCCTCGGCGCGCAGGGCGGCGGCCTTGGCCTCGCCCTCGGCGCGCAGAATCTGGGACTGCTTCTCGCCCTCGGCGGTGAGGATCGCGGCCTGGCGCGTACCTTCGGCGGTGAGGATCGCGGCGCGCTTGTCACGGTCGGCGCGCATCTGCTTCTCCATCGAGTCCTGGATGGAGGTCGGCGGCTCGATGGCCTTGAGCTCGACGCGGTTGACGCGGATGCCCCACTTGCCGGTGGCCTCGTCGAGGACGCCGCGCAGGGCCGCGTTGATCTCCTCGCGGGAGGTCAGGGTCCGCTCCAGGTCCATGCCACCGATGATGTTGCGCAGCGTGGTGACGGTGAGCTGCTCGATCGCCTGGATGTAGCTGGCGACCTCGTAGGTCGCGGCCCGGGCGTCGGTCACCTGGTAGTAGATGACGGTGTCGATGTTGACGACCAGGTTGTCCTGGGTGATCACCGGCTGGGGCGGGAACGGCACGACCTGTTCGCGCAGGTCGATGCGGTTGCGGATGGTGTCGATGAACGGGACGACGATGTTGAGTCCGGCGTTGAGCGTGCGTGTGTAGCGGCCGAAGCGCTCCACGATGGCGGCGCTCGCCTGTGGGATGACCTGGATCGTCTTGATCAGGGCGATGAAGACCAACACCACCAGAATGATCAAGACGATGATGACCGGTTCCATCGTGCTCCCCGTCCCCTTCTCCGCCTCGGCGCTTTCGGAAGATCTTAGGCTTGTTGAAGATCTTGCTGGTCGAGTCTGACAGACGGTCGTGCGGCTCGTGGTGTGTTCGGTCCACTTGCGTGGTGCGGGAGTTGTGCAAGGTCAGATGACGATCGCCGTGGCCCCTTCGATGTCCACGACGTCGACCTCCTGGCCCACCTCGTAGGCGTGGTCGGTGTCGAGGGCGCGGGCCGACCAGACCTCGCCCGCGAGTTTGATGCGTCCGCCGGAACCGTCGACGCGTTCCAGTACGACGGCCTGCTTGCCCTTCAACGCGTCGACGCCGGTGACGAGTTGGGGGCGCTGTCTGCTGTGGCGGGCCGCGATGGGCCGTACGACGGCGATGAGGGCGACCGACACGGCGAGGAAGACGAGTACTTGGGCGACGGTGCCGAGGCCGAGGCCCGCGGCGACGGCGGCCGCGACGGCGCCGGCCGCGAGCATGCCGAACTCCGGCATCGCGGTCACCACGAGCGGTATACCGAGTGCTGCCGCCCCCACGAGCCACCACACCCACGCGTCGATGTCGTTCACGCGTTCATGGTAGGACCGAGGGTCGTTCCGCCGACAGGGCGCGAACGGGGGCGGTCGGGACGGCGGTCAGGACAGCGGCAGGCCGTGGGCGGTCCAGCGGTCGCCGACCTGTTCCACGACGAGGGGGAGGCCGAAGCAGTGGGAGAGGTTGCGGGAGGTGAGTTCGAGTTCGACCGGGCCGGCGGCGAGGACCTTGCCCTGGCGGATCATGAGGACGTGGGTGAAGCCGGGGGCGATCTCCTCGACGTGGTGCGTCACCATGATCATCGACGGGGCGATGGGGTCGCGGGCGAGGCGGCCGAGGCGGCGGACGAGGTCCTCGCGGCCGCCGAGGTCCAGGCCGGCGGCCGGCTCGTCCAGGAGCAGCAGTTCGGGGTCGGTCATGAGGGCGCGGGCGATCAGGGTGCGCTTGCGTTCGCCCTCGGAGAGGGTGCCGAACCTGCGGTCGAGGTACTCGGTCATGCCGAGGCGGTCGAGGAAGGCGCGGGCGCGCTGCTCGTCGATGGCCTCGTACTCCTCCTGCCAGCCGGCCGTCATGCCGTAGGCGGCGGTGAGGACGGTCTGCAGCACCGTCTGGCGCTTGGGGAGCTTCTCGGCCATGGCGATGCCGGCCATGCCGATGCGGGGGCGCAGTTCGAAGACGTCGGTGCCGGGCTTGCCGAGGGTCTCGCCGAGGATGGTGGCGGTGCCCTTGCTGGGGTAGAGGTAGCTGGACGCGACGTTCAGCAGGGTCGTCTTGCCGGCTCCGTTGGGGCCGAGGATGACCCAGCGTTCGCCCTCCTTGACCGACCAGGAGACCTGGTCCACCAGAGCCCGGCCCTCGCGGACCACGGATACGTCCTGAAGCTCCAGAACATCGCTCATGAGCGCGTTGTCTCCCCTTGCAGTGTGGCCGGACTCGGTCGTCGCGTACGCCTGTGGCTCGGACCGCCGCGCGCGGGTGGGCGCGGCCCTCCGGGAAAATCTACGCCACCGGTCGGGGGAGCCGTTCCATCGGTCCGGTCCTTAGGGTGGGGGGATGCTTTCGGAACCGCGCTCTGGTCGCCTTGCCGCTTGGGGAAACGCACTTCTGTCCGGATTTGTCTCTCCGGACGATGCGGTGCACGCCATAGTCGGTGCCGATGCCGTGCACCGGGTGGCGGGGCTGCCCGGCGAGACGGCGCCCGTCGGACTCACGCTCGCGCTGGGGCGGCTGCGGGCGCTGGGGGTGAGAGGGCTGCGGGTGGCGCTGCCCGCGTCCGGGCATCCGCTGGGTCTGAGCGGGCCGCCGGAGTTCAACGCGCGGGCGCTGGAGGCGCAGGAGGCGGTGATCTGCCACGGATCCGCGCTGGGGCTGGTGCCGGAGGTGTCCGAGGCCGGGCCCGAGGGCGATGTGCATGCCGAGGTGGTGTGGCACTGTCTCGCGGTGCGGGAGGCGCCGCCCGCCGACGTGCCGTCGCTGGGCGAGGCGGAGCGGGAGCTGGCGGAGGCGTTGCGGGAGGCCACGGTGGTGCTGTCGCGGCTGGACGTGGCGGGGTCCGGGCCGGTGGCGGAGGCGGCGATCGACGCGTACCGGGCTCGGGCGGAGCGTGGGCGGGAGGTGCTCGCGCCGGGGTACCCGCCGCGGGCGGTGCGGGTGCTGGAGCTGGCGCAGCGGGTGGGGTTGTTGATCTCCCTCGCCCTGGAGCGCGGGCACGGGGGTGCGGTGAGCGCGTCGGAGATGGCGGCTCGCGGGGAGGCGCTGCGGCCGGTGGAGCGGACGGCTCGGCGGGCGCAGGTCGCCGCGTACAACGCGTATGTGGAGGAGCTGGAGCGAGGGGTGCGGTGAGGGCCTCGGTGGGGTGAGGTGAGCGTCGGTCGGACGGAGACCGGCGCCGGTGGGAGCCCGTGGTCCGACGGGGGCGGGTCACGCACGGGGCTCCGTGTTCTTCCCGACGCGGGGCTCCGGTGCGGGCCGGGCGGTCTCGGTCGTTCACGGCGACAAGCGGACCGGCCTCCCCCGGAGTGGGGCCGGGGGAGGCCGGTGGACGCCGGGGTCCGCGAGGGCGTCAGTGGTTGAGGCCCGTGTTGCCGAAGGCCGGGTTCAGCACGCCGATGACGTTGACGCTGTTGCCGACGGCGTTGACCGGGATGTGCACCGGGGCCTGGACCACGTTGCCCGAGAGGACGCCCGGCGAGCCCTCGGCCACGCCGTGGGCCGACGCGCCGCCGGTGGCGAAGGCCATACCGGAGCCCGCGGCGACCAGACCGCCGGCCACCATCGTCACGGCCGCTGCCTTCTTCAGGTTCTTCACTTCTGAGCCCTCCTGGCCCTCCTGGCGAGTGCCGCGGCAGGCGCCGCGGTACGCACTGGAGAACGCGGGCGCCCGGCGGAGGGTGCGCCATCCGGGGGACATTCCCACGACGGTATGAATCTCGGACCGGAGGGAACCGCTCCGCCGCGGCGCCCGGGAGCGCCCCCGGTCGTGCGCCGGAGCGCGTTTCAGCCGGTCACACCATGGCGTACGGCCCACAGGGCGGCCTGGGTGCGGTCGGCCAGGTCGAGTTTCATCAGGATGTTCGAGACGTGGGTCTTGACGGTCTTCTCGGAGAGGACCAGGGCGCGGGCGATCTCCCGGTTGGAGCGGCCGTCCGCTATCAGCCCGAGGACCTCGCGCTCCCGCTCGGTGAGCGAACCGCCCCTGCCCTGCCCGGTGGTGGCCTCCTCCTGGGAGAGCAGGGCGCCCGCGACCTCCTGCTGGAGCAGGATGTGGCCGGCGTGGACCGAGCGGATGGCGCCGGCCAGGGCGTCGGGGTCCACGTCCTTGTAGACGTATCCGGCGGCGCCCGCGCGCAGGGCCGGGACCACGGTGCGCTGTTCGGTGAAGCTGGTGACGATCAGCACGCGCGCGGGGTTGTCGAGTTCGCGGAGCCTGCGGAGGGCCTCGACGCCGTCCATGCCGGGCATCTTGACGTCCATCAGGACGACGTCGGGTCCCAGCTCCTCGGCGCGGGCGACGCCCTCGGCGCCGTCGGCGGCCTCGCCGACGACCTCGATGTCGTCCTGGACCTCCAGGAAGGTGCGCAGGCCCCGGCGGACGACCTGGTGGTCGTCGACGAGCAGCACCTTGATTGCGTCAGCCACCGGGGGCCTCCATCTCGATCGTGGTGCCCTTGCCGGGCGCCGATTCCACCACCAGGCTGCCGCCGACGCCGCTCGCCCGGTCCCGCATGGAGACCAGGCCGAGGTGGCGGCCGGCCCTGCGGACCGCCGTGGGGTCGAAGCCGCCGCCGTCGTCCGTGACGCGCAGGACCGCGGCGGGGCCGCGCCGGTGGAGGCTGACCTCGACGTGCTCCGCGCCGGAGTGGCGCAGCGCGTTGTGCAGGGCCTCCTGGGCGACGCGCAGCAGGGCCTCCTCCTGCGCGGCGGGCAGGGCGCGGACGCCGCGGCTGGTGAAGGTCACGCGCGCGGAGTGGGCGCGGTCGAGGACCTGTATCTGGGTGCGGAGGGTGGCGACCAGGCCGTCCTCGTCGAGGGCGGCGGGGCGCAGCTCCACGACGGCGGCGCGCAGTTCGTCGGCGGCCTCGGCGGCGAGCGCGGCGACCTGCTGGAGTTCGCCCTTGGCGCGGGAGGGGTCGCGGTCGACGAGGGCGGCGGCGGCCTGGGCGGTCAGACGCAGGGAGAACAGTTTCTGGCTGACCGCGTCGTGGAGTTCGTGGGCCAGTCGCGAGCGTTCCTCTGCGATCGTCAGTTCGCGGCTGCGCTCGTACAGGCGGGCGTTGGTGAGGGCGATCGCGGCGTGCTGGGCGAGGATGGAGAGCAGTTCCTCGTCGTCCTCGGTGAAGCCGCAGCCGCCGGCCGGCCTGGCGCAGTTCTTGTTGGCGAGGTACAGCGCGCCGACGACCTCGTCGCCGTCGCGGATGGGCAGGCCGAGGAAGTCGGACATGTCCGGGTGGGCGGACGGCCAGCCCTCGAAGCGCGGGTCCTCGCGCACGTCGGCGAGGCGCTCGGGCCGGGCCTCGTGGAGCATCGCGGCGAGGATGCCGTGCTGGCGGGGCAGGGGGCCGATGGCCTTCCACTGCTCCTCGCCGATGCCGTCGACGACGAACTGGGCGAAGCCGCCGTGGTCGTCCGGGACGCCGAGCGCGGCGTACTGCGCGTCGAGCAGCTCGCGGGCCGAGGCGACGATCGTCTTGAGGACGTCGCGCACCTCGAGGTGCCTGCTCATGGCCAGCAGCGCGGAGCTCACCGCGGCGAGGCCGGACCGGGGGCCTTGACTCATGCCCTCACGGTACCGGCGGGGTGTGACAGGGGGATCGGGCCGGTGACGGCGTCGGGGTGGGGCCCGGGACCTAGGTCCGAGGTCCCGGGCGGTGGGGCGTAGGGCGCGCGGCGGGGTGCGGGGACGTACGCCGAAGGGCCCCGGTGTCCCCCGCCCCGCGTCCGAGGCGGGGCGGGCGGCGCGGTTCCTACGGTGAGGGCACCGCCGAGCGGAGGCGGGTCGTCGGACGAGGGGACGGTTGTCATGCCGGTAGCGATCATCACGGGAGCGTCGAAGGGCCTGGGGAGGGCGTTGGCCGAGGTGCTCGCCGCGCGGGGCTGGGATCTGGTGCTGGACGCCAGGACGGCGCAGGTGCTGAAGGAGACGGCGGCCGCGGTCGCGGCGGAGCACGGGACGCGCGTCGAGGCGGTGGCCGGGGACGTCACCGATCCCGCGCACCGGTCGGAGCTGGTGGCGGCCGCCGGGCGGCTCGGCGGCTGCGATCTGCTGGTGAGCAACGCGAGCGCGCTGGGTGCCGAGCCGCTGGTCCGGCTGGCGGAGCTGCCCGTGGACGGACTGCGGCGGGCGCTGGAGGTGAACGTCGTGGCCGCGCTGGGCCTCGTCCAGGAGGCGCTGCCGCTGCTGCGGTCGGCGCGGGCGGGTGCGGTGGTCACGGTCAGCTCGGACGCCGCCGCCGAGGCGTACGGGACGTGGGGCGGCTACGGGGCCTCGAAGGCGGCCCTCGACCAGATCGCGGCGGTGCTCGGCGCGGAGGAGCCGGGGCTGCGGGTGTGGGCGGTGGACCCCGGGGACATGGCCACGGACCTGTACGCGGCGGCCGTACCGGACGACGACGCTCCGCGGCCGGATCCGCGCGGTGTGGCACCGGCGTTCCTGCGGTTGCTGGACGAGCGGCCGGCCAGCGGGCGGTACGGGGCTCCGGCGCTGCTGGGAGGACGGCGATGACGCCGGCCACGGGGGTCCCTCCGCACGAGCTCAGTCGAGGGTGGGGCAGCGTGCCCGAGGAGTTGTCGGCGCGGCTGCCGGCCGAGCAGCGCGGCCCCGGCCGGGACCGGGACTCCGTACGGCTGCTGGTGTCGCGGGGGACGGAGGTGGCGCATCACGCGTTCCGGGAGCTGCCCGGACTGCTGCGGGCCGGGGACCTGCTGGTGGTGAACACCTCGCCCACGCTGGCGGCCGCGGTGGACGGGCGGATCGGGCACGCGCGCGTGGTGGTGCACTTCTCCACGCGCGGGGACGACGGGCGGTGGGCGGTCGAGCTGCGGGACCCGGACGGCAGGGGCACCACGCGCGCGCGGGTGGGGAGGGCGGCGGGCTCGGCCCCGGGGACGGAGGTGCGGCTGCCGGGAGGGGTGCGGCTCGTGTGCGAGGAGGCGCTGGGCGGGGGCGTGGGGAGGCTGTGGTGGGCGCGGGTGTCCGGCGGGTCGGTGCCGGGGCTGCTGCGGGGGCACGGGCGGCCCATCCGGTACTCCTACACGGAGCGGGACCAGCCGTTGTCGGTGTACCAGACGGTGTTCGCGCTGCCGTCGGCCGACGGGTCGGGCAGTGCGGAGATGCCGAGTGCGGCGCGGCCCTTCACGGCTCGGCTGGTGGTGGAGCTGGTGAGCCGCGGGGTGCGGTTCGCGCCGGTCACCCTGCACACGGGGGTGGCCTCGGCGGAGGCGCACGAGCCGCCGTACCCGGAGTGGTTCGCGGTCCCGGAGGCGTCGGCCCGGCTGATCAACGCCGTGCGGGCCGAGCGGGACGGGCGCGGGGCGCTCGCCCTGCCGGGCGGCGGGAGGCGGACGGGCGGGCGGGTGATCGCGGTGGGGACGACGGCCGTGCGGGCCGTGGAGTCGGCGTCCGGGGCGGACGGGGTGGTGCGCGCGCGGGAGGGGTGGACGGACCTCGTCGTCACGCCCGGGCGCGGGGTGCGGGTGGTCGACGGGCTGCTGACCGGGCTGCACGAGCCGGAGGCCTCGCACCTGCTGATGCTGGAGGCGGTGGCGGGGCGGGCCGCGATCGACCGGGGGTACGAGGAGGCGCTGCGCGGGCGGTACCTGTGGCACGAGTTCGGCGATCTGCACCTCCTTCTGCCGGAGGGCGGGGACGGGGACCACGGTTTCGCCTGAGCGGGGCGGTCGCGACCCGCCCGAACGGGGCGGTGGCGATCCCCCTCTCCCAGGCACTCACGCTCGGCATTGCTCCAGCAACTAGCAGTGAGAAGCGTGAGCGGCGCATGTGAGCCCGCACATAGGGTGCACATCACGTACGAAGGACGATAGGAGTCACATGCTTCCGGGCTGAACGGGACAGACGTTGTGGTCTGTCCCGTTTTGCCCTTCCCTGATCCACTACCTGGCTTCGTACGTCACATCATTGCCTCCGAATTTTGCGGCCGCTAACAATGGCTGCCGTCGCTCAGCGCCGCGGGTCCCCCCGCGGCGTTCGTGCCGAAAGCACCCGTGTCCGCCGTGGACAGACAGAGCGACCTCCGCGCTATTCGAAGAGGTCATTCCGCCATGCCCAAGAACACCCGCAAGATCGCGATCGCCGGTGTCACCACCCTCGGTGCCGCCGCCATCGCCTTCTCCGTGGTGCCGGCCGACACGCACACGACCACGACGGACGCCGCCTCCTCGTCCCGCGTCGCCTACAGCTCCGAGCCGGTGAAGGACGTCAAGGCCGGCGTGACCGGCCAGCTGGCCGGCGTCACCGTGAAGCTGGACGCCATCGAGGCGAAGCAGAAGGCCGCCGCCGACGCCGCGGCCGCCCAGAAGAAGGCCGCCGCTGCCGCCGCGGCGAAGAAGAAGGCCGCCGCCGAGGCTGCCGCCCAGAAGAAGGCGGCCGCCCGCGCGGTCGCGAAGGCCGCCGCCGAGCGCAAGGTGCAGCAGGCCACGAGCCGGGCCTCGCTGCGCGCCGCCGTCAAGCCGGTCTCCGTCACGAGCTACGCGAACAACCTCGACGGCTGGATCCGCGAGTCGCTCGACATCATGAAGAAGCACGGCATCCCGGGCTCCTACTCGGGCATCCACCGCAACATCATGCGGGAGTCCTCCGGCAACCCGAACGCCATCAACAACTGGGACATCAACGCCATCAACGGCGTCCCGTCGAAGGGCCTGCTCCAGGTCATCCCGCCGACCTTCTCGGCCTACCACGTCCCGGGCACGTCCTGGAACATCTACGACCCGGTCGCCAACATCACCGCCGCCTGCAACTACGCGGCCGACCGCTACGGCTCCATGGACAACGTCAACAGCGCGTACTGAGCCTGTCCGCCGACGCCGGAGGGCGGCACCCCTGGTCGGGGTGCCGCCCTCCGGCGTCGGTCGTGCGAGGTCTACTTCCGCATGACCTCGGGCTCGTGGCGGCGCAGGAAGCGGGCCACGAAGAAGCCGCAGATCACGCCGAGGGCGATCAGGGCGGTCATGTCCATGACCCAGGCGCCGACGGTGTGCTCCCACAGCGGGTCGTTGCCGACGCCCTCCTCGGGCGGGCTGATCCTGTTGAAGTCCAGCGTGGCGCCCGCGGCGGCGACCGCCCAGCGCGAGGGCATGAGGTACGAGAACTGGTTGACGCCGATCGAGCCGTTCAGGGCGAACAGGCAGCCGGTGAAGACGACCTGGATGATCGCGAACATGACCAGCAGGGGCATGGTCTTCTCGGCGGTCTTCACCAGCGCGGAGATGATCAGGCCGAACATCATCGAGGTGAAGCCGAGCGCCATGATCGGCAGCGACATCTCGAGGAGCGTGAGCTTGCCGAGGACCAGGCCCTCCTCCGGGATCTCCCGGCTGGAGAGGCCGATGACGCCGACCAGCAGGCCCTGGAGCACGGTGATCATGCCCAGCACGAACACCTTGGACATCAGGTACGCGGAGCGCGACAGGCCGGTCGCGCGCTCCCGCTCGTAGATGACCCGTTCCTTGATCAGCTCACGGACGGAGTTCGCGGCACCGGCGAAGCACGCGCCGACGGCGAGGATCAGCAGGACCGTGGTGGCCGTGCCGTTGGGGACGATCCGGCCGGTCTTGGGGTTGGCCGGGTTCGGCAGCAGGCCGCGGTCCGGGTCGATGAGCAGGCTCACCGCGCCCAGGACGGCCGGCAGGATCACCATCAGGGCGAGGAAGCCCTTGTCGGAGACGATCACCGACACGTACCGGCGCACCAGCGTGACGAACTGGGACATCCAGCCCTGCGGCTTGGGCGGGCGCATCGCCTGCGGCGGGGGCATGTATACGGACTGCGGGGCGACCGCGTCGATGTCCGCGGCGTACATCTGGTAGTGCTGCGAGCCCTTCCAGCGGCCCGCCCAGTCGTAGTCGCGGTAGTTCTCGAAGGCGGAGAAGACATCGGCCCAGGTGTCGTAGCCGAAGAAGTTCAGCGCCTCCTCGGGCGGACCGAAGTAGGCGACGGAACCGCCGGGCGCCATCACCAGGAGCTTGTCGCAGATCGCCAGTTCGGCCACGGAGTGGGTGACGACGAGGACCGTGCGGCCGTCGTCGGCGAGGCCGCGCAGCAGCTGCATGACGTCGCGGTCCATGCCCGGGTCGAGGCCGGAGGTCGGCTCGTCCAGGAAGATCAGCGACGGCTTGGTGAGCAGCTCCAGGGCCACCGAGACCCGCTTGCGCTGGCCGCCGGAGAGGGAGGTGACCTTCTTCTCCTTGTGGATGTCCAGCTTCAGTTCGCGCAGCACCTCGTCGATGCGGGACTCGCGCTCGGCCGCCGTGGTGTCGGCGGGGAAGCGGAGCTTGGCCGCGTACTTGAGGGCCTTCTTGACGGTCAGTTCCTTGTGCAGGATGTCGTCCTGCGGGACCAGACCGATGCGCTGGCGCAGCTCGGCGAACTGCTTGTACAGGTTGCGGTTGTCGTACAGGACGTCGCCCTGGTTGGCGGGCCGGTAGCCGGTGAGTGCCTTGAGCAGGGTGGACTTGCCGGAACCGGACGGGCCGATGACCGCGATCAGCGACTTCTCCGGTACGCCGAAGGAGACGTCCTTCAGGATCTGCTTGCCGCCGTCGACCGTGACGGTCAGGTGGCGGGCGGAGAAGGACACCTCACCGGTGTCGACGAACTCCTCGAGGCGGTCGCCGACGATCCGGAACGTCGAGTGGCCCACGCCGACGACGTCGGCCGGGCCGAGCAGCTGCGAGCCGCCCTTGGCGATCGGCTGGCCGTTGACGTACGTGCCGTTGTGCGAGCCGAGGTCGCGGATCTCCATACGGCCGTCGGGCGTGGAGTGGAACTCGGCGTGATTGCGGGAGACCTGGAGGTCGGAGACGACCAGGTCGTTCTCCAGGGCGCGGCCGATGCGCATGACACGGCCGAGGGAGAACTGGTGGAACGTGGTCGGGCTGCGGTCGCCGTAGACCGGCGGCGCCCCCGCGCCGACGCCGGGGCCCTGCTGCTGCGGAATGGGCGCGGCGGCCTGCTGCGGCTGCTGCCAGCCGGCCTGCGGCGCCTGCTGCTGCGGCGCCTGCTGCGGGGCCTGCGGGTGCGGGCCCTGCGCGTGCGGGGCCTGCACGTGCGGCGCCTGCTGCGGGGCCTGCGGGTGCGGGGCCTGCTGCGGGGCCTGCGGGTGCGGGGCCTGCTGGCCCCAGCCCGGGTTCGCGCCCTGCGCCGCGTACGGCTGCTGCTGCGGCTGGGCCTGCGGCGCGGCGGCGCCCGCCGCCGCGCCGGAGAGGTTCAGCCGGGGTCCGTCGGTCGCGTTGCCGAGGTGCACCGCCGAACCGGCGCCGAGCTCCACCTGCTGGACCCTTCGGCCCTGCACGAACGTGCCGTTGGTGCTGCCGTGGTCCTCCAGGACCCAACCACGGCCGTCGAAGCTGAGCGTGGCGTGACGCCAGGAGACCCTGGCGTCGTCGAGGACGATGTCCCCCTGCGGATCGCGTCCCAGGCTGTAGGCCCTGGACGGATCCAGCCTCCAGGTGCGTCCGTTCAATTCCAGTACGAGTTCCGGCACTCCATGCCCCACTGAGTAGTCCCCCGAGTTACCCCCATCGCAGGGAGTCTAGGGATGTCGAACATCGTCGGGAACTATTTCAGGCACGGCCCCCTGACCGAAAGCCGGGCCTTGTGAAGACCGCGTACGGGCTTGTAGGCCGTATCCGTTGACGGGGTTGAAACCGGGCCCGAGAGTGGTAAACGCACGCGAGAGGGGATGGAAGCGGCGATCTTCGCCGCTCCGCGCCGCGGATCGGGGGGTCTGCATGGGTGCCGGCACGGGTGTCGAGGGCGTCGGGGGCTCGGAGCGCGGCACGGGTGTGCCGTGGGCCGACGTGCTGCTGTCCGCGATCGCCGCGGTGAGCTGGGCGTTGATCGGGATGGCGGGGACCGCGGCGCTCGGGCTGCATCTGCTGGAGGCCGACACGGCGGGCTCGTTGGGCCCGATGACGGCGGCGGTGGTGGCGCTCGGGGCGGGTGGTGCGGTGACGCCGTCGGCCGATCTGTCGGCGTTCGGCCTCACGGGCGCGGAGGCGGCGGCGACCGTCGAGATCACGCCACTGGGCGTCGGCCTGGTCGGGGCGCTGCTGCTGTCGTGGTTCTTCCTGCGGTCCCTGCGCACGGCGGGCGCGGTGATCGCGCCGGCCGAACTCCTCGCCCGCGCGGCCACGACGGTCGCGCTGTTCGTCGCGATGCTGGGCGGTCCGGCCTGGGCGGGAGACGACGTCGTCACCGTCGACGGGGGCGCGCTGGGGCTGGACGGCGACCTGTCCGACGGGAGCGGGGGCGGGGGCGGGGTCGAGATCCCCGGGCTGGGTGACCTGGGGGACGTCGGCGGTCTGCTGCCGGACCGATTCGGAGACCTGATGGACGCTCAGGCGGCCGTCGGCTTCACCGTCGACACGGGCCCGACGCTGCTCGGCGGACTCGTCTGGTCGGCGGGGGTCCTGACGATCGCCCTGCTGGCCTCGCGCCGTACGCCCCTGCCGCGAGGGTGGGAGGCCGCGCACCGGGTGGTACGGCCCGCCGTATCCGCCGTCGTCACCGTGTTGCTGGTCTCCGTGGCGGCAGGGTTCGCCGCGGCCGCGTACGGGGCGATCGGCGACGACCACCCCGGGCGCATCGCGGGAGCGGCGCTGCTGGGCGCGCCGAACGGGGCCTGGCTCGGTCTCGGCATCGGCCTGTTCGTGCCGTGGGACGGCCGGGCGACGGGCGTCCTGACCGACGTGCTGCCGGCTCCGCTGGACCAACTGCTGCGCGTGGCCACCGAACAGCCGGTGACGCTGGGCCGGCTGGCCGAACTGGACCGTCGTGTGTGGCTGTTGGGGGTGGCGACGGCCGTGATGATGCTGCTGGCCGGGGTGTTGACGGCCGTGCGGACTCCCTTCGACGGGTCCGGGGGCTCGGGTGCCGCCGGCGTCGTCGGCTTCGCCGGGCGGTGTGCGCTGCGGCTGGGGATCGTGACCGGGGTGACCCTGCCGTTGCTCGCCCGGCTGACGGACGTGTCCGCGGACGCCTCCCTGTCCGTGCTGGGGTTCGACGCGTTCGAGGCCGGGGTCGAGCTGCACGGGCACCTCGGCGCGGCGGTGCTGCTGGGTGTCGCGTGGGGTGCCGGGGCGGGGGCGGTCGGCGCGGTGCTGGCCCGCGCGACGGGGGCGGCGGGCGGAGGGGCGGCGCCGCTGGCACGGGGTGTCAGGGGGGTGGGGGTGTCGGGCCCGGTAGCGCGAGGGGTGGGGGTGTCGGGCCCGGTGGCGCCAGGGGTGGGGGTGTCGGGCCCGGTGGCGCCAGGGGTGGGGGTGTCGGGCCCGGTGGCGCCAGGGGTGCGGATGTCGGGCCCCGGGAGGGCCGGGGCAGGGAAGGCGGGGCGTCCGGCCGTCGGGCCCGGCGGCGAGGGTCGGTCCGGGCCGTACACGCCGAGCACGCCGTACCGGCCGCCCAACCCGGCGACCAATCCCTACCTGCGCGTGCCGGACCGTCTGCGGGAACCGGAGGACGCCCGCCCGGGGGCCCCGAGCGGGCGCGGCGCGGACGCGTCCCCGCCCGACGACGCCTGTTCCGTCCCGCCGCCGGACGGTCCCCGGCCCGGCCCCGGTCGGACCGCGCCGTCCGCGCCCGGTGTCCCGCCCGGCCGGGGCGGACCCGCCGGGCCTGCGGGCGGCGCCCGGCCGCCCGTCGATGCTCCCGCCCCGAACGCCCCCGGTGACGTGGGTGCCGCGGGTGCCGCGGATGCCGTGGGTGCCCCGGATCCCGGGCGGCGTCCGGACGGGCCGCCACCGCTCGGCGACCTGTACGACGCCCCCACCATGATCCGGCCCATCGGGCCGCCGCCGCCGTCTCCGCGGCGCCCCGGCGACCCTCCGCGGGCCGGGGAGCGACCGGCGCGGTACGCCGACGACGGACCGCCACCGCCCCCGCCACCGCCACCTCCTGCGCCCTCCTCTCCCCCGCCTTCACCGCCGCACCCTCCATCGGTCCCTCCCCCACCGCCTCCCCCGCCTCCGGCCGCGCCCCCGCCCGACAGGCCGAAGCGACCCCGTTGAGCCGTCCGGCCGCGGAGCGGAAGGTGGCGTCGGCAGCCGTGGCCCGGCCCACCGAACCGTCCGGCCGCGCAGCGGAACGTGGCGCCGGCAGCCGTGGCCCGGCCCACCGAACCGTCCGGCCGCGGAGCGGAACGTGGCGCCGGCAGCCGCGGCGCAGCCCGCTGACCCGTCCGGCCGCGGAGCGGAACGTAGTGCCGGCAGCCGTGGCCCCGTCGTCACGCGCGAGCCACCGGCACGCCACCCACTGTTCCGTGTCCGCTAGGCGGACCTGGGCGGCGGTCGGCACTGGGTGCCGGATACGGTGGTTACACCATGAGCGCTGAGCAGACCTCGCCGACCGACGTCCCCACCCTCCTTGTCAAGATCTTCGGCAAGGACAGGCCGGGCATCACGGCCGGCCTCTTCGACACCCTCGCCGCCTACTCCGTCGACGTGGTCGACATCGAGCAGGTCGTCACCCGTGGCCGCATGGTGCTGTGCGCGCTCGTGACCGAGCCGCCGCACGGCCTGGAGGGGGATCTGCGGGCGACCGTCCACAGCTGGGCGGAGTCGATGAAGATGCAGGCGGAGATCATCTCCGGCATCGGCGACAACCGCCCGCGCGGTCTCGGCCGCTCCCTCGTCACCGTGCTCGGCCACCCGCTGACCGCGGAGGCCACGGCCGCCGTCGCCGCCAAGATCACCAAGGTGGGCGGCAACATCGACCGCGTCTTCCGGCTGGCCAAGTATCCGGTCACGGCCGTCGAGTTCGCGGTCTCCGGTGTGGAAACGGAGCCGCTGCGCACCGCTCTGGTCACGGACGCCGCCGCGCTGGGGGTCGACATCGCCGTCGTGGCGGCGGGCCTGCACCGGCGCGCCCAGCGGCTCGTGGTCATGGACGTCGACTCCACACTCATCCAGGACGAGGTGATCGAACTCTTCGCCGCGCACGCCGGCTGCGAGGAGCAGGTCGCCGAGGTGACGGCGGCCGCGATGCGGGGCGAGCTGGACTTCGAGCAGTCGCTGCACGCGCGTGTGGCGCTGCTGGAGGGGCTGGACGCGTCGGTCGTGGAGAAGGTGCGCGCGGAGGTGCGGCTGACGCCGGGTGCGCGCACCCTCATCCGGACGCTGAAGCGGCTCGGCTACCAGGTGGGGGTCGTCTCCGGCGGCTTCACCCAGGTCACCGACGACCTCAAGGAGCGGCTGGGGCTCGACTTCGCCCAGGCGAACACGCTGGAGATCGTCGACGGAAGGCTGACGGGCCGGGTCACCGGGGAGATCGTGGACCGCGCGGGCAAGGCGCGGCTGCTGCGCAGGTTCGCCGCCGAGGCGGGCGTACCGCTGTCGCAGACGGTGGCGATCGGCGACGGTGCCAACGACCTGGACATGCTCAACGCGGCCGGTCTCGGTGTCGCCTTCAACGCCAAGCCGGTGGTGCGGCAGGCCGCGCACACCGCGGTGAACGTGCCGTTCCTGGACACCGTCCTGTATCTGCTGGGCATCACCCGCGAAGAGGTCGAGGCGGCGGACACCCACGACGAGGGGTAGCCGCCCGAGCCGACGGGAGGGCCCGGCACCGCGTGCGGGTGCCGGGCCATCGCGCGTCCGGGGGCCGGGCCGTCCCGCGTGCGGGGGCCGGGCCGTCCCGCGTGCGGGTGGCGGATCGTCCCGTGTACGGGTGTCTGACCGTCCCGCGTGCCGGCCGCGCCCGCCCGCGGGTCACGCCCGTCCCGGGCTCACTCGGACGGCGCCCAGTAGTCGGTCAGGGTGCCGACGGCGGGCTCCAGGGACTTCCAGGAGCCGTCGAAGGACACGACGGCGAAGGCGGCCGCCGGGAAGCCGCGGCGGTTCAGGCGCTCGCGGGCGTCGTCCTCGGCGGTGCCGGAGAGGATGTCGGCGAGGCCGTGGATGCCCGGGTTGTGGCCGACGAGAAGAATGCTGCGCACGTCGTCGGGGGTTTCGTTGATCAGGGCGATCAGCTCGCCCGGGGAGGCATCGTAGATCCGCTCTTCGTAGACGGTTTTCGGCCGCTGCGGGAACTCCTGGACGGCGAGCTTCCACGTCTCGCGGGTGCGGGTGGCGGTGGAGCACAGCGCGAGATCGATGGGGATACCGGTGTCGGTCAGCTTGCGTCCGGCGATGGCGGCGTCATGACGGCCCCGCTCGGAGAGCGGCCGCTCGTGGTCGGTCACCTGGGGCCAGTCGGCTTTCGCATGCCGGAAGAGGACGATCCTGCGGGGTTCTACGACGCTCATGGCTCCCAGCTTCGCATGAAACAGGCCATGCGGCGCAGGGAGTTGACATGCGCCTTCGCCGGTCGGCCGGGGTGTGCGGGGTCTGTCCGGGAGCGTGATCGAGGGAGCTAGCGCGCGAGCAGGTGGCGCACGCGCTCGACGAGGTGCGGGATCGTCGGGTCTCCGGCCGCCGCCTGGGCGTCGGCCGGGTTCAGTATCAGCGTGAGCAGGGCGGCGAAGGCGAGGGCCGGGAGCGCCAGGGCCCACCAGGGCAGCCGGGTGGCGACGCCGCCGCCCGTGGCGACCGGGTGGGGCCGGGTGTGCGTAGGGGCCGGCATGGGTGCCTCCGCGGGTCTTCGAGTCCGTCCGTGGTCCGCGTCGCGCGGTCACCTCTCGAAGGTACGGATCCGGCGGCCCTCCCCCCATCCGGTGGTCCACCCACTTGACCCTGACCCTGGCCCCCTAGGGGACAGGGGGGTTAGCCCCACCGCCCGCGGGCCCGTCGGGGCGGGGGCGGCCGCCGGGGGGGCGGGCCGCCGCCCCCCGCCCCCCGGGCGCGGGGCGGGGGTGACCCCCGGTGCCCACCCCGTCCGCGCGCGACACCGCGGGACCGGTACGGGCCCGCACCGACATGCAGGCGGGCCCGGACCCCCGAGGGGTACGGGCCCGCCGCCCGCGTCGAGCGGCCGCGTGCTGGTGTGTCCGGTGTGTCAGCCGCGCAGGGCCCGGACCGCGGCCTCCAGCCGCTTGCCGTAGTCCGCGTCGGCCCGGCGGAAGTTCTCGATCGCCCGCTCGGCGATGTCGTCGCGGGAGACCTTGGCGATGAAGCCCGCCAGGTTGCCGATCAGGCGCTCCTTCTCCTCCTCGGTCATCAGGCGGTAGAGGTTGCCCGCCTGCACGAAGTCGTCGTCCTCGGCGTGGAGCGGGGTCACGTGGTGGCCCGTCGCCCCGGTCACCGCGGTGGCGCCCCACAGCGGACGGTCCGTCTGGAACGGGCCGCCGAAGCTGTTCGGCTCGTAGTTCTTCGCGCCGCCGTGGCGGCCGTCGTACAGCAGACCGTCACGGGAGTGGGTGCGCGCCTCGGTGGCGTGCGGACGGTTCACCGGCAGGTGGTCGGCGTTGATGCCGACGCGGTAGCGGTGGGCGTCGCCGTACGCGAAGAGGCGGCCCTGGAGCATCTTGTCGGGGGACGGACCGATGCCCGGCACGAAGTGCGCGGGGCTGAAGATCGACTGCTCGACCTCGGCGAAGATGTTCCTCGGGTTGCGGTTGAGCTCCAGCCGGCCGATACGGACGACCGGGTAGTCGGCGTGCGGCCACACCTTGGTCAGGTCGAACGGGTTGAAGCGGTAGCGCGCCGCGTCGGCCGCCGGCATGATCTGCACCCCCACGGTCCAGGACGGGAACTCGCCCCGCTCGATGGACTCGCGCAGGTCGCGCTGGTGGGAGTCGGGGTCCGCACCGGCGAGCCGGTTGGCCTCGTCCGCCGTGAGGTTCTTGATCCCCTGGTCGGTCTTGAAGTGGTACTTGACCCAGAAGACCTCGCCGGCCTCGTTGTTCCACTGGAAGGTGTGCGAGCCGAAGCCGTCCATGTGGCGGTACGAGGCGGGGATGCCGCGGTCGCCGAAGAGCCAGGTCACCTGGTGGGTGGACTCGGGGGACAGCCCCCAGAAGTCCCAGACGTTGTCCGCCTCCTGCGAGCCCGTGTACGGGTCGCGCTTCTGGGTGTGGATGAAGTCGGGGAACTTGATGGCGTCCCGGATGAAGAACACCGGGGTGTTGTTGCCGACGAGGTCGTAGTTGCCCTCCTCGGTGTAGAACTTCACCGCGAAGCCCCGCGGGTCGCGGACGGCGTCCGCCGCGCCCAGGTTGCCTGCCACGGTCGAGAAGCGCAGGAAGACCTCGGTCTCCTTGCCGACCTCGGAGAGGAACGCGGCACGGGTGTACGGCGTCACGTCGTCGGTCACCGTGAAGGTGCCGTAGGCGCCGGCGCCGCGGGCGTGCACGACGCGCTCCGGGATGCGCTCGCGGTTGAAGTGGGCCAGCTTCTCCAGCAGGAGCTGGTCCTGGACGAGGACCGGGCCGCCGGCGCCCGCGGTCTCGCTGTTCTGGTTGTCGGCGACCGGAGCACCGGCCTCCGTCGTGAGAGGTCCCTGGGTCACGTGCGCCTCCTGCGTCATTCCTGCCGTTCCTGTCCCTTGGCCAGAGGTTGCCCCGCCAGAGGTCCCTGGCCAGAGCCAGGCTCGATCCTACAATGGACTTTGTCTAAGTCAAGCAGGATTCCAGGATCATATTCATTCAGGAACTAGTCCTTCTTGTTGTTAGGATCAGATCCATGAGCGACCTTCTGGAACGGCTGCGTGGACGCGGATGGCGGATGACCGCGCAGCGGCGCGTGGTGGCCGAGGTCCTGGACGGCGAGCACGTCCACCTGACGGCCGACGAGGTCCACGCGCGGGCCGTCTCGAAGCTGCCGGAGATCTCCCGGGCGACGGTCTACAACACGCTCGGGGAGCTGGTCTCCCTCGGCGAGCTGACCGAGGTCGCCGGCGGCGGGCGTGCCACGCGGTACGACCCGAACACCCACCGCCCGCACCACCACCTGGTCTGCGCCCGGTGCGGCGCCATCCGCGACGTCCGGCCGAGCGGCGACCCGCTGGCCGACCTGCCCGGCTCGGAGCGTTTCGGCTTCACGGTCCGCGACGTCGAGGTGACGTACCGCGGACTGTGTCCGGACTGCGCGTCGGCCTAGTAGTCCCGCCCGACCCCCGCGACCGGCGGGCACGTCAGGTCCTGATCACGGAAGAGGGGCGCGCCGAGCTCGAGCGCGCCCAGCATCGCCTCTCCATCGCCGAAGCGCGCCTGCTCACCGACCTCGATGAACACGACGCCGGCCGGCTGCGCCTTCTCCTGACGCGCGTCGCCCGAACCGCTCAGCGCGATGCGCCGGCCCCCGAGGCCGACCGCTGAGGCAGCCGGGTCACACGACGGACTTGACGGACCCCCAGAGGGCGGTGGTCCGACCGCTGATGCCTACCGGCCCGGCCCGGCCGTGGCGTCGTCGCGGGTGGTGTCCGGTGGCACTCCCCCGGGTCCGAGCACCTCGGCTCGTGCGGGGCCGAAGCCGCCCGCGCACAGGGCTTCGTGGCTCCTTGTCCGGTCGCCTTATCCGTTCGCCGGCCGCGCCGCCGCGGCTCCGGACGCATGCGCGGCGCCGCCGTCGGCCTGCTGGGGCGAGGGGGTGTCGACGAAGCTGTAGGGGGGCAGCGGGCCGTGGACACGCAGATCCAGGTGCGGGTGCTCCCGGCGGAGTTCGTCGACCACTGCCAGGAATCGCTCGGCTGAACCGTGATCCACCAGGTAGGAGACGTTGGCCAGCCAGCCGGTGCTCTGCGGCCCGACGCTGACCGCCCTGGCGGTCGGTTCCAGCGCCAGCTGGAGCAGCTCCGAGTCAGCCGCCTCGCGTGCCCGAACGGCGGCGGCGACCAGCTCTCCCAGGTGGATCTTCTGCTCGTGCGACCCGCCGCCGGCCTTCCGATTCGCCTCCGCCAGGGATCGGATCCCGTCGTTCTCCGCCATCACCAGCCGCAGCACGGCCTCTTCGCGGTGGTTGGCCTTGACGTTGTACTCCGCCCTGCCGTCCAGCGCTGCCAGCCGCTCCAGGAAGTGCTCCGCGCGTTCGGCGAGCACCGTGGTCACCGTGTCGTCGTCCGGGGAGGTGTTGCCGAACCGCATCGGCAGTACCACACCATCCGCTCCGGCCGCGTCCAGTACCCGCTGGTGGGCGAGCAAGTCCCGCCGCTTGGGCCTCAGTTCCCCGGGTGCGTCGCTGACGATCGCGGCCAGCTCGCCCTGCCGCAGCACACGCACCGGCCGTGGCGGGTCTCCGATGCCGTCCATGTCCTGCGGGAGTGAGGAGTGCGAGGCACGGATGATTCCGTAGACGTAGGTGCTCATCACTCCGTCCCCCTCCTGCGCGTGCCCTGACGCTCCTGGCCCTCTTCACGGGCCTGCTGGAAGGCGTTGGAGATGGTCTCCGCGGCGCCGGACAGAACTCCCTTGGTCTTGCCGCGGGCGCCCGACTCGGTGATCTTCCCCGTGAGCTCCGTGAGCCCGGCCGGCTTGCGCGGCCCCGCCTCCAGATCGAGCCGGTTGCACGCCTCGGCGAAGCGCAGGTAGGTGTCGACGCTGGCGACGACGATCCGTATGTCGATCTTGAGTATCTCGATACCGACGAGGGAGACCCGCACGAACGCGTCGATCACCAGCCCGCGGTCGAGAATGAGCTCCAGAACGTCGTAGAGGCCACTGGAGCCTCCCCCGCCGCCTTGCTGTGTCGCCACGGTCATCACGACCAGCCCCTTGCCATCTGTTGTCCTAGCGCGGTCCCGTCGGCGCTGTCCCCCACTGCGACGCAGGCTTCCCGCTACGGGTAACCCCTCTCCCCGCGACCAAACGCGTGTACGAGTCCTTGGCGGGAACGACCCGCGGCGGACGCGTGTCCACCTGTGCCCGAGCGGTTCCGGACGGCGGTCTCGACGGTCGGGTGGTTCGGGCAGTTCTCCGTCAACCAGTCGGCCGGTTCGCGCGGTTCGGAGGGCAGGCCGCCGCAGGCGCCGGCGGTGTTCGCCTCGTAGTCGCCGCGTTGCCACGGCACTCGAACTCTTGACGAATCAGTTTGCCAAGGAGGGCCGGGAAAAATGATGTGCCCTCTTCGGCGAAACCTGCTGCACTGACCCGACGACGGTCGACCGACGGAGGCGATGTGGCTGTACAGGCACTGTCGGCGCGGGCCCCGGCGGGGGCTGAGCCCTGGCGGAGGACCTGACCCTCGGTGCGCATCCTGAACCTCGGCATCCTGGCACACATCGACGCCGGCAAGACGAGCCTGACCGAGCGGCTGCGGTACGCGGCCGGTGTCGTCGACGCGGTCGGCAGCGTCGACAGGGACGACACCCGGACCGACTCCCTGGCCCTGGCACGGCAGCGCGGGATCACCATCAAGGCGGCGGTCGCCTCCTTCGAGGTGGGCGGCACCACGGTCAACCTGATCGACACGCCCGGGCACCCCGACTTCATCGCCGAGGTGGAGCGCGTCCTGGACGTCCTCGACGGCCTCCAGGTCGTGCGCCGGGTTTCCGGTGACCGGGAGGACGGCGCATAGCTCCCGCCGTCCGCCCAGGACCGCGGGCGATCAACCCCTACCAGGAAGGGTGTACATGTCCGGCAGGATGCACGCCGACGAAGTGGACCTCGACGTCTTCGTCGTGCGCCGGTTGCTCGCCGCTCAGTTTCCCCAGTGGGCGGATCTTCCCCTGACACCGGTCGAGTCCGCGGGGACGGACAACGCCATCTACCGGCTGGGGGCGGACAAGGCCGTACGGCTGCCCCGCATCCCGTCCGCCACCGGCCAGGTGGACAAGGAGCAGCGGTGGCTGCCGAAGCTGGCCCCGTTGCTGCCGCTGCCCGTACCGCTCCCGCTCGGCAAGGGAGCGCCCGGCGAGGGCTACCCATGGCACTGGTCCGTCTACCGCTGGCTGGAGGGCGAGAACGCGGCCGCCGAGGACATCGCCGACCTCCGTCGGACAGCGGTCGATCTGGCCGGGTTCGTGGCGGCGCTGCACCGGATCGACCCGGCCGGCGGCCCCGCGCCCGGACCGCACAACTTCAACCGGGGCGTCCCGCTCGCCGACCGCGACGCCGCCACCCGGAAGGCGATCGCGGAGCTGGGGGACGAGGTCGACACCGCCGCCGTCACCGCGGCCTGGGACGCGGCCCTGCGGGCGCCGGTCCCGCGGGGGCCGGGCGTGTGGATCCACGGCGACCTGTCGTCGGGCAACCTGCTGTTCCACGGGGGCCGGCTCGCCTCCGTCGTCGACTTCGGCGGCCTGGGCGTCGGTGATCCGGCGGTCGATCTCAGCGTGGCGTGGGAGCTGTTCCCCGCCCCCGTGCGGGAGGTGTTCCGCACGGCAGTGGAATCCGATGCGGCAGCCTGGGAGCGGGGGCGCGGCTGGGCGTTGTCCATCGCCCTCATCCAGTTGCCCTACTACCGGACCACCAACCCGGTGATCGCCGCCCGTGCCCGCCGGGTGATCGAGGAGGTGCTGGCCGACCACCGCGGCGCGAACGTGGGCTCGGACCTCGGCAGTTGACCATCACGCCAGATCCATTGCCATGGAATCGCCGGAATGCGGCTCTGACTCGCTACGGGTCGACTCGGCGAAATGAACGTCGCCCTGGACGCCTTCGCGGAGTCGGAACCGGGCACGACGAAGACGGAGGGCACGTGGACGGAACCCGCCTCGCATGGCGGTGCCCGAACTCCGGGTGCGAACCCGCACCCGGCTCGCGCGATGTCTGCGCGCACACTCCTCGTTGTCGCCCACGGACACCGCGGGAACCCTGCTCGTGCTGGTGTCCGCGGAGGTCGAAGGCAGTCGTTCGGCGGACGCCAGGGCGCATGCCGACGAGTTCCTGGCCATGCTCTCGGACGAGACGGGCACCCTGCCCGTCAAGGCGCTGTGGAAGGCCGCCGAATGCCTGAGCGACCGGGGCGGCGGCGGGTGACCGCCGTGTGTGCGTGCGTGCGGTTCAGCGCCGGTTTCCCCGCGGTTTCAGCGGGACGTTCGGCAGCTCGGGAGCAGGCAGCGGAGCGCCGTCGTAGCCCCGCACCTCGCCGAACCGGGGTCCACCGAGCTCCGCCATCCAGTCCTCGCGCGCCTGCGCGATCTCTTCCGTCGACCGGGCGACGAAGTTCCACCACATGATGATCTCCTCCTCGAACGGAGTGCCGCCCAGCAGGACGGCCCGGGCCGTGGCGTCGGACTCGTTCGTCAGGGTGAGGCGGTCGGCGCCGGGCTCCAGGTAGCCGAGTTCCGCGGGCCGCAGCGATGTGTCGGCGAAGCGGACCGCTCCCGTGTCGACTAGGAGGCCGTGCTCGAAGGCGGGGTCGACGGGCAGGGTGACCGTGGCGCCGGGCCGCAGGAGCAGTTCCGCGCCGAGGAGGGGCGTGAAGGTCCGTACCGGGGAGGCCGTCCCGGCGAGGGTGCCGAGGAAGACGCGGATCTCGGCGCCGTCCAGCCGTACCGGCTCGGGGGCGTGGTGCTGGAAGTCGCGTGCGGTGGCGCGGTGCGCGTCGGGGAGGGCCACCCAGAGCTGGACGCCGTGCAGGACGGTGGTGTCCGGGGTGGAGACTTCGGTGTGGCTGATGCCGTGGCCGCCGGTCATGAGGTTGAGCTCGCCGGGGCGGACGAGGGCATGGCTGCCGAGGCTGTCGCGGTGCTCGATCTCACCGCTGAACAGCCAGCTGACGGTCTGGAGTCCGGTGTGCGGGTGCGGCGCGACGTCCATGCCGCCGGTGTCGGCGACGTCGTCGGGGCCGTAGTGGTCGGCGAAGCACCATGCGCCGATCAGGGAACGGGTACGCTGCGGCAGCGTCCGCCGCACGGTCATGGCCCGTGGGCCGCCCAGCGGGACGTCCCGCGGGGTGAGTATTTCGACCTTGCTCACTGCGGGCCACCTCTCGTCGGTTCCATCCCGACCCTCCCAGGAATGTTACATATTCAACTATGACTCGACGGATCTTCATAGACAAGCAGAGCCCCAAGGCCTACCACGCGCTGGTCCAGACGTCCGAGGCCGTGCGCACGACGGCGGCCGACGCGGGCCTGGAGCGCACCGTCGTGGAGCTGGTCAACCTGCGCGTCTCGCAGCTCAACGGCTGCGCGTACTGCCTCGACCTGCACACCGGGGCCGCCCTGCGCGGGGGCGAGACCACGCGCCGGCTGGGAGTGCTCGCGGCGTGGCGGGACACCGACCTGTTCACCCCGCTGGAGCGGGCGGCCCTGGCCCTGGCGGAGGCGACCACCCACCCCTCCGACGCCGCCGCGCAGGAGACCGCGTACGCCGAGGCCCGGGAGGTCCTCACCGAGGACCAGCTCTCGGCGGTGATCTGGGTGGCGGTCACCATCAACGCCTTCAACCGGGTGTCCATCCTGAGCAAGCATCCCGTCCACTGACGGTCCGTCCCCCTCGGCCGGCGCGCCCGCCCTGCGGCCGCCCTGTGCCCGCACCCCGGTCCGAGCCCGACGGACCACGTCCACCCGCTCGCTCGTTCATGCCCGCACCCCTCCGGTGCGCCCCGGTGATGGCCCGCCCCGGCCGCCGGTAAGGATCTCCGCGCCCGCGCACCCGTCCGCCCGCCCCGGAGGCCGCCCATGCCGCACCCTCTCGTCCCGGACGGCCCGGAGGCCGTCAACGCCGACGCCTGGCAGGCCTACGCGGAACGCCACCTGCGGCGCGGTACGGCCGTCCCGGAGGCGGAACGGATCGACTGGGGGTTCCCGGGCGCCGGCCCGGACGAGACCCTCCTCGGCACGCGGCCCTCGGCCTCGGCGCCGTCCTGCACGGCCCGCGCGGGCTGCTCCTGGGCCGCCACCGGCGGGGCACCTGGGAGCTGCTCCCTCACCGCCTGGCGCCCGGATCCGCCGATCGACCACGCGCCGGCCCCCTTCACGCCGTACGCGGACCGTACCGCGTCCGGGTGACCGTACGACGACCGCGCATGCGGCCTTCCTCACCCGTTCTCGTGGTGTTCGCCCGACCCCCCGGCGGTGCCCCCCGCCGACCGTGGGAAAGTTGCGGGCCCGAAACCACCCAGGGGGGTCCGTGACACCACATCAGAAACCGCATCAGAGACGGTACGGAGCACGCAGAACGACGCTGACGGTCCTGACGGCGCTCGGCACGCTGGCCGGCGGCCTCCTCGTCGGGGCGACGCCCGCCGGCGCGGCGACCTGGACCACCGTCGCGGCGGGCGTGGCCTACCGCCAGTACGACCTGACGGCCGCGGCCGGCAGCACCCATGTGCACGTGCTGAGCGTCGACCTGACGAACAGCCATGTCCGCCTCGGCCTGCTGCACCCGGGGAAGGTCGCGTCCCGCGCGACCGTCACCCAGCTGGCCACGGCGCAGAAGGCCGTGGCCGGCGTCAACGGGGACTTCTTCAACATCTCCGAGGTCCAGCACCCGGGCGTCGCCGCGACCGGCGCCGCCGTGGGGCCGGCCGTCGCGGACGGGAAGGCGCTCAAGGGCGCCGTACCGGACGGCCAGCGGTTCGGGCCCGAACTGCCGCCGGGCGCCACCACGGAGAACGTCGTCGGCGTCGGCACCGACGGCAAGGCCCGGCTGGACAGCCTGGCCCTCGACGGCTGGGTCACCACCCTCGGGCGCCGGCTTCCGCTGGGCGGGCTCAACCAGTACGCCCTGGCGGAGGACTCCATCGGCGCGTACACGTCCGACTGGGGCAGCGTCTCCCGGCGCCGGGCCACCTGCGGCACGGACACCGAACGGGCCGCCGCGTGCAGCACGAGCACCTACGAGGTGACCGTGCGCAAGGGCGTGGTGGTGTCGTCGACGTCGACCCCGGGCAGCGGCACCATCGCGGCGGGCACCACCGTGCTCGTCGGACGGGAGGCGGGCGCGCAGCGCCTGCGCAAGCTCGTCAAGGGGCAGCGGGTGGCGGTGCGCTACGGCCTGACGGCCGCGTCGCGGCGCGCGTACCGCTTCGCCCTCGGCGGCTATCCGGTGCTCTCCGGCGGTCAGGCGCCGGCCGGCCTGGACACCCGGACCTCGGCCGTGCGCACGGCCGTGGGCCTGGCGAACGGCGGGCAGCGCGTGCTGCTGTTCGCGGTGGACGGCGCGGCCGCCCACCGCTCGGGGCTGACGATCGCCGAGGTCGCCAAGGCGCTCAGGAGCCTGGGCGCCACCGAGGGCTTCAGCCTGGACGGCGGCGGTTCGACGACGCTCGTCGCCCGGGCGCCGGGCGCCTCCAAGGTCACGGTGCGCAACCACCCCTCCGGTGGTGCGGAGCGTCCCGTGCCGAACGGCATCGGCGTCTTCACGCAGTGATCCCGCACGGCCTCACGGCCGCAGGCTGCTGACGATGTCGGCGGTCGCCGTGAGGCCGCTGTGGATGGTGGGGGCCATGCTCGTGCCGGCCAGGAAGAAGCCGAGCAGCAGGCAGACCAGCGCGTGCGAGATCTTCAATCCGCCGGTGCGCAGGAAGATCACCGCCAGAACCAGCAGCAACAGCACCACGGAAATGGAAACGGCCACGTCAACCTCCTCCGCCACGTCCGCTTTCGCGGCATTCGGCCGCAAGTGTGGCGTAGCGGAGGGTTCGTCCGTGCGGCTGGGCCGTCCTCCGAACGAGTGGTGTCGGCCGGGGTCGAACAACCCTGCGGACCGATGCAGGGCCTAGGCCGCCCGGTGGGCGTCGAGGAACGCCTCCAGGCCCGCCAGGTCGTCGGTGTTGAGGTGGTCGACGCCCGCGGCGAGCAGTTCGCCCCAGAGCGCGTCCCGGGCGGGTCCCGGCACGTCCGGGGTGGCCCAGAACCGCACCCGCTGCCCGCGCTCGTGGGCCGCGTCGACGATCGCGCGCAGCTTGAGGCGTTCCGCGTCGGGGAAGGCGCCGACGCCCTGCCAGGTGAAGTGCGAGGTCCAGTTGTCGCTGATCAGCGCGGCGAAGGAGGCCTCGGTGCTGCCGAGGTCGGTGAGGCGGCCGTCGTAGAAGGCGCGGCGCACGGTCTGCGCCGCCAGGGGCGTGCGGGCCGCGCGGTCGCCCGAGACGACGGCGGTGACCGGCCCCCGGCGCACCCGGCCGTGGGCGTACGTGGTGAACAGGGCGCGGTAGCGGCTCAGTTGGCGGTCGAGTTCGAGGTACGTGGACGCACCCTCGGTCTTGATGTCGATCAGCAGTTGCAGCGGGGTGCGCGCACCGCGGTAGACCGAGCCTTGGTGGGCCCGGACGCGGGCGGCGAGCGGGGCGAGGTAGAGGGACTCCAGGGTGCGCGCCGGGTCGAGGTCCACGGCGTCGTGGGCGACCAGGAGTTGACCGTCGACGAGGAAGATGTCGGCCTCGACACTACCGAAGCGGTGGTCGAGGGCGTCCAGCAGGGGACGCGGGTGCTCGTAGTCGTTGTGGGCGTGGGCGCGCCACAACGGGCGGACGGGCGGCGTGCGTTCGGCCGCCAGCGCCTGGCCGGCGGGCAGGGCGACCGCTCCGGCGAGGGCGGCGCCGAGGGTACTGAGGGCTCTGCGACGGGTGGTGAGGGGCATGGCTCCTGCCTCCCTGGGATGCCGTACGGGACCTCAGGGAGTATCACGCGCCGGACCCCTCAACGGGTCTGTACACGACAGGAGTTGGCCGGACCGCCGTCGGCCGTTCACCGGGCACGGCGAAAGGCCCGCCCCAGGTGGGGCGGGCCTTCCCGGTGCGCCGGCCGCCGGCCGTCAGGGGGCGCGGAGGTCGACCAGTTCGGCCAGGGCCTCCCGGTGGGCGCCGGCCGTGCCGTAGGCGATCGCGTCGGCCTTGGCCCGCTTCAGGTAGAGGTGGACGGGGTGCTCCCACGTCATGCCGATACCGCCGTGCAGTTGCAGTGCCTCCTCGGCGGCGCGGACGGCGACGGGTGCCGCGTAGGCCTGGGCGACGGCGACGGCCACGTCGGTGTCCTCGCCGGTGGTCAGCGCGTCGGCCGCGGCCCGGGCGGCGGCCCGGAGGCCGACGGTCTCCAGCCACAGCCGGGCGAGCCGGTGCTTGAGCGCCTGGAAGCCGCCGACGGGCCGGTTGAACTGCTTGCGCTCCTTCAGGTAGCGCACGGTCTGCGTCAACGCCCATTCGGCGACGCCGAGTTGCTCGGAGGCGAGCAGCCCGGCGGCGGCCCGCAGGGCGCGCCGGACGGCGGGTGCGGCGTCGCCGAGGCGGCGGCCGGACGCCCCGGCGAGGGTGACGGTGGCCACCGGCCGGGTCAGGTCCAGGGCCGTCCGCGCGGTGATCGTGGCCGCGGAGGCGGCGACCGCGTAGAGCCCGCCGTCGTCCGCGGGCACGAGCAGCACGTCGGCGACCGCCGCGTCCGCGATGCCGGTCAGCTCACCGTGCAGACGGCCGCCTTCGAGCCGTACGGTCGGGAAGCCGGCGCCGGGGGCGGTGTGCAGCCCGACCGCGAGGGCCCCGATCGCCGTGGCGGACGCCAGCTCGGTGAGCAGGTCGTCGGCGCCGCACTCCAGCAGCGCCTCGGTGGCGACGACGGCGCTCGTCAGATACGGCACGGGAGCCACCGCGCGCCCGAGCTCCTCCAGGACGACGGCGACCTCGCGGTGGGTGGCGCCTTGGCCGTCCAGCTCTTCGGGGACGAGCAGGCCCGCGAGGCCCATCCCCCCGGCGAGCGCCTTCCACAGCGCCACGTCGTGCGGGGCGTCCGACTCGGTCCGGGCGATCACGCCCGCCGCGTCGCAGTGGTCGGCGAGCAGGCCCCGGACGGCGGCCCGGAGGGCCTCTTCCTCCTCCGAGTACAGCAGGTCGGGCTGTGTGCTCATCGGGCCAGGTCCTTCCAGGCGACGTCCTTGTCGGTGCGCGGCTCGGCGGGCAGGCCCAGGACGCGCTCGGCGACGATGTTCAGCAGCACCTCGCTGGTCCCGCCCTCGATGCTGTTGCCCTTGGAACGCAGGTAGCGGTAGCCGGCCTCGCGTCCGGTGAAGTCGACGTGGTCCGGGCGGCGCATGGTCCAGTCGTCGTACAGCAGGCCCTCCTCGCCGAGGAGTTCGACCTCCAGGCCGCTGATCTCCTGGTTGAGGCGGGCGAAGGCGAGCTTCATGCCGGCGCCCTCGGGGCCGGGCTGGCCGGCGGCGAGCTGCTGGCGCAGCCGCTCGCCGGTGAGACGGGCGACCTCGGCCTCCACCCACAGGGTCAGCAGCCGCTGGTGCAGGTCGTGCGTGCGCAGGCCGGGGCGTTCGCGCCAGGTCCTGGAGACCGGGCCGATCATGCCGCCCTCGCGGGGCAGCCGCATGCCACCGATGGCGACGCGTTCGTTGTTCAGCGTGGTCTGCGCGACCCGCCAGCCGTCGCCCACCTCGCCGAGGCGGTGGGAGTCGGGGATGCGGACGCCGGTGAGGAAGACCTCGTTGAACTCGGCCTCGCCGGTGATCTGGCGCAGCGGCCGGACCTCGACGCCGGGGTCGGTCAGGTCGCAGACGAAGTACGTGATGCCCCGGTGCTTGGGCACGTGCGGGTCGGTGCGGGCGATGAGGATGGCCCAGCGGGCGAGGTGGGCGCTGGACGTCCACACCTTCTGCCCGTCGACCACCCACGTGTCGCCCTCCCGCACGGCGCGGGTGCCGAGCGCGGCCAGGTCGGATCCGGCGCCGGGCTCGCTGAACAGCTGGCACCACACCTCCTCGCCGGTCCACAGGGGCCGCAGGAACCGCCGCTTCTGCTCCTCGGTGCCGTAGGCGAGGATCGTGGGCGCGGCCATCCCCAGGCCGATGCCGATGCGCCGGGGGTCGTTGTCGGGGGCGCCCGCGGCCTCCAGCGCGGTGTCCACCACGGCCTGGAGGGACCGCGGGGCGCCGAGTCCGCCGAGGCCCTCCGGGAAGTGCACCCACGCCAGCCCGGCGTCGAAGCGGGCCCGCAGGAAGGCGAGGCGGTCGGTGCCGGCCGGGGGGTGCGCGGCCAGGAACTCCCGGGTACGGCGCTCGAGTTCGGTTGCGTCGGTCATGCGGCGGCTCCGTTCCGCGGGACGACGGCGACCCGGCCGGTGGTGACGCCGTCGGCGACCCGCTGGACGGCGGCGGCGGCGTCCTCCAGCGGCACCCGCTCGCTGACCAGGGGCTTGATGGCGCCGCGGGCGGCCAGGTCGGTGAGCTGCTCGTGGCAGTGCTGGACCAGCTTGGGGTTCCGGGTGTTGTACAGGCCCCAGTGCAGGCCGAGGATCGAGTAGTTCTTGATCAGGGCGTGGTTCAGCGCGGGGTTCGGGATGGTGCCGCTCGCGAAGCCCACGACGACGATCCGGCCCTCGAAGGCGACGGTCTTGGCCGACTGGGTGTAGGCCTCGCCTCCCACCGGGTCGTAGACCACGTCGGCGCCGTGCCCGCCGGTGGCCTCCTTCACGGCCGTGACGACGTCCTCGCTCCGCCGGTCGATCACCACATCGCAGCCCAGCTCCCGGGCGACGGCCGCCTTGTCGGCGCCGCCGACGACGCCGATCACGGTGGCGCCGGCCGCCTTGCCGAGCTGGACGGCGGCGCTGCCGACGCCTCCGGCGGCGGCGTGGACGAGCAGCGTCTCGCCCGCTTCGAGGCCGGCCCGGCGGTGCAGGGCGAACCAGCCCGTCTGGTAGCCGATGTGCAGCGCGGCGGCCTCGGCGTCGTCCAGCGCGTCGGGGGCGGGCAGGACGGCGGCGGCGTCCGCGACGGCGTACTCGGCGAATCCGCCGTGCGGCAGCGCGGGGGTGGCGAGCACCCGGCGGCCGTCCTCGGTCTCGCCGCAGATCTCCACGCCGGGGGTGAACGGCAGCGGCGGCCGCACCTGGTAGTGGCCCCGGCACAGCAGCGCGTCCGGGAAGTTGACGTTCGCGGCGCGCACCCTGAGCAGGACCTGGCCGTCGCCGGGGGTGGGCCGCTCGACCTGCCGGAGCCGCATCACCTCGCTCGGCTCGCCGTTCTCGTGCACCTGCCATGCCTGCATGCGGGGCCTCCAGGGGACTGCTGCGTCCGACCGGCTCTCCGACCGGGTCGAGGTGCATACTAAGCGGTCGCTTGCCATGGGGGAACCTGTGACGCTCCTCACGACCGCTTGGGGCGCGCCCGCACGTGCATGCGCTCCCCCTGCGGTCCGAACAGGCTCAGGAACTCCGTCGGCCCCTCCCCCGTCGACCCGAACCAGTGCGGCACCCGGGTGTCGAACTCGACGGCCTCCCCCGCGGCCAGCACGAGGTCGTGATCGCCGAGGACCAGCCGCAACCGCCCGGACAGCACGTACAGCCACTCGTACCCCTCGTGGGTGCGCGGCTCCGGCTCGTCCGTGCGCGGCGGGACCAGCACCTTGAAGGCCTGGAGGCCGCCGGGCTGGCGGGTCAGCGGCCAGTACGTGCGCCCGTGCCGCACGATCGGCTGGGACTTCACCCGGGGGTCACGCACCGACGGCGCACCCACGAGTTCGTCCAGTGCCACCTCGTGGGCCCGGGCGATCGGCAGCAGCAGTTCCAGGCTGGGCTTGCGCAGGCCCGACTCCAGCCGGGAGAGCGTGCTCACCGAGATGCCGGTCGCCTCGGACAGTCCGCCCAGCGTCGCGCCCCGCTCCTTGCGGATCCGCCGCAGCCGCGGGCCGACCTCCGCGAGCACCTCGTCCACACCGTCGTCACTCATGAGTCCATTGCAGTTTCGGCAAATGAGTTTGTCAACACGGCAGTGAACGGATGACGGTGCCCGTGGAGGTGGTCACTCATGACCGAGGAATACGAAGTGATCGTGATCGGCGGTGGCGCGGCGGGTCTGTCCGCCGCCCTCGTCCTGGGCCGGGCCCGGCGCCGGACGCTGGTCGTGGACGCGGGCGAGCCGCGCAACGCGCCCGCCGCCCACATGCAGGGCTACCTGTCCCGGGACGGGATGCCGCCCGCCGAGTTCCTGGCCACCGGCCGTGCGGAGATCGCCCGGTACGGGGTGGAACTGGTCCGGGACCGGGCGGTGGACGCCGAGCGGGGCGAGGACTTCGCCGTTCGGCTCGCCGGGGATACCCCCTCCGGAGGCGGGCGGACCGTGCGCGCACGGGCGCTCGTCGTCGCCACCGGCCTGAGGGACGAGCTGCCCCCGGTCGAGGGCGTCGCCGCCCGCTTCGGCAGGGACGTGCTGCACTGCCCGTACTGCCACGGCTGGGAGGTGCGAGACCAGGCCTTCGGGGTACTCGCGACGAGCCCGCTGAGCGTCCACCAGGCGCTGATGGTGACCCAGTGGTCGAAGGACGTGACGTTCTTCCTGCACACGGTCGCCGAGCGGGAGCTGTCCGGCGAGGACCTGCGCCGGCTGGCCGCGGCCGGCGTGCGGGTGGTGCCGGGCGAGGTGGCCGGGCTGGTGGTGGAGGACGACCGGCTGACGGGCGTCCGGCTCACCGACGGCGGCGTCCACGCGCGGGAGACCCTGTTCGTCGCGCCCCGGGCCGTCCCGCGGACCGGCCTGCTGCGACGGCTGGGCGCCGAGATGACCGAGACGCCCTTCGGCACCTACCCGGTGGTCGACGCCCGGGGCCTGACCAGCGTGCCGGGCCTGTGGGCGGCGGGCAACGCCTCCGGCTTCGCCGAACAGGTGGTGAACGCGGCGAGCCGCGGCTACCGGGCCGGCGCCGCCGTCAACGGGGAGCTGCTGATGGCGGACCTCGACCGGGCCGCGGCGGCGCTGCGGGTGTAGCCCGCGGCCGCACCCGCCCCGGCATTGCACCCGCAGCGGCAACGCGGCCACCCGGCGCCGCGGGTGCCGTCCCCACCATGCCCACCCCAGCGCCACGGGTGCCGTCCCCAGCCGCGTGCCCGCCCCGGCGCCGCGAGCCCCGTCCCCACCGTGCCCGCCCCGGCGCCGCGGGTGTAGCGGGGACGCGGCCGGTGCACCATGGCTGCATGCTGCTGACCCGGCTCGCCGATGTGTCCCGGGAGGTCGCCGCCGCCTCGGCGCGCTCCCGCAAGATCGCTCTGCTCGCCGAGCTCTTCCGGGACGCGGAGGCCGAGGACGTGCCGATCGTCATCCCCTATCTGGCCGGACGGCTTCCCCAGGGCAGGCTCGGCGTCGGCTGGAAGGTGCTGGGCCGGCCGGTCGCCCCCGCCGTCGAACCGACCCTGACCGTGCGCGAGGTGGACGCCCGGCTCGGCGAGCTCGGCACGGTGGCGGGACCCGGCTCGCAGGCGGAACGGGTCCGGCTGGTCGGGGAGCTGATGGGCGCGGCCACCGAGCCCGAGCAGCGCTTCCTGCTCGGGCTGCTCACCGGCGAGGTCCGGCAGGGCGCGCTGGACGCGGTCGCGGTGGAGGGACTGGCGCAGGCCACCGGGGCGCCCCCGCCCCAGGTGCGGCGGGCCGTGATGCTGGCGGGCTCGCTCCAGACGGTGGCGCGGGCGCTGCTCACGGACGGTCCGGCGGCCCTGGAGCGGTTCCGGCTGACGGTGGGCCGCCCGGTGCTGCCGATGCTGGCGCACTCGGCGTCCTCGGTGACCGAGGCGGTCGGGAAGCTCGGCGCCTGCGCGGTCGAGGAGAAGCTGGACGGCATCCGCGTCCAGGTCCACCGCGACGGCGACAGCGTGCGGGTCCACACCCGCACCCTCGACGACATCACCGACCGCCTGCCCGAACTGACCGCGGCGGCACGCGAGCTGCGCGGGGAGCGGTTCATCCTGGACGGCGAGGTCATCGCCCTCGACGGCGCCGGCCGGCCGCGCTCCTTCCAGGAGACCGCGGGCCGGGTCGGCTCCCGGGTGGACGTGGAGACGGCCGCCCGGGAGGTCCCCGTCTCCCCCGTCTTCTTCGACGCGCTGTCCGTGGACGGCCGGGACCTGCTCGACCTGCCGTTCACCGAACGCCACGCGGAGCTGGCCCGGCTGGTGCCCGAGCCGATGCGGGTGCGGCGCACGGTCGTGTCCGGCCCGCGGGACACGGCGGCGGCCGAGGAGTTCCTCGCGGAGACCCTGCGACGCGGCCACGAGGGCGTCGTCGTCAAGGCCCTCGACGCGCCCTACAGCGCCGGCCGGCGCGGCGCGTCCTGGCTGAAGGTCAAGCCCGTGCACACCCTGGACCTGGTGGTCCTGGCCGCCGAGTGGGGCCACGGACGGCGTACCGGCAAGCTCTCCAACCTGCATCTCGGCGCCCGCACCGCCGACGGCAGCTTCGCCATGCTCGGCAAGACCTTCAAGGGCATGACCGACGCGATGCTCACCTGGCAGACCGGGCACCTGAGGGAGCTGGCCGTCCAGGAGCACGGCTGGGGGCTGACCGTACGCCCCGCCCTCGTCGTGGAGATCGCCTACGACGGTCTCCAGCGCTCCACCCGCTACCCGGCCGGCGTCACCCTGCGCTTCGCCCGCGTGTTGCGCTACCGCGAGGACAAGCGGCCCGAGGAGGCCGACAGCGTCGAGACCGTGCTCGCCGCGCACCCCGAGGTGCGTCCGTGACGGCGCGGCGCAGCGCGGGCCTGCTGCTGTTCCGGCGCACCGACACCGGCGTGGAGGTGCTGCTGGGGCACATGGGCGGCCCGTTCTGGGCGCGCCGGGAGGCCGGGGCGTGGACCGTGCCCAAGGGCGAGTACGAGCCCGACGAGCCCGCCTGGGAGGCCGCCCGCCGCGAGTTCCGGGAGGAACTGGGCGTCGCGCCGCCCGACGGGGAGGCGGTCGAGCTCGGTGAGGTCCGGCAGACGAACGGCAAGACCGTCACGGCCTGGGCGGTCGAGGCGGACCTCGATCCGGCGTCGGTCGAGCCCGGCACGTTCGTCATGGAGTGGCCGCCGCGGTCCGGGCGGACGCGGGAGTTCCCCGAGCTGGACCGGGTGGCCTGGTACGGCCTGGACCGGGCGCGCGAGGTGATCGTCAGGGCCCAGTCCGCGTTTCTGGACCGGCTGGCGGAGCACTCGGGCTGAGAGCGCACGCGTTGCGGGGCCCGGCGCGCCGCGCGAAGGTCGAAGCACAGTCGGTTTCCAGGAGGTCGGTCATGCCCATCGCGACGGTGAACCCGGCGAACGGCGAGACGCTCAAGACGTACGAGGCCATGGACGAGGAGGAGCTCGAACGCCGGCTCCAGCTCGCGCAGGCCACGTTCCGCACGTACCGCACGTCGGCGTTGGCCGAGCGGGCCCGGCTGATGGAGCGGGCCGCCGGCCTCCTCGACGAGGACGCGCCGGAGATCGCCCGGGTGATGACCACCGAGATGGGCAAGCCGGTCAAGCAGGCGCGGGCCGAGGCCGCGAAGTGCGCGAAGGCGATGCGCTGGTACGCCGGGCACGCGCAGGCGCTGCTCGCCGACGAGGAGCCGGCCGAGGCCGACGTGAGGGACTCCGGCGCCTCCCGCGCCCTGGTCCGCTACCGGCCGCTGGGCCCGGTCCTCGCGGTGATGCCGTGGAACTTCCCGCTGTGGCAGGTGGTCCGCTTCGCCGCGCCCGCGCTGATGGCCGGCAACGTCGGTCTGCTCAAGCACGCCTCGAACGTCCCGCAGACCGCCCTCTACCTGGAGGACCTGTTCCACCGGGCGGGCTTCACGGAGGGCTGCTTCCAGACCCTGCTGATCGGCTCCGGCGC
The DNA here is from genome assembly GCF_042731035.1 of Streptomyces sp. NPDC059895. Lineage (NCBI taxonomy): Bacteria > Bacillati > Actinomycetota > Actinomycetes > Kitasatosporales > Streptomycetaceae > Streptomyces > Streptomyces sp. NPDC059895. Next base: position 42,262 of record NZ_JBHWKO010000036.1, read on the forward strand.
GGTCGACGAGATCCTGCGCGACGAGCGGGTCAAGGCCGCCACCCTGACCGGCAGCGAGCCGGCCGGACGCGCGGTCGCCTCCACCGCCGGCGAGATGGTCAAGAAGACGGTGCTGGAGCTGGGCGGCAGCGACCCGTTCGTCGTGATGCCGTCCGCGGACGTCGACCGGGCCGCCGAGGTCGCGGTGACGGCACGGGTGCAGAACAACGGGCAGTCGTGCATCGCCGCCAAGCGGTTCGTCGTCCACACGGACGTGTACGACCGCTTCGCCGAGCGCTTCACCGAAGGGATGAGGGCGCTGAGGGTCGGGGACCCGCTGGAGGAGGACACCGAGGTCGGCCCGCTGGCGAGCGAGCGGGGGCGCGCCGACCTGGAGGAGCTGGTGGACGACGCGCGGCGCGGCGGCGCCCGCGTGCTGTGCGGCGGGGAACGTCCGGAGGGGCCCGGCTGGTACTACCCGCCGACCGTGCTGGCCGGCGTCACCCGTGAGATGCGGATCCACCGCGAGGAGGCGTTCGGGCCGGTCGCGACGCTGTACCGGGCCGCCGACCTGGACGAGGCGGTCCTCATCGCCAACGACAGCCCGTTCGGCCTGAGCTCCAACGTCTGGACGCGCGACGAGGCCGAGGTCGACCGTTTCGTCCGGGATCTGGAGGCGGGCGGGGTGTACGTCAACGGCATGACGGCGTCCCACCCGGCGTTCCCGTTCGGCGGGGTCAAGCGGTCGGGCTACGGGCGTGAGCTGTCCGGGCACGGAATCCGCGAGTTCTGCAACATCACCACGGTTTGGCACGGTGCGTGACCGTCGCGCGGCTACGATCCCGGGTGTGAACCGCGAAGTGACTCTGCCGCTGATCGTCGACGACCGCGGGACCCTCCAGGTGTCCGCGGCCGACGTGAGCAAGCTGCTGCGGACGCTGGGCGGCCGGTGGCTGCATCTCGTCGAGGCGGGCGCGGAGGGGCTGGACGAGGACACCGTCGCCGCGCTGACCATCGAGCTGGCGAAGCTGGCGGATCGCATCGATGTGGCGTGCATCGCGCACAGCAGCGGGAGCACTCCGTAGGGGGTGCGGCGTGTCGCCGGGTGCGGGCGCGTCGCGGCGCGTCGCGCCCACGCGGCGGAGCCGCACGTCGGCAGGGCCCCGCGCCCCTGAGCGCACCCAGGGGCGCGGGGAACTGCGCGACCAGCCACGACGCACCCGCGGACCGCGTCGCGCAGCTCCCCGCGGGGCGCTACCGGATCGGCATCCCGGACAGCGTCCGGGCGATGACGAGCCGCTGGATCTCGCTCGTCCCCTCGAAGATCGTGTAGATCGCGCTGTCGCGGTGCATGCGCTCCACCGGGTACTCCCGGGTGTAGCCGTTGCCGCCGAGGATCTGGACGGCCTGGGCCGTCACCTTCTTGGCCGTCTCGCTCGCGAACAGCTTGGACATCGACCCCTCGGCCGCGGTGAACGGCTTGCCGTTGATGGCCATCCAGGAGGCGCGCCAGACGAGGAGCCGGGCCGCGTCGATGGAGGTCCGCATGTCGGCGAGCTGGAAGGCGACCCCCTGGTTGTCGATGATCGGGCGGCCGAACTGCTCGCGGGTCATGGCGTAGTCGAGGGCGACCTCGTACGCGGCGCGGGCCGTACCGACGGCCATCGCGCCGACCGCCGGCCGCGAGGCCTCGAACGTGGCCATCGCCGCGTTCTTCACCCGCTCACCGGACTTGGCCCGCTCACGGGCCCGCGCGAGGCGCTCGTCCAGCTTGTCCTTGCCGCCGAGCAGGCAGGAGCCGGGGACGCGCACCTGGTCGAGGACGACCTCGGCGGTGTGCGAGGCGCGGATGCCGTGCTTCTTGAACTTCTGGCCCTGGGAGAGGCCGGGCGTGCCCGGCGGGACGATGAAGGACGCGTGGCCCTTGGAGCCGAGCTCGGGGTCGACGACCGCGACGACCACGTGGACGTTGGCGATGCCGCCGTTGGTCGCCCACGTCTTGGTGCCGTTGATCACCCACTCGTCCTTGGCCTCGTCGTAGACGGCCCGGGTGCGCAGCGAGGCGACGTCGGAGCCGGCGTCGGGCTCGGAGGAGCAGAAGGCGGCGACCTTGACGTCGCCGGCGTCGCCGTACATCTGGGGGATCCAGGTGCCGATCTGCTCCTCGGTGCCGTTGGCGAGGACGCCCACGGCGGCGAGGCCGGTGCCCACGATGGACAGGGCGATGCCGGCGTCGCCCCAGAAGAGTTCCTCCATGGCCATCGGGATGCCGAGGCCGGTCGGGTCGAAGTACTGCTGGGCGTAGAAGTCGAGGGAGTAGATGCCGACCTTCGCGGCCTCCTGGATGACCGGCCAGGGAGTCTCCTCACGCTCGTCCCATTCGGCGGCCGCGGGCCGGATGACGTCGGCGGCGAAGCCGTGCAGCCAGTCCCGTACCTCCTTCTGTTCGTCGTTGAGCTCCATGGTGAACTCGGCCATGTCCCCTCCAGCGGCGGGCAGTGCTTGTTACTAGCGGTAACCAAAGTCTGTTACCCGTCGGTAGGAAAAGTCAACTCCTGATGACACCTGGGCAGGCCCGTTCGATGTCAGGCTGTTGCCAGGTGTTAGTTTGCGCAGGCGTCACCGAATCAGCACGGGTGGGGAGAGCACATGGACACCACGCAGCGGACCGAGCAGCAGCGGTCCGCCGACCGCCGACGGCGCGAGCTGCTGGAGGCCGCGGACAGAGTGGTGCTCCGGGACGGCCCCCAGGCCTCGATGAACGCCATCGCCGCCGAGGCCGGCATCACCAAGCCGATCCTGTACCGGCACTTCGGGGACAAGGGCGGCCTGTACGCCGCCCTCGCCACCCGGCACACGGACGCGCTGCTGGACTCCCTGCGGGCGGCGCTGGACGCCCCGGCCGAGCGGCGGGAGCGGGTCGAGGCCACGCTGGACACCTACCTCGCGGCGATCGAGGCCCGCCCCCAGGTGTACCGGTTCCTGATGCACCCGGCGGAGGGCTCGCCCGGCGACCAGGGGTTCGACGTCGGCAAGCACTCGGCCCCGCTGCTGCGGCGGATGGGCGAGGAGCTGGCCCAGGTCATCGAGGACCGGCTGGACCTCGGCCCCGGGAGCCAGCAGCTCGCCCGGGTGTGGGGGCACGGCATCGTCGGGATGATGCACGCGGCCGGCGACTGGTGGCTGGGCGAGCGGCCCTGCTCCCGGGCCGAGCTGGTGCGGAGCCTGGCGGACCTGCTGTGGGGGCGGCTCGCGGCCGCCGGGGACCGGATCGGAGGCCCGGGGTTCTGACGGCGCCCGCGCCGCGGGGCGGACGGGAAGGCGACGACAGGGCCTGGCCAACCCGGACCTAAGCCGGTCCGCCGCCCCTGTGCCAGGAGGCCCGCGCCGCCTGCCGCATCAGTCTGCGCCGGCGCCGGCCGGTCAGCTGGTCCGCGTAGACGCGGCCCTCCAGGTGATCGCACTCGTGCTGGAGGCACCGGGCGAAGAAGCCCGTGCCGTGGACCCTGACCGGCTCCCCCGTCACCGTCACCCCCTCGACCACCGCGTGGTCGTACCGCTCCGTCCCCGCCTCCAGGCCCGGCAGGGACAGACAGCCCTCCGGGCCGCGCACCACGACCCCGTCGGCCTCCACCAGGCGCGGGTTCACCACATGGCCCAGATGGCGGACGTCCTCGTCGTCGGGGCAGTCGTAGACGAACACCCGCAGGGACTCCCCCACCTGGTTCGCGGCGAGGCCGACGCCCTGGGCCGCGTACATCGTGGCGAACATGTCCTCCACGAGACGGGCGAGCTCCGGGCCGAAGCCGGTGACCTCGTGGCAGGGGTCCCGCAGGACGGGGTCGCCGAGGAGAGTGAGGGGCCGGACCCGCCCATGGGCGCCCGGGATGGAGCCGTGTCGCATGGCGGCAAGGGTACGGTCCTTTCTGACACGGGCATGCCGCGCGCGGGGTCGGCCGGGTGCCGGGATTCGGGAGTGCGAATGGATCTCGATAGGCTGACCACCCACCACGTTGCCGTCAGGCTTCAGGCGCGGCGCGTACGCAAGGAGGATCGAGAACTGATGGCAGGCAACTCGGACCCGCTCACGCCGCGGGCCAAGCTGGCCGTGACCGCGGGCAAGGCGGTCGCGGCGGCATCGCGCGCCGCGGGGCGCGGCAGCGGTTCGGTGATCGGCGGCCGGGTGGCGCTGAAACTCGACCCCGACCTCCTCGCCCGGCTCGCACAGAACCTGGACGTCGTCCTGGTCTCGGCGACCAACGGCAAGACCACCACCACCCGGCTGATCGCGGAGGCGCTGCGGGCCGCGGGCCCGGTCGTGTCCAACGCGCTCGGCGCCAACATGCCCGCGGGCATCACCTCGGCGCTGGCGGGCGGCTCGGACTCCAAGTTCGGCGTGATCGAGGTCGACGAGAAGTACCTCGCGGGCGTGGCCCGGGACACCGCGCCCAAGTGCATCGCGCTGCTCAACCTCTCCCGCGACCAGCTCGACCGCGCCGCCGAGACCCGGATGCTCGCCGAGAACTGGCGCGAGGGGCTGGCCGGTTCCAAGGCCGTCGTCGTGGCGAACGCCGACGACCCGCTGGTGGTGTGGGCCGCGTCCTCCTCCCCCAACGTCGTCTGGGTCGCCGCCGGGCAGATGTGGAAGGACGACGCCTGGTCCTGCCCCTCCTGCGGCGGTGTGATGCAGCGCCCGGGAGACGACTGGTTCTGCGGCGAGTGCGGCTTCCGCCGGCCGACGCCGAGCTGGGTGCTCTCCGGCGACCACGTCCTCGACCCGCACGGCTCCGCCTGGCCGATCCACCTCCAGCTGCCGGGCCGCGCCAACAAGGCCAACGCCGCCTCCTCGGCAGCCGTGGCCGCCGTCTTCGGCGTGCCGCCGCAGGTGGCGCTGGAGCGCATGTACCAGGTGCAGGCCGTCGCCGGACGCTACGACGTCGTCCAGTTCATGGAGCGCGACCTGCGGCTGCTGCTGGCGAAGAACCCGGCCGGCTGGCTCGAGACGTTCAGCCTGATCGATCCGCCGCCCACCCCGGTCATCCTGTCGGTGAACGCGCGCGGCGCCGACGGCACCGACACCTCCTGGCTGTGGGACGTGGACTACACCCGTCTGACCGGCCACCCGATCTTCGTCATCGGCGACCGCAAGCTGGACCTCGCGGTGCGCCTGGAGGTCGCGGGCCAGCACTTCCAGGTGTGCGACAGCGTCGACCAGGCGGTGCAGGCGGCCCCGCCGGGCCGTATCGAGGTCATCGCGAACTACACCGCCTTCCAGGACCTGCGCCGCCGCGTCGGCAACTGAGACGAGGAACCATCACGTGATGAGCGACAACCAACTGCGGGTCGTCTGGGTCTACCCGGACCTGCTCAGCACCTACGGCGACCAGGGCAACGTCCTGGTCGTGGAGCGCCGGGCGCGGCAGCGCGGCCTCGACGTGGCGCGTCTCGACGTCCGCAGCGACCAGCCGATCCCGACCTCCGGCGACATCTACCTCATCGGCGGCGGCGAGGACCGGCCGCAGCGGCTCGCGGCGGAGCGGCTGCGCCGCGACGGGCACCTGTACCAGGCGGTGAACAACGGCGCGATCGTGTTCGCGGTCTGCGCCGGCTACCAGATCCTGGGTCACGAGTTCGTCAACGACCTCGGGCAGCGCGAGCCGGGCCTCGGCCTGCTCGACGTCACCACGGTGCGCGGCCAGGGCGAGCGGTGCGTCGGCGACGTCCTCGCCGACATCGACCCGCGTCTGGGCCTGCCGCCGCTGACCGGTTTCGAGAACCACCAGGGCGTCACCCACCTCGGCCCGACCGCCCGCCCCCTCGCCCGGGTCCAGCTCGGCAAGGGCAACGGCACCGGCGACGGCACCGAGGGCGCCTACAACGACACCGTGTTCGGCACGTACATGCACGGCCCGGTACTCGCCCGCAACCCGCTCATCGCGGACCTGCTGCTGAAGCTGGCGCTCGACGTGAACGCGCTCCCGCCGACCGACGACCACTGGTACGAGGCGCTGCGCAACGAGCGCATCACGGCGGCGCAGCAGCCCGCGTGACCGCGTGCCGCGGCGGCTCGTCCGACCAGCTGTTCACCTGATGGTCGGTCCACCGTCAGCAGCCCGTCTGACCGCGCATCCGCACAGGTGAGCAGGTCCGTCCAGCAGGCGGACGCGTTCTTCGGCCCCGCCCCCTTCTGCCGCTAGGGTGGCGGGGATCGAGCCGGACGACGCGGTCCGGACCCGGCCCCCGCGAAGAAGGTTGTATCGGGCTATGCGCATTGGTGTCCTCACGTCCGGCGGCGACTGCCCCGGCCTGAACGCCGTCATCCGGTCCGTCGTGCACCGTGCCGTCGCCGACCACGGCGACGAGGTCATCGGTTTCCGGGACGGCTGGAAGGGCCTCCTGGAGTGCGACTACCTCAAGCTCGACCTCGACGCGGTGGGCGGCATCCTCGCCCGCGGCGGCACGATCCTCGGCTCCTCCCGCGTCCAGCCCTCGCACCTGCGGGACGGCGTGGAGCGGGCCCGCGGCCACGTCGCGGAACTCGGCCTCGACGCCATCATCCCGATCGGCGGCGAGGGCACGCTCAAGGCGGCCCGTCTGATGTCGGACAGCGGCCTGCCCGTGGTGGGCGTGCCGAAGACCATCGACAACGACATCGCGGTCACCGACGTCACCTTCGGCTTCGACACGGCCGTGGGCGTGGCGACGGAGGCCCTCGACCGGCTGAAGACCACCGCCGAGTCCCACCAGCGGGTCCTCGTCGTGGAGGTCATGGGCCGCCACACCGGCTGGATAGCGCTGCACTCGGGCATGGCGGCCGGCGCCCACGCCATCGTCGTGCCCGAGCGGCCGTTCGACATCGAGGAGCTCGCCGCGCGGGTGGGCGAGCGGTTCGACGCGGGCAAGCGGTTCGCGATCGTCGTCGCGGCGGAGGGCGCCAAGCCGAAGCCCGGGACCATGGCCTTCGACGAGGGCGGCAAGGACATCTACGGGCACGAGCGGTTCGCCGGCATCGCGCGGCAGCTCTCCCTCGAGCTGGAGTCCCGGCTCGGCAAGGAGGCCCGTCCCGTGATCCTCGGGCATGTGCAGCGGGGCGGTACGCCCACCGCGTACGACCGGGTGCTGGCCACCCGCTTCGGGTGGCACGCCGTGGAGGCGGTGCACCGGGGTGAGTTCGGGATGATGACGGCGCTGCGCGGCACGGACATCGTGATGGTGTCGCTGGCGGAGGCGGTCGAGACGCTCAAGACCGTTCCGGAGGAGCGGTACGCCGAGGCGGAGACGGTGCTGTAGCCGTCCGGCGAGATCCTCCGGCCCCCGGTGACCGAGGTCGCCGGGGGCCTCTCTACTCTTGAGGGCGGCCGGAAACGTACATCCCCCCACGAATCAGGAGCCGCCGAACATGGATCACAGCGGGCACGGCATGACCATGGATCTGCCGCCGTTCACGCTGGGGCGGGGTCTTCAGTGGTCGGCGGACCCCTTCTTCCTCGTCGCCTGCCTGCTGGGGCTCGGCCTGTACGTGTGGGGGGTCGCCCGGTTGCGCCGGCGCGGGGACGCGTGGCCGGTGTCGCGGACGGTGGCGTACGTCGTGGGCGTGCTGACCGTGGCGCTGGTGACGTGCACCCGGCTGAACGACTACGGCATGGTCATGTTCAGCGTGCACATGGTGCAGCACATGGTGATCAGCATGCTGTCGCCGATCCTGATCCTGCTCGGCGCGCCCGTCACCCTGGCGCTGCGCGCGCTGCCGACGGCGGGCCGGGGGCGCAAGGGGCCGCGTGAGCTGCTGCTGATGCTGCTGCACAGCCGGTACCTGCGGGTGATCACGCACTTCGCCTTCACGATCCCGCTGTTCATCGCGAGCCTGTACGCGCTGTACTTCACGCCGCTCTTCGACTTCCTGATGGGCTCCAGGGCGGGGCACATCGCGATGATGGTGCACTTCCTCGCGGTCGGCGTGGTGTTCTTCTGGCCGATCATGGGCGTGGACCCGGGGCCCAACCGGCCGGGACACCTGATGCGGATGCTGGAGCTGTTCGCCGGCATGCCGTTCCACGCGTTCTTCGGCATCGCGCTGATGATGGCGTCGACGCCGATGGTCACGTCGTTCGAGAACCCGCCGGCCTCCCTCGGCATCGATGCCCTCTCCGACCAGAACGCGGCCGGCGGCATCGCCTGGGCGTTCAGCGAGATCCCGTCCGTGCTGGTCCTCATCGCCCTGCTCTTCCAGTGGTACGGGTCGGAGCAGCGGCAGGCCAAGCGCAAGGACCGGGCCGCCGACCGGGACGGCGACAAGGAGCTCGAGGCGTACAACGCCTATCTGGCCTCGCTGAGCGCACGCCAGGACTGACGGGCCTGCCACGAACGGCGGAACCAGGGCACCATGGAGGGGGACGCGCCCTGCGGAGGGCGCGCCGGAGGAGGGTGTCGCGATGCCCGGTACCACGGACGGCTCCACGAAGACCATGGGGGTGATCACCCTCGGGGGGCTCGTGGTGGTGACCGCCTACACGGTGGCTCTCGGCAGCAACGGCTGGCTGTGGTTCGGCTGGGTCGTGCTCGGGCTGATCACGCTCGCGCTGGTGGTGACCCGCACCCCCTGAGACCGGCCCGGGGCGGGTCGGGGGCAGGGCCGTTCGGGTCCGGACGGGTCCGGACGGTGTTCAGCCGGTCCGGACGGTGTTCAGCCGGACCAGGCGGCGTTCAGCCGGGCCGGGCGGCGTTCAGCCGGGCCCGGGGCGGGCCGCCGGGTGGACCCCCGGCCGGTACTTCGGCAGCCGGGCGGTGATCTTCATCCCGGCCCCGGGCGCGGTCTCGATGACCAGGCCGTGGTCGTCGCCGTACACCTGGCGGAGCCGGTCGTCGACGTTGGACAGGCCGATCCCGCCGGACGGGCTCACCTCGCCCGCCAGGATGCGGCGCAGCAGGTCCGGGTCCATGCCGGCGCCGTCGTCCTCGATCACGACGAGCGCCTCGGCGCCGGCGTCCTGGGCGGTGATCTGGATGTGGCATTTGTCGGTCTTGCCCTCCAGGCCGTGCTTGACGGCGTTCTCCACCAGGGGCTGGAGGCACAGGAACGGCAGGGCGACCGGGAGGACCTCCGGGGCGATCTGGAGGGTGACGGAGAGGCGGTCGCCGAAGCGGGCGCGGACCAGCGCCAGGTAGTGGTCGATGGCGTGGAGCTCGTCGGCGAGGGTGGTGAAGTCGCCGTGCCGCCGGAACGAGTAGCGGGTGAAGTCGGCGAACTCCAGCAGCAGCTCCCGGGCGTGCTCGGGGTCGGTGCGGACGAACGACGCGATCACCGCGAGCGAGTTGAACACGAAGTGCGGTGAGATCTGGGCGCGCAGGGCCTTGAGCTCGGCCTCGATGAGGCGGGTGCGGGACCGGTCGAGGTCGGCCAGCTCCAGCTGGACGCTGACCCAGCGGGCGACCTCCCCGGCGGCCCGGACGAGGACCGCGGACTCGCGGGGCGCGCAGGCGACGAGGGCGCCGTGCACCCGGTCGTCGACGGTGAGCGGGGCGACGACGGCCCAGCGGACGGGGCAGTCGGGGGTGTCGCAGGCCAGCGGGAAGGCCTCGCCGCGGCCGGTGTCGAGCGGGCCGGCCAGCCGGGCCGTGATCTCGGCGCGGTGGTGGGCGCCCACGCCGTCCCAGACCAGCACCTGCCGGCGGTCGGCCAGGCAGAGGGCGTCCGTGCCGAGGAGTACGCGCAGTCGGCGGGCGGACTTGCGGGCCGTCTCCTCCGTCAGGCCGGCCCGCAGCGGGGGTGCGGCGAGCGAGGCGGTGTGCAGGGTCTGGAAGGTGGCGTGCTCGACAGGGGTGCCGAGGCCGCCCAGGGTCTCGGGGCGGGCGGTGCGCCGGCCGAGCCAGAACCCGGCGGCGAGGAACGGCAGGATCGCGATGCACAGGCCCGCCAGGAAGCCGCTCACGCCTTCACCTCCGCCGCCCGCAGCTCCTCGGGGAGGTGGAAGCGGGCCAGGACCGCCGCCGTGCCGGGCGGGACCCGGCCCGCGGTGGCCAGGGACACCAGGACCATGGTGAGGAAGCCCAGCGGGACGGACCACAGGGCGGGCCAGGCGAGCAGGGCGTGCGGGGTTCCCGTCACGGGGAGGCCGGCCATGGTCGCGGCGACCGCGGCGAACGCCGAACCGCCGCCCACCAGCATCCCGCAGGCCGCGCCGGGCGGGGTGAGCCGCCGCCACCAGATGCCGAGGACGAGCAGCGGACAGAACGAGGACGCGGAGACCGCGAAGGCCAGCCCCACCGCGTCCGCCACCGGCAGCCCGCCCACCAGCAGGCTCGCCCCCAGTGGGACGGCCATGGCGAGGCCGGTGCCGAGCCGGAAGTGGCGCACGCCGCGCGAGGGCAGCACGTCCTGGGTGAGCACGCCCGCCACGGCCATGGTCAGCCCCGACGCGGTGGACAGGAACGCGGCGAAGGCGCCCCCGGCGACCAGCGCGCCGAGCAGGTCGCCGCCGAGGCCGCCGATCACCCGGTCCGGCAGCAGCAGCACGGCGGCGTCGGCGTCACCGGTGAGGGCGAGTTCGGGGGCGTAGATGCGGCCCAGCGCGCCGTAGAGGGGCGGGAGCAGGTAGAAGCCGCCGATGAGGGCGAGGACGGCGACGGTGGTGCGGCGGGCGGCGACGCCGTGCGGGCTGGTGTAGAAGCGGACGACGACGTGGGGCAGGCCCATGGTGCCGAGGAAGGTCGCGAGGATCAGCCCGTACGTGGCGTACAGGGGGCGGTCCTCACGGCCGGCGGCGAGGGAGGTGGACATGCCGCCGTTGCCGCCGCGGTCGGCGGTGGGGACGGCGGTGCCCCGCGGGAAGGTGAGACGGGTGCCCTCCTCGATGCGGTGGGTGCCGGCCGGGAGGCGGAGTTCGGCGCCGTGGTGGCGGCGGCCGTCGACGGTGCCGTCCACGGTCACGGTCAGGGGCCGCTCCAGCCTGAGGTCGAGGCGGTCGTCGACCCGGACGGACCGCTGGTCGCGGAAGGCGGGCGGTTCCTCGAAGACGTGCCGGGGTGCGCCGTCGCCCTGCCAGGCGAGGACCAGGAAGAGGGCCGGGACGAGGAGCGCGGTCAGCTTGAGCCAGTACTGGAAGGCCTGGACGAAGGTGATGCTGCGCATGCCGCCCGCGGCGACGGTCGCGGTGACGACGACGGCCACGATCAGACCGCCCAGGGTGTCGGGGGCCCCGGTGAGGACGGTCAGCGTCAGCCCGGCGCCCTGGAGCTGCGGCAGCAGGTAGAGCCAGCCGACGCCCACGACGAAGGCGCCCGCGAGCCGCCGTACCGCCTGGGAGGCGAGGCGGGCCTCGGCGAAGTCGGGGAGGGTGTAGGCGCCGGAGCGGCGCAGCGGGGCGGCGACGAACAGCAGCAGCACCAGGTATCCGGCGGTGTAGCCGACCGGGTACCAGAGCATGTCCGGGCCCTGGACGAGGACCAGGCCGGCGATGCCCAGGAAGGACGCGGCGGACAGGTACTCGCCGCTGATGGCGGCCGCGTTGAGGCGGGGGCCCACGGTGCGGGAGGCGACGTAGAAGTCGGAGGTCGTGCGGGAGATCCGCAGGCCGAAGGCGCCGACCAGGACGGTCGCCACGACGACGAGGGCGACGGCGGGGACGGCGAACGCCGAGTTCACCGGTCCTCCACCAGCCGCACCAGGTCGCGTTCGTTGCGTTCGGCGCGGCGGACGTACCAGCGGGCGAGCAGGACGAGCGGGGCGTAGAGGCCGAAGCCGAGGACCGCCCACTCCAGGCGGCGGGCGTCGGGCATCGCCGCGAACAGCAGCGGCAGCGGGCCGACGAGGAGGACCAGGACGGCGAAGGCGGTGAGCGCGGCGCGCAGCTGGGTGCGCATCAGGGAGCGGACGTAGGTGTGGCCGAGGGTGGTCTGCTCGTCTATCTCGGTGCGCGGGCGGTGGTGGCCGGAGGCATGGGGGTACCGCCCGCGCGAGCGAAGCCGAGCGTGGGGGAGGGTGCGCCGGGGCGGGCCGGTGACGACGACGCGGCGCTCGGCGGGGTCCTGGTGGGGCACCTCACGGCCTCCTCATCAGCAGGTCCCGCAGTTCACGGGCGTGCCGGCGGCTGACCTGGAGCTCCTCGCCGCCGACCAGGACACTCACGGTGCCCGCGTCGAGGCGGAGCTCGGCGACATGGCGCAGGGCGACGAGGTGGCGGCGGTGGATGCGGACGAAGCCGCGGGCACGCCAGCGCTCCTCCAGGGTGGAGAGCGGGATCCGCACCAGGTGGCTGCCGCGGTCGGTGTGCAGCCGGGCGTAGTCGCCCCGGGCCTCGACGTGGGTGATGTCGTCGACGGCGACGAACCGGGTCACCCCGCCGAGCTCGACGGGTATGTGGTCGGGGTCGGGCTCGTGGACCGGGATGCGGGGGGCCGTGCCGCGCAGCTCGGCGGCCCGGCGTACGGCCTCGGCGAGGCGTTCCGCGCGGACCGGTTTGAGGACGTAGTCGACGGCCTTGAGGTCGAAGGCCTGGACGGCGAAGTCCTCGTGGGCGGTGACGAACACGACCAGCGGCGGGCGGGCGAAGCCGGTGAGCAGCCGGGCCAGGTCGAGGCCGTCCAGGCCGGGCATCTGGATGTCGAGGAAGACGACGTCGACGGCTTCGGGGCCGTCGGGGCCGGACTCCAGGGCGCGGTTGATCCGGCGCAGTGCCTCGGTCGCGTCACCGGCGCCCTCCACGCTCCCGATCCGTGGGTCGGCGGCGAGCAGGTACAGCAGCTCCTCCAGCGAGGGGCGTTCGTCGTCGACGGCGAGGGCGCGCAGCATGAACGTGGAGTGTAGGGGCGATCCGCACGGCTGGACACGTGCCGGGGCAGGGACGTATCCGCTGGATACAGTGCGGACATGAGCAGCACACCGCCGCCGTTCGACGGACTCGACCGGAAGATCCTCACCGCGTTGATGGCGAACGCCAGGACGAGCTTCGCCGAGATCGGCTCGGCGGTCGGGCTGTCGGCGACGGCGGTCAAGCGCCGGGTGGACCGGCTGCGGGACAGCGGGGTGATCACCGGGTTCACGGCGACGGTGAGGCCGTCGGCGCTGGGCTGGCGCACGGAGGCGTACGTGGAGGTGTACTGCGAGGGCGCGGCGCCGCCGCGGCGGCTCGCGGAGGTCGTGCGCAACCATCCGGAGATCACCGCGGCGATGACCGTGACCGGCGGGGCGGACGCCCTGCTGCACGTGCGGGCGCGGGACGTGGAGCACTTCGAGGAGGTGCTGGAGCGCATCCGGGTCGAGCCGTTCATCCGGAAGACGATCAGTGTGATGGTGCTGTCGCACCTGCTGCCGGAGAGCCCGGAGGCCGGCGCCACCCAGGTGGCTCCCGATGACGGCGGGTGACGCAGCGGTCGTGCGCCGGGCGGGACGATTGCGCAGTGATCCTGCGTGAACACGCAGTAGTCATTCCTTGTCGGGCGTCCTGTCGCTTTCTACCGTGGTGTCAACCACACGTCGACATCCGTCGACACCGCAGTGACACCGCAGGAAAAGCGGAGGAACCCCTCTGTGACCGTCAGCCGTGTGCCGCGCTCTCGGCGCTTCCTGGTCTGTGACCCCAGACATTTCGCCGTGCAGTACGCGATCAACCCCTGGATGCATCCCGACACCCCCGTCGACGTCGACCTCGCCCGTGATCAGTGGCAGGCCCTGATCCGCGCCTACCGCGCCCACGGCCACACCGTGGACACCGTGGAGCCGGCCCCCGGCCTGCCCGACATGGTCTTCGCCGCGAACTCGGCGGTCGTCGTGGACGGCCGCGTCTTCGGCTCCCTCTTCCACGCGCCGCAGCGGCGGCCCGAGTCCGTGCACTACGACACCTGGTTCAAGGCGGCGGGCTACGACGTCCACCGGCCCGAGTCCGTCTGCGAGGGCGAGGGCGACCTGGTGTGGACGGGGCGGTACCTGCTGGCCGGCACCGGGTTCCGCACCACCCGGGAGGCGCACCGCGAGGCGCAGGAGTTCTTCGGCCACCCGGTGATCAGCCTGACCCTGGTGGACCCGCACTTCTACCACCTCGACACGGCGCTGTTCGTCCTGGACGGCGGGCCCGGAGAGAACATCGCGTACTACCCGGAGGCGTTCTCGCCGGGCAGCCGGGAGGTGCTGGCGCGGCTGTACCCGGACGCGGTGCTCGCGACCCGCGAGGACGCGCTGGCGTTCGGGCTCAACTCCGTCTCCGACGGCCGCAACGTCTTCATCGCCCCGCGTGCGGAGGCGCTCGCCGCCCGTCTGGCCGATCGTGGCTATGTCCCCGTCCCCGTCGACCTGTCGGAGTTCCAGAAGGCCGGCGGCGGCATCAAGTGCTGCACCCAGGAGATCCGCTCATGACCGCACCCGCCCGTACGCGTACCTCCGCCGACCTGATCCGGGCCGAGGAGCCCGTCCTGGCGCACAACTACCACCCGCTGCCCGTGGTGGTGGCGCGCGCCGAGGGCGCCTGGGTGGAGGACGTCGAGGGCCGCCGGTACCTCGACATGCTGGCCGGCTACTCGGCGCTGAACTTCGGCCACCGCCATCCGGCGCTGGTCGAGGCGGCGCACCGCCAGCTGGACCGCCTCACCCTCACCTCCCGCGCCTTCCACAACGACCGGCTCGCCGAGTTCGCCGAGCGGCTCGCGGAGCTGACCGGCCTGGACATGGTGCTGCCGATGAACACCGGCGCCGAGGCGGTCGAGAGCGGCGTCAAGGTGGCGCGCAAGTGGGCGTACGAGGTGAAGGGCGTCCCGGCCGACCGGGCCACGATCGTGGTGGCGGCGGACAACTTCCACGGCCGTACGACGACGATCGTGAGCTTCTCGACGGACGAGACGGCGCGGCGCGGTTTCGGGCCGTTCACCCCGGGCTTCCGGATCGTGCCGTACAACGACCTCGCGGCGATGGAGGCGGCGGTCGACGGGACGACCGCGGCGGTGCTGATCGAGCCGATCCAGGGCGAGGCGGGCGTCGTCATCCCCGACGACGGCTACCTCGCGGGCGTCCGTGAGCTGACCCGCCGGGCCGGGTGCCTGTTCGTCGCCGACGAGATCCAGTCCGGGCTCGGCCGCACGGGCCGCACCCTGGCCGTGGAGCACGAGGGCGTCGTGCCCGACGTGCTGCTGCTCGGCAAGGCGCTGGGCGGCGGCATCGTGCCGGTGTCGGCGGTCGTCGCGCGGCGCGAGGTGCTGGGCGTCCTGCGTCCGGGTGAGCACGGGTCGACCTTCGGGGGCAATCCGCTGGCGGCCGCGGTCGGCACGGCGGTGGTGGAGCTGCTGGCGACGGGCGAGTTCCAGCGCCGGGCGGCCGAGCTGGGCGTCGTCCTGCGGGACGGTCTGACCGGGCTGGTCGGCAAGGGTGTGGTGGGCTTCCGCGCGCGCGGGCTGTGGGCGGGGGTCGACGTGGACCCGGCGGTGGGCACCGGGCGGGAGATCGGGGAGCGGTTGCTGGCGGAGGGCGTCCTGGTCAAGGACACGCACGGCTCCACCATCCGGCTGGCACCGCCGTTGACGATCACCGCGGAGGAACTGGAGTCGGCCCTGGGGGCGCTGGAGCGGGTGTTGCGCCGGGCGGGCTGAGGGGCTACGCCCGACGGGGCACGGGAGGAGGGTGGCCGCGGGGCCCGCGGTCGCGGCACGCCGTGCCCGTTCCGGTGCGCGGGGCGGGACGGGACGGCGCGGGGCGTCCCCGCTCAGCACCGGGGCGGCCGCCCGCCGCCACCCTGGGACCCGCCTCCCCCGGAGGAAGCCGCCTCCGTCGGAGGGACCCGCATCGCGCACATCGTGGATGCGCAGGGTGAAGATGGAGGCAAGTGGTGGCGGACCACTCTCAGCGACAGAGAGGTCGACCGTGGGCTCACACGACGAGGACGACGTTGCCCGCCGGCGGTTCGACGTGGCGGACGCCGCGCCCCTGCTGCTCGACGCACGGGGTGTGGTGACGAGCTGGACCCGGGAGGCCGAGCGGCTGCTGGGGTACGCGGCCGTCGAGGCGGTGGGCAAGGACCTGGCCGGGCTGCTGGCCCACGGGGACGCCGAACGGATGCCGGACGTGCTGGAGCGGTGCCGCCGGGACGGCGGGTGGGCGGGGCTGCTGGCGGCCCGCCGCGCGGACGGGCAGACGGTTGCGGTCATGGCCCGGATCACCTCGGCGGACGAGCCCGGCGGGCCGGGGCGCTGGCTGATGCTGCTGAACGAGAGGGGCGACGCCCCCGGCTGGAGCATGAGCCGTCAGGTGCTGGAGCAGCTGGTGGCCGGTTCGCCGATCGGTATCGCCATCGTCGACACCGACCTGCGCTTCGTGTGGTCGAACACGGCCCTGAGCCGGTTCGGCGGCGGCCCGCCCGAGCGCCGGCTGGGTCTGCGGTTCGCGGACGTCCAGCCGGGCCTGGACGCGGAGGGGGTCGAGGCCGAGATGCGGCACGTGCTGGAGAGCGGCGAGACCGTCGTCGGCTACGAGCACGTGGGGCGCGTCCGGGCGGCGCCGCACCGGGAGACCGCGCACGTGATGTCGTTCACCCGCCTCGACGACGAGCACGGGCGGCCGATGGGCGTCTATTACACGGTCGTGGACATCACCGACCGCCACCGTGCCCGGCGGCGTCTGGCCCTGCTGGACCGGGCCGGCCGGCGCATCGGCCGCAGTCTGGACATCGCGCGGACCGGGCAGGAGCTCGCCGACGTGGCGGCGGCCGGTTTCGCCGACTCCGTCGCCGTGGATCTGCTGGAGCCGGTGCTGCGGGGTGCGGAGCCCGCCGCGGAGCGGGCGGCGGGCGAGACCGTGGTGCTGCACCGGGTCGGGCAGCGGTCGGGAGCGGAGGAGGCCGGTGACGACCTCACCGGCTCCGGCACCGGCACGGAGTCGGGCTCGGGCTCCGGCACCGGCTCCGGTACGGAGTCCGGCTCGGGCTCCGGCACCGGCACCGATACGGAGTCCGGCTCGGGCTCCGGCACCGGCACCGATACGGAGTCCGGCTCGGGCTCCGGCACCGGCACCGATACGGAGTCCGGCTCGGGCTCCG